>NZ_JALOCF010000068.1 GCF_023227905.1 Methylobacter sp. | reverse complement strand
CACGATCAGCTATCAGTGGCTCGCCAACGGCGCCGCGATCACCGGCGCCACCGGCAGCAGCTATGTGCTGACCGAAGCCGAGGTCGGCAAGACCCTGGCCGTGGCCGCCAGCTATACCGACGGCCATGGCACTAACGAGAGCACCGTCAGTGCCGCGACCGCCGCCGTCGCCAACCTCAACGACGCCCCGACCGGCAGCGTGACCGTCACCGGCACCGCGACCCAGGGCCAGACCCTGACCGCCGGCCACACCCTGGCCGATGCCGACGGGCTGGGCACGATCAGCTATCAGTGGCTCGCCAACGGCGCCGCGATCACCGGCGCCACCGGCAGCAGCTATGTGCTGACCGAAGCCGAGGTCGGCAAGACCCTGGCCGTGGCCGCCAGCTATACCGACGGCCACGGCACTAACGAGAGCGCCGTCAGTGCCGCGACCGCCGCCGTCGCCAATGTCAACGACGCCCCGACCGGCAGCGTGACCGTCACCGGCACCACGACCCAGGGCCAGACCCTGACCGCCAGCCACACCCTGGCCGATGCCGACGGGCTGGGCCCGATCAGCTACCAGTGGCTCGCCAACGGCGCCGCGATCACCGGCGCCACCGGCAGCAGCTATGTGCTGACCGAAGCCGAGGTCGGCAAGACCCTGACCGTCACCGCCAGCTATACCGACGGCCATGGCAGCAACGAGGGCGTCAGCAGCGCCTTAACCGCCTCTGTCACCTCTGTCACCTCTGTCACCTCTGTCACCTCTGTCACCTCTGTCACCTCTGTCGCTTCTGTCGCTTCTGTCGCCTCTGTCAGCAACATCAGCAACGCCCCGGCAAACACTGTGACTAGTACCGCAACCCAAGGCCAGACCCTGACTACCACAGCGGCCCAAGATCAGCCCCAGGCTGCTCCAGCGCCGCCCGTCATCAATGCCAATCCTCTTGGCATGCCTCCTATATTCGGCGACATTAATACGCGTGTCGCCTCCGTGTCTGTCGATATGCAACAGGGCTCTTTCAATAACACAGCTAGTGCAAACAGCCATGATGTCAATCACCTCGGCATTATCAGATCCGGCAACGAAAATATTTTTGATACCGAGGCCTTGCTAAGTAATAAAGCCGCTTTATCCGCTCCCGCCATGACTGCCCCAAAGGGTGCGGTGGTTATTGAGGCTAATCAGCAAACAATCACGGCTTCCTGGACAAGCGAACCGCCTCCATCAATGGTAGAGCAGCCCCCAGAAGACAGGTTGGCAAATAATTTTAGAGACCTATCGGCAAGTTCCAGCGCTGACTACACGGTTGACATGAATCGTAGTTTTACTCAAAGCGAAGAGCAGGCTTTATGGCAACACCTGGCGGCCATGAGAAACCAGATCGATGATAGCGAGTCGCGCCGCAACTCTTTGGAAATTAGTGTGGCTGTGATATCCAGCGTGACTTTAACAGCCGGTTTTGTTCGCTGGGTGTTGCGTAGCGGATCATTAGTAGCGAGCATATTTTCATCCGTATCGTTATTAAAGCGATTTGATCCGCTACCGATTTTTATTGCCTCCAAACAATCAGCGGTACTTGCCGGGCCTGAAAGTCAAGAGTCTTCAGGTGACGAAATTGTTCAGGATAAAGTTGAGCGGTTATTTTCCCGGCCTACACATCATGATAATGGCTGATATTAAGCTCGTCTTTGAGCAAAATGACTTGTACAAGTCCGACTAATTAGCTTTATGCCAAGGTTCTTTAATTGATGAACAAATTATCTGCCAAGACCTCTACTATTTTACCGGCCATGCGCATAAGCTTTGCTCTGGTATCATTGACTGTCAGCCTGTTACTTATTGCGGATTTTGCCGGCTTCGCACCCGATGAGCGTCAAGCAGAACTCAGAGCCAGAAAATTAATCAGCGAATCATTGGCGGTACAATTTTCAATTCTGGGTGTAAACGCTGAAACTCAGTTTTACCGTTTCCTGGATGTCATTATTAACAGGGACGACACTATTTTAACGGCCGGGGTGCGAAATAATGACGGCAATCTGGTTTTTCAGGTGGGCAATCATGCCGAACAATGGGGAAATTACAATAGCCAAAAATCAACGGCTAGCAACATATTGGTCCCCATCATGAAAAACGGCAAAACCTGGCGAACGGTTGAATTAAAATTCGCGCCGCTGAGCTCCGATATCTTTCCAGGCATTATTAGTGCGTCCATCTATAAACTGGCGCTGTTCATTTTAATCTTCGGTTTTTTTGCTTATCTGTTCTTTATTTTACGAACCCTAAGACAGTTAGATCCTTCGGCAGTGGTTCCGGAAAGAGTTAATGCTGCCTTTGATACATTGACTGAAGGCGTATTGATCCTTGATGAAAAGGAACAGATTGTTTTGGCAAACAAGGCATTTGCCGAAAAACTGGGGCGTACGCCCGCTTCCCTGCTTGGAATTAAGGCCTTTGAATTAGGCTGGAAATATAAGCCCGAGGATAAATCCGGAAAAATATTGCCCTGGACCCGCGCGCTGCAAAATGGCGAAACCCATATGGGCTTTAACCTGGACTTACCGGTTTCTTCAGGTTCGGTCAGAAAATTTGTGGTTAACTGCGCACCTATTTTAGGAGATTATAATGTAGCCCAAGGCGTATTAATCACCTTTGACGACGTTACCGTGCTCGAGCAAAAAAATATCGAATTATCCTCTTTGATTGCTCAACTTGAGACAGCGCAAGTTGAAGTGACACAGCAAAATAAGGAATTGCATTTTCTGGCGACCCGGGACCCTCTTACAGGATGTTTAAACCGCCGTGCATTTTATGAAGCCTTTGACATAGAGTTCGCCAAAGCTAAAAAACAAGGGAGCGAGTTATCCTGCCTCATGGTTGATATTGATCATTTTAAACTGGTAAATGACAATTATGGCCATTCAACCGGTGACGATATTATCCAGCTTCTAGCCAATATTCTGCATTCGAACTCCAGGAAAGATGATCTGGTGGGCCGTTACGGGGGCGAAGAGTTTTGTTTGGTTTTACCGGGCCTTTCCGCTGATGACGCCTTTTCTGTCGCTGAACGTATCAGACTAAGCATTATGAATGAGTCGATCAAAATTTATGAAAGGACCGGCCCGAACGTAACGGCCAGCCTTGGCGTTGCATCAATTTTCGATCATGCCGAAAATCCTGCCGAATTGAATAATCAAGCCGACAGAGCGCTTTATGTGGCGAAGGAGTCCGGAAGAAACCAGGTTATCCGCTGGGATCCCAGCCAGGAAAAACTGCCTGAATCCGAAGCGGACGCTTTTGAATCAACTGCCGAATAAAGTAGGCTTCATTATCCAGAGTATTTTTGAGTAGAGCCACACTGCTATCTTAACGGCTGCTCTTGTTACAGGTGCAGCAGGCAGATTGATGCGTTTTAAGTACGACAACGCACTGACTAACCTTAAGTGTTCGGGTTAATCTGTAAACCATGTTTTGGCATAACGCATAAACAAGCCTGAAAAACAATTGTTTTAGGCCAAGAGTTATGAAGGCAGATTATGAACAAACCGATAATAGGCAGCGATGAAAGCCGTGTTATTGCATCAAGGCGCGGTTTTTTTAAGACTGTAGCCGGTATTTCTTTGCTGGCGCTGAGCGGCATAGAGGTTTCGAATGCGGACACTGAACCTAAAACGCTCGCTTTAAAAAATATTCATACCGGCGATAAGTTGAAGTTAACCTATTTCGAACAGGGCGATTACCTCGACGATGCCTTGCAAGAAATCAGCTACCTGCTGCGTGATTATCATACCGGCCAAGTTCATCCCATTGACCCGGCCTTGCTCGACCAGTTATATGATCTGAAGCTTGCGCTTGGAACCCATAAGCCATTTCTGGTTTTCTCGGGCTATCGTTCTCCACGCACGAATGCCCGATTACGTAAAAGACGTCGCAATGTCGCAAAACACAGTCTGCATATGCAAGGCCGGGCTATTGATCTTCACGTGGATGGGCTGGATATTCGCAAAATCAGGAACGCTGCACTGGCGCTGCGCCGCGGAGGCGTCGGCTATTCTCAACGCTTAGGCTTTGTCCACTTGGACACCGGCAGTTTCAGGACCTGGCAGAGTTAGACCCTGATGACGGCTCCGCTATGTTCTCTAAAAAACCTTCATTGTTAGTACGGAGCGGCCGTTATGCGATTCAACCTTAGCGAGGCAACCGGCTCCGCGCAAGAAATGATTAACGATTTTATTGAAAGACTGCCCTATCTCGCCATTGCTGCCGTTGTTTTTATACTTTTCCTGTTCGTCGGCAAGGGCGTGCGTGCGATGGTGCGGATCGTCATGCTGCGCAATCGTCGCCACTATAATTTGGGTCTGGTGATGGGACGGCTGAGTTATGGCTTGATTATCTTTATCGGCCTGCTGATTGCTCTTGTAATTGCCATTCCCGGCTTTACGCCGGGCGAACTGGTCAGTATTCTGGGACTGTCCAGCGTCGCTATCGGCTTTGCGTTTCGCGATATTCTGCAAAATTTTCTTGCCGGGATTTTACTGCTGTTGGCCGAACCTTTCCGTATCGGCGACCAGATTATCCTGAACAATTTCGAAGGCACGGTCGAGGACATTCAGACTCGCGCGACTTTCATCAGAACTTATGACGGGCGGCGGGTGGTGATTCCCAATTCCAACCTGTTCACCAATTCGGTGACGGTCAACACCGCCTATGAAAAACGGCGCCTGGAATACGACATCAGTATCGGCTACGGCGATGACATCGCTCACGCCAAGCGTATCCTGCTCAATGCTGTGCGAGAGATTCCGGAAGTCCTTGCCGATCCTGAGCCCGATGCGCTGGTGGTCAAACTGGCCGATAGCAGCGTCAATATCCGCTTGCGTTGGTGGGTGAAGCCGCCGCGCCGGTTTGAAAGCCTGAATGCGCAAGATATCGTTTTGGAAAAAGTCGTTAGTGCGCTTTTATCCGAAGGTTTCGATTTGCCGTTTCCGACACAGCAGATTCTTTTCCACGACCAGACCGAAGAAACCGACGGCGACCGTTCACGCCAGCGCGAAGGCTGGCCTCAAGGCCAAGGCGAGGCCCCGCGTCCGGCACGTATCGTCGACGCATTGCGTGATTTAAAAGAAGCGCTTTCAAGCGAACAGAATTCCAAACGGCGATGAAGCTGCAATTGATCAAAATCCGCGATAAGGCGGTCGATACTTTCTGGTTTTTACCGGCAGTGATGGCACTGGTTGCGGCAGGCGCGGCGCTGGCTGGCACGGCCATTGATTATGCCATCGGCAGCGCCTGGCTGCGTGACATGGGCTGGGTGTGGTCGGGCGGCACCGAAGGCGCGCGTAGCGTACTGTCGGTCATTGCCGGTTCGGTCATGACCGTCGTTTCGATTGTGTTTTCGCTGACCGTGACCACGCTGGCACAAACGTCATCGCATTTCGGGCCGCGCGTGCTGAGAAACTTTACCTCCGACCGGGGTGTTCAATTCACGCTCGGCACCTTTATCGCCACTTTTGTCTATTGCCTGCTGGTCTTGCGGACAGTGCGCTCACTCGAAGAAAAAAGCTTCGTGCCGTATCTGTCCGTGAATATCGGCATACTGTTGGCGCTGGCTTCAATGGCAGTCCTGATCTATTTCATTCACCACATTTCGCAAAACATTCAGGCCGAGAATCTGATCGCCAATGTGGGAGAACAATTCCAAAAATCGCTGCCGGTTCTGTTCCCCGAACGCATCGGCCGACCGCACAGCGACAACACCCGCCCAGAGCAGTTGCCCGATGACAGCCAATGGCAAGCCGCGGATATGGTGCTATCCGCAGCCAATGGCTATCTGCAAGCAGTGGACGATGAACAGTTAATGCAGTTGGCGACGCAACACGACTTGATGCTGCAATTGACAAAGCGCCCCGGCGATTTCGTGACCACGACCACGACCTTGCTGCGTGTGCTGCCGCGTGCGCATATCAACCCGGATATCGAGCTTGAATTGCGAGACTGCTTTAGTCTCGGAGCCCATCGCACGCCGCATCAGGACGCACAGTATATGTTGCAGCAGATGGTCGAAATTGCTGTCCATGCGCTGTCGCCGGGCATCAACGAACCTTTCACCGCCTTGACTTGTATCGATTGGATAGGGGCGTCGCTAAGCGGCGTGGCAAGGCGCGAACTCCCCATGCCGCTACGTCAGGATGAACACGGCCGGTTGCGCGTGATTGCCTGCACGCTCGATTTCGAGGAGCTGGCCGATATCGCTTTCGGCCAGATTCGTCTCTATGGCGCCAACAATCCGGATGTGATGCTGCACCTTCTTGAAACCATCGGCGAAATTGCGCCTGATGTATACCGCGACCAGGACCGCATCCTGTTAATGCGGCATGCTCAGCTGGTTGGTGAAGACGCGAGCCAAATCACTAACCAAACCGATCGCCGGCGCGTAGCCGATCGGCTTCACCAAACATTGCTTGCTCTGGCCCAGAATCATACTCAAGAGGAATGAACCATGTTTTTTAACGATGCGTTTAGTCTGCTTCGGGTGTTTATCGTCGGCACCTTGGCCTATTTGTCTTTGGTGCTGCTATTGCGTGTTTCCGGCAAGCGCACGTTATCGAAAATGAATGCTTTCGACTTGGTGGTGACCGTGGCGATCGGCTCGACGTTGGCGACGGTTCTGCTCTCTAAAGACGTGGCTCTTGCCGATGGCGTGGCGGCGTTCACCTTATTGATTGGGCTGCAATATGTCATTACCTGGCTGTCAGTGCGTTCGCGCCGGGTGGAAAACCTGATTAAAGCCGAGCCTTCTCTGCTTTATTTCAACGGGCGCTTTCTTGAGGCAATGAAAAGCGAACGCGTCACCGAAGCCGAAGTACGTGCCGCCGTACGCTCGCAAGGTTTGTCGGAAATGGAAAGTGTCGCCGCCGTTGTACTGGAAACGGACGGCAGCCTGACGGTTTTACGCAATCAGGACGATCAGGTGTTTACTTCATTAAAAGGCATTAAGCATCCCGTTCTATAACTGCGAACTGATAAGGTCTGCAATGCTATCCCTGATTTTGTTCTTCCAGGGCCTATTCTGCCATTCCTCCAAGGTTATACGGCGTGAATCGCATAAATCCTGTTCGAAAATCCGTGCCTGTATGCGCGCAAACTCAGCGCTGTAAATGTTAAGGTTGGCTTCGTCGTTAACGCTGAACGAGCGGCTGTCGAAATTGGTCGATCCTACCGAGGTCCATAGCTCGTCCACGATCATCACTTTGCAGTGGAACATCGTCGGCTGGTATTCGTAAATTTCGATGCCCGCCTGCAACAATGCGCCCCACGCGTTGCGCGAGGCATAGCGAAGCACTTTCCGGTCAATATAAGGTCCAGGGACAATCATTTGTATGCGAACCCCGCGTTTTTGCGCGGCGACGAATGTGTTAATGGCGACCTTATCGGGAACGAAGTACGACATCGATAACTGCACCGAAGTTTTTGCCGCCGCAATCGACAGCAGATACATCAGTTGAACACCTTCGGCGCCGCCTCTAGGCGAACTCTTGAAGACCTGCGCCCGGTACTCACCGGCCGGCTCGAGCGGAGGGAAATAGTCCGCACTGTGCAGTACTTGGCCGCGGACTTGAATCCAGTTATCGATGAAAGCGGATTGTAGCTGCGCGACCGCCGGACCTTCCATGCGAAAATGCGTATCCCGCCAATGGGCTTTGTCTTGCGCATTGCCGGTCCACTGTGTCGCGATGCCAACGCCGCCGGTGAAACCGACTTTGCCGTCGATCACCAGCAGTTTGCGATGCGTCCGGTTGTTCATACGTCTCAACGTGTACCAACGTAACGGATTGTAACGATAGACTTCCACGCCCGCGCGCTTCATCTCATTGACGTAGGCTTCGTCGATATCGCTGCAACCCAGCCAATCCAGCATGACATGCACACGCACACCCGCCCGCGCCCGTTCACTCAGTGCTTCGGCAAATTCTTTACCAATAGCTCCGGACCAATAAATAAAAGTTTCGAAAGTGACGGTTCTCTGTGCGCCGCGTATGGCTTCCAGCATGGCAGGGAAAATTTCGTTGCCATTTACCAATGTTTGGACACGGTTGCCTTCGATAACCGGCGGTCCTAAAAGATTTCCCATGGACCTTAAGAATTGCGGGTCGGCAACGGCGTAAAGCGTTTCAATGCGCGCGTCTATCGGTTTATTGCCAAAACTGAGGTTGATAACAAAAAAAACGCAGATTAATGTTATAACGAAAGTTGTAACAATGATCATCATATTCCCGGCATACTGAACGATTTAAAGGTTACAAAATCAAGCTGATTAGCAGCTGTCAGGGTAAGTCCGCTTTCTCTTCCAGGACGTCCCGCATATACAGCATCCGCACCCATACCGAACGTAGCGTCGTCTGGACAAGCCGGCTGGTAGCGTCCGGGCGGCGTGGAGAAAATAGCGTAGTTCCCGGCCCGGGCGGGCGCGAGTAATGCCGGAAAAACAGCGAGCGGCAGCGAAAGTATGTGGCGATCAATTGGTTTTGTCATAAGCATAGACCCGACTCTTCCAAACTTGATAGATAGGCCCGAGTCTACGCCACGATTTTATTCAGGGCAATAAATTACCAGCGGACTTAAGTCATCGAGCTAAAATTTTCCGGTATTTTGGCGTGCAAGCCATGGTTTCAAAGCGCGCAGAGCCTGCCCTCGTGCATCCCAAGGGCAATTTATCAACAAAGTGGCAGTCCCATATGCGACAACTTAAAGAATAACGCCTGTTTTTTACCAAAATGGAATTACGCTGCTATCCTCTCCGTTAAGGCAATTTCTGGAGTTATAGAGTCATTAGTTGATAAAGTGATAAAAAGCCCTCTCCAGAGGGAGAGGGTTGGGTGAGGGGAAAACAAAATTAAGGAAAAATGCTTATTGATATCCCCTCATCCCAACCTTCTCGGCAACCGCTCCCTGCGTTGCTCTACTACCTGCATCCATGCAGGCATCCCTTAGGGAGAAGGAGCAAATGTCGCTTTACTAACTACGGGCTCTATATCACATCCTGATTCCTTAAAAAAACCGCCGCCGCACGAATTTTTCCAACCCCACTGTAATATAAACTGTCAGCGCAACGCCCAAAATCAACAGCCATTGATCCGTTTTAAACGCCGCGCTGCCGAACAGTTTTTGCATCGGCGGCCAATAAGTGAACAGTAATTGCAGTAGCGTCATGCACACCGCGCCAAAAATTACCCATAAATTGGAAAACACGCCAACGTGAAACATCGAATATTTCAAGGAGCGGCAGTTGAACAGGTAAAACATCTCGCTGAACACAAACACATTGACGGCTATCGTCCGTGCCGAGGCTAACGATTCACCCTGCGCCAACTCCCATTCAAACAGGCCGAAAGCTCCTATTAGCATCAAAACGCCCACTAGGAAAATCCGGAAGATTAGCTGTCCGGTCAGAATGGGCTGTTGGGGATCGCGCGGCTTGCGCTGCATTAAAGCCGGCTCTTTCGGTTCAAACGCCAGCATCAGGCCAAGCAAGATGGCGGTGCTCATATTAATCCACAAAATTTGCACCGGGGTGATAGGCAGGGCAACGTCGGCAAAGATCGCCGCACTGATCACTAAACCTTCGCCGCAATTGGTGGGCAGCGTCCAGACGATAAATTTAACCAGGTTGTCAAACACGCCGCGGCCTTCTTCGACCGCCGCGGCAATGGTGGAGAAATGGTCGTCGGTCAACACCATTGCCGCCGCTTCCTTCGCCACCTCAGTGCCGCCCTGGCCCATGGCCACGCCGATATTGGCTTGCCGCAAGGCCGGCGCGTCATTGACGCCGTCCCCCGTCATGGCCACGATATGGCCGTTAGCTTGCAAGGCTTGCACCAATTGTAGTTTTTGCTCCGGCGCAATACGGGCATACACGGCGCAATCTTCTATCAATTGCGAATATTGCTTTTCATCAAGCGCTTGCAATTGGGCACCGCTAATGACGCGCCCGGTTTGCTGCATGCCCAGTTGTTCGGCAATCGCCAATGCGGTGACGGGATGGTCGCCGGTAATCATTTTTACCTGAATCCCCGCCCGGTAACAGGCGGCGATTGAGGTAGCGGCTTCAGGACGCGGCGGATCGATCATAGCTTGCAAGCCTAGAAAGGTTAAGCCGTCACGCAGATGTTCATGTTGCACGGCATCATTGTCGTGATCGGCGCGCGCAAACGCCAGCACCCGCAAACCTTGCGCCGCCATGCTTTCAACTTGTTGCTGCAACCGGGTTTTATCCAATGCCGTCAGCTGCATGTGCCGGTCGAAAGCATTATGGCAACGGCTTAACAGGCTTTCCGCCGAACCTTTCACGTAGACATGGCGGGTATCGATGGCTTGATTATGATGTAAGGTCGCCATGAATTGGTGTTTCGATTCGAAAGGAATCGCATCCAGGCGAGGATGGGCGATGCTAACCGGGGTATGATGCAGGCCGGCTTTGTGGGCGGCAACCAGCAACGCCGCTTCGGTAGGATCGCCTTCGATGCGCCAGTTGTCCGTTTCGGCAAGCAGTCGGGCGTCGTTACATAAAAGCCCCGCTTTTAAGCATTCCATTAAGGCCGGGTGGTCAGAGTAGGCAATGGCTTTGCCGTTAAGTTGAAAATCGCCGTCCGGGGTATAGCCGCTGCCGGTGACGTCGAACAATTCGCCGCCTGCGTACAGCGCCTGAACGGTCATTTGATTTTGCGTCAGCGTACCGGTTTTGTCCGAGCAAATGACGGTGGTGCTGCCCAACGTTTCCACTGCCGGCAGTTTGCGGATAATGGCATTGCGTTTCGCCATGCGCGATACGCCAATCGCCAGGGTGATGGTCAGCGCAGCCGGCAAGCCTTCGGGAATTGCCCCTACCGCTAAGGCTACCGATGCCATAAACATATCCAGCATCGGTTTGCCACGCCAAACGCCCACGGCAAAAGTCAGCGCCGCCAAACCCATAATGACCCATAGCAACAATTTACTGAATTGGCTTATTTTTTGGGTCAACGGCGTTTCCAGTTCAATGGCGCTGCTGATCATGCTGTTGATGCGTCCGATTTCGGTACGGTCGCCGACTTCCACGACGACGCCCAAGCCGCTGCCATAGGTGACCAGCGTTGAGGAATAGGCCATATTATGACGATCCGCCAATACGGTTTCCTCGCCCAAGGTCGCAAGACGCTTCTCCACCGGAACGGATTCGCCGGTGAGCGCCGACTCATCGATTTGCAGCTCGCGGGTTTGCAGCAAACGTAAGTCGGCCGGTACTTTATCGCCCGATTGCAGTACTATCACATCGCCCACCGTCAGCTGGTCGGCGGCAATGGAACGGCGTTGGCCATTGCGTAATACCGTGGAAGTGACGGTTAAAACACGGCTAAGCGCGTCTATGGCTTTCAGGGCATTGGCTTCCTGAATAAAACCGATGATAGCGTTAATCAGCACCACGCCAAAAATCACGCCGCTATCCACCCATTCCTCTAAAAATCCTGTAACGCCCGCCGCAACCAGCAGAATATAGACTAAGGGCTGGTTAAACTGCTCAAACAGTAAACGCAACGGGCTCTTGCCGCGCTGTGGCGTCAGGCGGTTAAGGCCGTATTTTTGCAGCCGTTGCCTGGCTTCGTTTTCAGTCAAACCTTGCTTAATATCAACCTGCAAGTTTGTCGTCAGTGTTTCGGGCGACAAATGGTGCCAGTTTGTTTTTTGTGATTTCAAGTTCTGTTCCTGATTGTAGCGGCAAGATTTTTTAATTAATCATGGGTAACCCCCCGCTCTGCCGGGGGACTCGCAAATTTTGACAATTCCGGGAATCATCGAGAGTCTCACCGTAAAGATAAGAAAACAAACGATGAATCCGCCAGAGAGTTTAAAACATACACAATGGGAATGTAAGCATCATGCGGTTTGGATACCGAACTACAGGAAGAAAAGCCTCAATCAAGGGCTCGGAAGATATTTGGGGGAGCTGCTGAAAGATTTGGCTGCGCAAAAATAGTGCAAAATATTGGAAGGGCATTGGGTATCGGATCATGTGCATATTCTGATTTCGATCCCGCCCAAATACCCGGCGTCGTAAGCGGTCGTCTTCATTAAGGGCAAAAGTGCAATAGCTATAGCTTGCAACTTTAAGTAAAGCGATGGCGGTAAGCTGCATTTACTAAAGATATGGAAATTGATACGACAAAACAAGCGATAACAACGCTCTTGTACTCAGCAAGAATATTGTTAAAAAAACTTTTTAAGCAAACTTTAATCAAAATTTAAGGATCGAAAAGCTATCATTCCGAGGGTACGCGAAAAGGCCTCTACCATTACATTTGCTGCATATTGTTAGATTTTTCCGAGTGCACTTTAAATATTCGCTCTTTGTTCTGCGCTACTCAACACTTAATCGTATGCATTCGATTGCGTATCTTTAATATTCTCCAATACACATCAAAGGAGGTTTATCGTGTCTTTTAAAACACGTATCGGTCTTATCGGTTATGGTAAAACCGGCAAAGCCGTAGCCAACGTACTCAACGCAGACCCGCGTTTCGAACTCTGCTGGATTGCCCGCCGCACTGCCGGCGGTTCCGTCAAAACTCATCCTGATACCGATATTCCTATTTTCGGCGTCGATCGGCAATCGTTCGAAATGTTGTTTGCCCGGCATCCGGTCGATGCGGTCGTGGATTTTTCTTCGCCGGAAGCCGTACATGCTTACGGGGAAATAGTGCGCAAACGCAAAATCATGCTGGTCAGCGCAATTTCCGCTTATTCGGAAAACGATCTGGCTTACGTTCGCAGCCTGGGCAAACATACACGCGTCATGTGTTCTCCCAATATTACTTTAGGCATTAATTTCCTGATGACGGCGGCCAATCTGCTGCGCAAGATCGCTCCGTTCGCCGACGTGGAAATCCTTGAGCAACACTTTAAGGAAAAGCCCGAAGTTTCAGGCACGGCACTTAAAATTGCAGAAAAATTAGGTCTGGAGGAAGAACAAATTACCTCGTTGCGGCTCGGTGGCATTATTGGCGAGCATGAAGTCATTTTCGGTTTCCCCCACCAAACAGTCCGTTTAGTTCATTCATCGATCAGGCGCGAAGCATTCGGCACCGGCGCAGCTTTCGCATTAGCCCAGCTCGAAAACTGCGCGATAGGCTTTTACACGTTTGAAGATCTACTGCTGCAAACGGCCAATAACGAATTGCCGAGGCCGGACTTTGTCGGAGTAGGGAATTAATTCATCATTCGGCATGACAAATTAAGTTATCTTTGGCAAAGCCTAAGATAACTTAATTTTAAAGCTGAGTTGAGCAGCCTGCCTGCTCAAACGAAACTTATGCCCTTTGGGTATAAAACGGCAAAACAATCTCAGGCGCCCTTGCCCTTGGGCTTACAAGCTTATTACACCGCGCGGAATCTCGGCATTAAGACCGGATACCGCGAAAATATTGTCCCAGGTTGCCCTTTTTAAAGGATCGGGCCCGTTTTCTTAAAGCTTCCCCCAGGACGATCAAGCGGTACTGGTTGTTGTCGATACCAAGACACTGGAGCGGGCAAAGCGGACCCTCGACTACCTTGGCATCCAATTCAAGCCCGAACTCAGGTTAATTTAGGTGGCAAATAGCGCACAGGCTGACCTGGTGTTAAAATTGCCGTTCTAACAAGTTTAATTTTTTAGGAACAACATGAGCAAAATTACCATCGAACACAATCCAAGTGAAGAGCGCTTACAACAACTGGGTGTTTCCAACTGGGAAATCTGGGAAAAAGAAATTTCAAAATTTCCAATTGATTTTGATGAAACTGAATGCGCCTATGTGCTGGAAGGAGAAATTCTGGTAACGCCTGCCGGCGGAGAGTCGGTACGCATTCTGCCTGGCGATCTGGTATCGTTCCACGCAGGCTTGGATAGTCAATGGGAAGTGATCAAACCATTGCGCAAGCATTACAGTTACGATTATCCAAACGGCATTTAGTCTGCGAATGTTATTTCGAGAGAATCAACCCATCGCAATTGATGGAAAAACGGTCTGAAGTAAAAAACGGATAGGCTGAACTTAACCTGATAGATACCCGTGATAAACCGGTATCTGTCAGGTTATAAAATAGCTTCCGGAAAGTTCCAGGAGTGCAAGCTCCGCTTGCCAGAGCAGGCAGAGCCTGCACTCCGCGGTTATTAGCCTTGCTGATTAAAGCCGCGAATCATGTCTTACTCCCTGCACGCCCTACCCAGTTGATTTCTCTGTAAGTCTAAACGCACTTAGTTCAAATTCGACAAAACTCCGCAGTCCTCATGGAGATTACCATTAATTCCTTATTCCTGTGGCCTGAGCTCAATTAGCCCTCTAAATAATACCGTCTGGCATCACACGCCAAACCAAAGCCCACGCTAGACAAGCGGTTGCCATCTGAAATTTCGGCTTGCGGAAATATCCGTCGGGTGATTTTTTGAATCAGCGGAATAGCGGTGCCGCCACCGGTTAAAATGACCAGCGCAACATCGTCTGCTTTCACTCCCGCAACGGTAATGCAGTCATTGATGGTTTTTTGGATGCTCTCAATATTCCCGTACAGGCTATCCTCGAATTGCGTCCGTTCGATATCCGCTTGCAAATCCGCTTCAATGAAAGAAAGATCAGCGGTTGTTTGCTCGGATGAGCTAAGTTGAATCTTGGCTTCCTCGACTGCGGCCATCAAGGTATGCCCCTGCTCTTCCTCTACAATTGACAGCAGTCTATGGGTAAGGGCCTTGTCATTCGATTGACTGACCAGCTCTTTTAAATCCCTTTTGTATTTTTGCGTGTACATATACTGAATTTTGCTCAATTCAGAAAGGTCAAAGAAAGGCGTTATCGGAAAGCCCAAGCCTTTGGCTCCCCAAAGCGAACCCAATCCCAATAGCGGCATAAAACATTTCAAGCTTAATGCCCGGTCAAAATCGTTACCGCCGATGCGAATTCCCGCATTAGCCAGAATATCCTGCTGGCGGTCGAGCTTGTTGATATAGCGCCCGGATAGCCGCATGATCGTAAAGTCGGACGTGCCGCCGCCAATGTCCATAACGACCGCTAAACGCTCGGTATCGCCCATCGTTAATTCATGAGCAAATGCGGCGGCAATAGGCTCATATTGAAAACGGATGTTTTTAAATCCGGCGGACGCGAATATGGCTTCGAGCTGGCTTTCCGCCTCCTTGTCCGCTTGGTCATTGCCGTCGACAAAATGAACCGGCCTGCCGGCAACGACGTTCTGGATTTCCCTGTCGGCCAATGACTCTGACTTGCTTTTAATATCCTCGATAAAGTGACCGATGATGTGCTCGAATTTTGTTTTTCTTCCGCTAATATGAGTCCCTTCTTTCATCAGAGATGTGCCAAGCACGCGCTTAAAACTTCTCATAAACCGGCCCTCATCTTGAGCGACATGGGCGTTAATGGCTTTGCGGCCAAAAACAGCGGTCGGGCTTTCTGCCGGAAAGAAAATAGTCGAAGGTATCGTTAAATGCTCCTCTTCTAACGGGACCAAGATTATTTGATCGTCATTTCCGTGGGCAATTGCTACCGTGGTGTTCGAGGTTCCGAAGTCGATTCCGCAGGCAATCGACCCCTGCATTTTGAGTGTTTTCATACTAAGTTTTATCGTAAACAGCCGGCTGCCGCCCATGAACGGCAATCCGGGGTTGAACGGGAAAATTTGATGCAAGTGGCTTTATGATAGCCGGTACAGCTTGAGGTAAGCTTAAAGCGAGGCTAAAAAACAAAGCCCTGCGCAGATTTAAATCCGCGCAGGGCTTGTTAAGGCGTTACAAAGCGCCGATCAGTAATCGCCTACATAATCCTTCTTTCCTATTTCCACGCCATTATGCCGCAGTATGGCGTAAGTCATGCTGAGGTGAAAATGAAAATTGGGCAGCACAAAATCCAGCAAGTAAGGCTGGCCTAAAAAGCTCAGTTCCCTGCTGCCGAATTTCAGTGTAATTGGGCGCTCTTCACTGCCGTCGATTTGCGAGGCATTTACGCTTTGCATGAACGCCTTGGTCTTGTCGATACGCGCCTGTAACTCGGCAAAAGTGGTTTCATTATCTTCATAGTGGGGTACTTCGATGCCTGCCAGCCGGGCAGCGCAACCTTTAACCATGTCAGTCGCAATTTGTACCTGGCGGCTAAGCGGAAACATATCCGGAGCCAGACGCGCATTCACAAAAACGGCGGGATCGATTTTCTTCGCTTCGGCATGGGCGGCAGCTTTATCGAGAATCGCGGACAAATTGCCTAACATGCGTACAAAAGCAGGAATGGATGCTTGATACATGGTCAATGACATAGGGTGCTCCGATGAATGATGAGGAAATTGCTGAACGATAGCGCAATAAAAATTATTGCTTACAAGAGCCTGAGTTTAACATATAAAACTGTAAACATTTTCGAGTTGAACTTATTGCAATCCGGATCAAACGGTAACAAGGACAGTCAGATGACTTAAGCCTCCCGCCATCGGTTTCCTCAATACGGTATCGTCATGCTGTTCGGTGACCCGCTGTCAACAAAGCACCACAAGTAAAATCAGGCCGGGGATAATCCCCAGAATCAAGCCGACCACGATGGCAATCACCTCACCTGTAGAATAATTGCATCCCCCTGCACCGGTGCTTACCCTGGCGGCACTATCGTCATCAAGCCCCGCCAGCATTATGCCGGAAAATTCATCGGCGACTTGTGCCTGGGAGGATGCCACGAGTATGCGCGAGCGGGAATCACTAAGACGCGTTTCGGCCGAACGCAAATCATCGCTGAACGGCATGATGTTGCGTGCATTCTTGAGGGCTTGGATGGCTTCGTCAGTGGGGGCAAGCGCCAGTTCACGCGCATGGTTGAGCGTGTCGGCGGTACTGATGTCTTTCTTTAATTGCTTGAGTTCTTCATATTGCCCGGAGCCGGCCGGACAGGAGGAATTAATCAATTCCAGGGAATCTGTTGATCGTAAGATATTGGCGTTTAACGTCTGCGGCATAGAAATGTTGAAAATCGATACCAGCGCCAAGATTATCGACCTTTTTAAGCCGTATAACTCTTTTTTAATAGCCATAACCTTTCTCCTAAATAGGCCTTAATTTCCTATACGGTAAAACATGACTAAAAGCTCTAAACAACTACTTTTATTATAATTACACTAGCAGAATTTCTCGTTGCTTACCGTTGGCTAGCGTACATAACAGACGCCCTGATCAAACCTCACGATCTGCCTTTCATAACAGCCAATGCCCATATTTTCGGCAGATCTGATCATCATCGGCTATGCTTAGCCGTTAATTTACATGCACAATAACTTGACCATCCTCGCTGAACGTAGCTGCAAAAATGACATCCTCACATCATCAGAAACTGACTATCGTTTACAGCCCGTGGAAAAAACTGTTGGCTCTGCTGTGTTTGGCCTTGGCGATCTTCTTGGCGTGGCTGGGACTGTGCAGCAATTTTTTTATCCTCGAAGTCATTCTGGTGCTGTTGGCGTCATATGCAGCCTGGAACATCATCGGTATTCTGAACACCCGCTCGGTCACCTTCTATCCTGACAAAATCGTCAAAGCCGGCTATTTTGGCGAAACCACGATCCCGACCCATGCGCTGGTTACAGACTACCGGAAGCAGGCGACATATTTTTTTCACGGCCTGGACAGGAATATCCGCGAATCAATCAAGGTATCGGAGAGCTGCCTGTCGGCAGAACTTAGACTCTGGCTGAATAATTATCACCGTAACGTTTATCACATCGGCAGTTTTCCCCGTACGCCCGTTAGCCCGAACAGCGTAGTTAGCATCGAATTTGGGAAAGCGCTGTCGTCGTTTCGGTTTATGGCGGTGGTGACCGCCGTTTATCTGTTGTTGTATGTGATTGTTGCGGCTTTTCTAAACGAACGCTACTGGGCTTTTAACGGTTACGCGCCCAACTTGCCGGAAGTGCCGCTCCGGCTGCTATTTGTCGGTATTGCACTGGGTGGATACGGGTTATTGCGTCGACTGGCCGCGCCGCCTCCCCCTGAACCTGTGTACACAGTGAGACTGCAGCGCGCCCATCAAAGGGCATTCCGTTCCGCGCTAGTTGCCAATGGCGTCGCTTGGCTGGGTTTGCCGCTGTTTTTGTTATGCGGCAATAAGCTGGATTTTTATTTAATGCTGCTGATCGGCGCGGGCTTCTACTACGATTTTTATCCTCGGTTGTCGGACTGGGAACGGCTACTGAAAAACTCCCTCCCCTCTACTGCGCCGGCCCAAGCCATAATTCCGCGCCGTTCGCTGCAAGTGTCGCTGGCATTGCTGGGCGGCTTATCGCTGGCCAGTTATGCCGGTAACCCGGCAGATTTCCGAATCCGCCAAAACAATTGCCAAGACAATAACGGCAATGCCACCGAATGCCAAAGCAGCTCGAACGGTCACGGCGGCTCGGGTTCGAGCTACCATCACAACTCAATCAGGCGCGGCGGTTTCGGCTCTTTCGGCGGCTCGCACTTTTCGTTCGGCGGTTGAGCCATGCAACGCATCGAATTGACGCCGCGCGTCGATTGGCAACGGCGCGTTGAAGAAGTCGGCATGAACTATCACACCCTGGACGGCGAAGTTTATTGGGACGAGTCGGCCTGCTACCGCTTTACGCGCAGCCAGATCGATGTGCTCGACGACGCGACCGCAGAATTGCACAGGCTGTGCCTGCAAGCCATCGAAACCATCATCAGACGCGGACTGTTCAAGCAACTGCGCATCCCGGATTGGTCGATACCGTATATTGT
>NZ_JALOCF010000067.1 GCF_023227905.1 Methylobacter sp. | reverse complement strand
TACCCCGTCTAAACACCCACCCGACAAAGTCAGGCAGATGTGGGTATTCTCATTAGGGTGAACACTATTTTTCATGTTCACCGTCCACTTTTTTCCATTGATTACCTGTGAAATCAAAATAAACACCGTTCTCTTCAGTTAACAAGCAGAATTGCACCTGGTAATGCACTAAAGGTGAGGGTACTGATTTCTAGAAAGCTACTACCAATTTGTTAGAATTCCGAACAGGTTTTGAATGCTCGAATTCGGCCATGAGCTGACTATCACAATTGCCAACTGTAGAACTGCTCAATTCGGGAAAGCGGCCATTCATAACATTCGCCTTGAGAGACCAAGAGAAGCGCAACACTTTTCTAGATTCTCCTCGAAGGCGCTGTTAGACCATTTCGTAGCCATGCTCACTAGAGCCAAAAAGTCCATTTGGAACTGGTTTACACGGAAATCTTTAAACATCTGCACTTATTACCCCCCTACCTTTTCACATCCTTATAAAATCTCTACTTTACAACAAAACTTTATCGCCCCTGGAAAAATGCTTTCGCTGTTTCAGGTAACGTCAGCCATTTTTTAAATTTTAAAATTTTTGAAGGTACAGCTTTAATCAAGGTTAATTATTTCATTAAAGTGCAACTCATTACTGAGCCCCCCCCTGTTAGGCAAGTAATAATCTCATCTAACAGGGCATTTTCTACGAGTAAATCGGACTATAAACTAATAGACTTAGCCATCGTGTCATTCAACACTTGAGATTTGTGTGCCGTCGACAAATGCGTGTAGCGGTCGGTACTGGCTAGGCTTTTATGTCCCAGGATTTCAGCGATTTCTTTTAATGTACGGCCATCCCGCGCTAAAGTTGAGGCGGTATCATGGCGCATATCGTGCCATCTAAAGTTTTTGATGTCTGCCGCTTTCAGGCACTTTGCCCACTGCTTTTTATAGTCGAAAGGCTTGTTTATGTCGGTGCTGGATGGAAATAATAGACGGTTGCCGATTTCCCGATGCTTTTTCAGTTGATCCATAATAACGCTCGGTATCGGCGTATGGCGTGGCGTTCCGTTTTTGGTGTCGGGTAGCATCGCCAGACCTTTATCGAAATCAATCTCGTTCCAGCGTAGCCAATCCAATTCACCTTTGCGCATACCGGTGGTCAACGCCATCAGAACTTTGAGATAAAACTTACCTCCAATATCTTTCGCCGCTTTCAAAAGACGTGGCTTTTCTTCGTCAGACAGATAACGAACGATCTTATTATCTAGCTTGAGAGAACGGACGCGCTTGCAGGGATTATCCTCGATGTATTGTTCCAGAATACTGTCATCCTCCTGCTGAAGCGTGGCGTAATCCAGAATGGCCGATAACACGGCGAGGTGTTTGTTGTAGGTTGCCGGAGCTTGTGATTTTTTCGGCTTGAGCGTGTCGCGGATCAGTTCCGGCGTAATATCGCTTAAGAGATATTTGCCTAAGCGTTTTTCCCACCATAGCACGAGCCTTACTCGGTCATGGTCTTTGCCGGTCCACCAGCGCATGTATTCATCCGCCAAACGACTGAATTGGATGGTGCAGGGTTTGATGCCTTTGGCTTCGTATTCCTGGGAATCTAAAACCGCGCGAGTGCCCCAAGTACGAGCGTCTTGCTTGCGCCTAAAGGTTTTGGTTTTGATGCCTTTACCCGATTGGGTCAGAATGGTGCGGTAACGGACTTCGCCGTTTTTAAGATTAACTTTGATGATGTGGAAATTGAGCATCTGTGTTTCCTCGTTTTGAGGTTAAAAACAAGACTACTGTAGTTATCACTGTAGTCGATGGTTTTAGTACACAGTTACTGAAGCTTTTTATCCTTAAAAAGCTTTTTAAATCAAAGCCTTTGATGGTGGGTCGTGCGCGATTCGAACGCGCGACCATCGCATTAAAAGTGCGGTGCTCTACCGGCTGAGCTAACGACCCAACAAAGACTGCCTATTATAATGACTAATTTAATTACGTCAAGATTTTTTTAATTTGATTGATATTGAGTTGGGTCTTTTATTCCCGCCTCAGCAAAACCAGCTTTTCTTAAACGACAGGCATCGCAGACTTGGCAAGCACGGCCTTGTTCATCAGCAGAATAGCACGAAACTGTGCTCTGATAATCCACGCCTAGCTCTACCCCTTTCTTAATAATTTCCGCCTTGCTGAGCGCGATTAGCGGTGCATGTATAGTGAAATGCTCGCCTTCTACACCTGCCTTAGTGGCAAGGTTTGCTAATTGCTGAAAAGCCTTGATAAATTCAGGCCTGCAATCCGGATAACCGGAATAATCCACGGCATTAACGCCGATAAAAATATCGGTTAGATTTAAAACTTCCGCCCAACCCAAGGCAAAGGACAGGAAGATTGTATTTCTTGCCGGTACGTAGGTTACCGGTATGCCTTCCTGGGGCGTATTGGGCACAGCAATATGCTCATCGGTTAGTGCGGAACCGCCGATCGAGCTTAATCCCAGTTTGATAATCTTATGATCTTCAACCTGGTAATCTGCGGCTATCTTCGTGGCGGCTACTAGCTCGGCATTATGCCGCTGACCGTAATCAAAGCTTAGGGCATAACATTTGAATCCCTGTTTTTTTGCAAGGGCAAGTACGGTAATTGAATCTAACCCCCCGGATAGAAGGACTATGGCTTTTTTTTGCATGTCGATTTACTTACCTTGGGCATCATCCCAAAGTATTTTATGTAATTGGAGTTGAAAACGAACAGGTAATCTGTCTTTAAGGATTTTTTCGGCGAGTTCGGTTGGATGTTGCTGCCCCATCACCGGTGAAAACAGTATGTCACAACGATTAGGCAAGCCATATTCCGTTAATAGGGTTTTTGACCAGTCGTAATCCTCATCATTACCGATGACAAATTTAACTTGGTCTTTTTGGTTTAGGTATTCGATATTTTGATAGAGGTTTCTACTTAATTCACCTGAGCTGGGTGTTTTAAAATCCATGACTTTAACAACGCGCGGGTCGACCGCCGACACATCAAGCGCGCCGCTGGTTTCAAGCGAAACAACATAGCCTTTATCGAGCAGCTTTGTCATTAACTCAAGACAGCCCGGCTGCGCCAAAGGTTCGCCGCCGGTTACGGTAATATACTTGGTTCCGTACTGTTCGGCCTGGGTAACTATGGCATCAATCTCTATTTTTTTCCCGCCAGAAAAAGCATAGGACGTATCGCAATAAACGCATCTTAATGGACAGCCGGTGAGCCGAATAAACACAGTGGGCAGACCTACCGTATTCGACTCGCCCTGTAATGAATAGAAAATTTCAGTTATACGTAACAAATTCACCACTACTATTTTTCATCAATCAAGCAGAAGTAATTTCTTTGCCGCCAAACGGGCAGCTGTCGAACTGGGAAAATCCGTAGTAACGCGCGTTAAATATTCACGCGCTTTGGCTGGATTTTTTTGCTCAATCTCGATAGTGCCCAATTTTAATAAAGCATCGGGCACTTTTGAGCTGCCCGGATAATTTTCAATAACGCTATTAAAGGCTTTACGGGCCGAGTCAACATCCTGATTAACCCTGTAGGCTTCGCCCAGCCAATATTGGGCATTGTTTGCGTACTCGCCTTTCGGATTTTTACTCAGCAATGTGTTAAATTCAGCAATTGCCTGAGCGTTATGCCCATTTCTAAGCGCTTCATAGGCTTGCTGATATTGCTGTTTTTCGTCGCCTACAGAAGGTAGTCGAGGAGCGGAAGCTTCGCCTGAAGCCGACGCCGCATCCTGTTTCTGTACAGGCGCCTGCTGAGCCTCTGTAACTGCGGACGGAGCCGCAACTGACGGTTCGGTCACCTTGGCTTCGGATCCAACTGAGCCTTCTTGCATCGGGGGATTTTCAGCAGTCGATGACTTTACGCCTTCAGCTTTTTTTTCAAGGCCTTGTATCCGCCCATCAAGATCCGAATACATCGTACTTTGAGATTTTTTCATCTCCCCAATAAGATTGGCCTGCTCTTCTATCTTGCCTGTAAGTTGCTGCACTTCAGCTTGCAATTGCTCCAGCCGTCCCATCATTTCATATACCGCATTCGTAGATGATGGTTTTGCGGGAGTGATTTCACCCTCCGGATACATTGAGTTATCAATAACTGGCGGCAAAGGCTCCGCGTTGGCAGCGCTGCAAATACATAGCAGCATGATAAGAAGAGCTTTCATTTTATTTGCCTTGATAAACTATCTCAGCGCGACGATTAAGCTCCCAGGCTGCTTCATCGTGCCCTTCTGCCGCTGGCTTTTCTTCGCCATAACTGACGATTTGCACCTGGCCATCAGAAACGCCTTGAACTTTCATCATGCTAACTACAGATTTTGCACGTTGCTCACCCAATGCAATGTTGTACTCGCGAGAACCGCGCTCATCGCCATGACCTTCCATGACAACGCGTTGGCCGGGATGGTTCACCAGATATTGCGCATGCGCTGCAATTACAGGAACAAAGTCATCCTGAACTTGGCTGCTGTCCAGCATAAAATAGATAGTGCTTTTTGACAGCGGGTTGTTTGGATCGCTGAATTCTGGACCCATATGGGCATTGGGGTACATTCCTGAACCGCTCATTTCTGAGCCGGACAAGCCTGATCCATTATTTAAACCACTGGTTGATGCATCATTGATACCGCTGGCCGCATTTTGAGTACCATCAGTAAGACTCGCGTCTTGTTCATCTTCACTACAGCCTGATAGAACTAATGCGCTTATTGCTAATGCCAATACTGTTTTATTCAATTTCATTTTTAATTTCCAAAATAATATAAAAAATCGTGTTATATCCAACCGAACTAGGGTGACCAAGCCGGTTCGCGAATTTCACTGCTATCAAACACCAGCTTCTGCTGCATTTTACCATCCAATGATACGGCCGATAAGTAACCCGAGCTGCCTTTTCGTGAAGCATACAAAATCATACTGCCGTTCGGAGCGAAGCTCGGCGATTCATCTGATGGACCATCAGTAAGCACATTGAATGCTTTGGTGGACAAGTCCATGACGGCAATACGGTAATTGTTGCCATTCCCGTGCACCATAGCGATGCTTCTGCCATCCGGCGAAAAGCTGGCCCTGGCATTATAATTACCTGAAAATGTTAATCTTCTTTCTTCGCCGCCTTGGCTTGACACTATATATAACTGTGGTTTTCCGCCTCGGTCGGAAGTAAATACGATGCTGCCGCCGTCAGGAGACCAGGTTGGCTCAGTATCAATCGCAAAGCTTTTAGTCATTTTAGTCAAGGCGCGCGTCACCAAATTTAAGACATATATATCCGGATTGCCATCTTTAGACAATGTCAAAGCCAGCCTTGATCCATCGGGCGACCACGAAGGCGCGCCATTAATGCCGGGGAATTCGGCAACCTTAGCTCTCTCGCCGGTCGCCAAGGTCTGAACATAAATGGCCGCTGATTTTTTCTCGAATGATACGTAAGCTATCTTTCTGCCATCAGGCGACCATGCCGGAGACATTAAGGGCTCCACGGATGAGGCTATTGTTTGCGCATTAAAACCATCCGCATCGGAAATTTGCAGTTTATGGGTGCTTTGTCTGCCTTGTCGGATACTGGTAATGTAAGCAATTCGACCGCTGAAAACGCCTTTTTTACCGGTTAATTTTTCGAAGATCAGATCGCTGATATGGTGAGCCGTTCTGCGCAAATCGCCCGCTGACGATGCCATTCGGTAGCCCATTATTGGCTGCCCCTTATAAACATCAAACAGCTGAAATTGAACATTGTACTGACCACGCTCTTCAGTCACCTGACCGATAACCAGATAATTCTGTCCTATAGCCTGCCAGTCTTTGAACTGAACTGCTTCCGCGGTGCTAGGCTTAGCCGGCATGCTTTGCCTGTCCAGCGTTTTAAAATATCCGCTACGCCCTAAATCGGCATTAACAACAAAACTGACATCAACCGGAACGCCGGACGCCCCTTGCATCGCAAAAGGAACCACTGAAATAGGCAATGCACTCTCAATGCCTTCAGTAATTTCAATCGTCATCTCTGCATAGCTGCTTGGCACATAGAAGCTAATCAGACCAACCAATAAAATTCTTTTAAAAAAACTCACTTGCTTACCTCAGTAATTTAACTGAAAAAAGACCATCAAATAATCATCCGACTCTTAGCGATGATAATACCGTGTTTCATCTTATCTGGATCGATCAGGATCAAACAAAAACTTAAATGACTTAAATTCTCTAACTGCCAATTCTTTATCTTTAGGCACTGGAAGCGGAGACGCTTTGTGAACAGCATTTTCCGCCGAACGATCAAAAGCCTGATCTCCGCTGCTGGCAACAACCACTGCATCTATTACTGTACCATCTGACATTAATGTAACCTGAATTGTACATTTCAAACCTTCGGCAGCGGAAACCGGGCGAATCCAGCTACTGGCTACTTTTTTCCGAATCGCTGAAGCGGCTGTTTTTATCGCCAGCTGATCTTGTTCGGCATCCATTCTCGCCTCCTCTGCCGCCATCCTTGCCGCTTCGGCCTGTTCCGCCTCGGCTTTAGCCTTTGCCATTGCTAGTCGCTCTGCTTCCGCCTTGGCTTGTGCGGCGGCTTTGGCTTTAGCCGCTTCAGCTCGTTCGGCTTCTGCCTTGGCTTGTGCAGCGGCCTCAGCCTTGGCTTTCTCTGCTGCGGCTTTTGCCTTAGCTGCCTCGGCTTGCTCTGCTGCCGCTTTCGCTTTGGCAGCTTCGGCTTTAGCTTTTTCGGCCGCAGCTTTGGCTTTGGCAGCTTCCGCTTGTTCTGTGGCCGCTTTCGCTTTGGCGGCTTCGGCCTTGGCCTGTGCGGCGGCCTCGGCTTTCGCCTTGGCGATTTCAGCCTGTTTTGCTTCAACTTTGGCTTGTACAGCGGCCTCAGCCTTGGCTTTCTCTGCTGTAGCTTGTTCTGCTGCCGCTTTCGCTTTCGCAGCTTCGGCTTTAGCTTGTGCAGCGGCTTCGGCTTTAGCTTTTTCGGCCGCAGCTTTGGCTTTGGCAGCTTCCGCTTGTTCTGTGGCCGCTTTCGCTTTGGCGGCTTCGGCCTTGGCTTGCTCGGCTGCTTCAGCTTTTGCCTTGGCGATTTCAGCTTGCTTTGCTTCGGCCTTGGCTTGCTCGGCAGCTTCGGCTTTGGCTTTTTCTGTTGCGGCTTTTGCTTTGGCGACTTCGGCTTGTTCCGCGGCCGCTTTCGCTTTCGCAGCTTCAGCCTTAGCCTGTGCAGCGGCTTCGGCTTTAGCTTTTTCGGCCGCAGCTTTGGCTTTGGCGGCTTCCGCTTGTTCTGTGGCCGCTTTCGCTTTGGCGGCTTCGGCCTTGGCCTGTGCGGCGGCCTCGGCTTTCGCCTTGGCGATTTCAGCCTGTTTTGCTTCGGCCTTGGCTTGCTCGGCTGCTTCAGCTTGCTTTGCTTCGGCCTTGGCTTGCTCGGCAGCTTCGGCTTTGGCTTTTTCTGTTGCGGCTTTTGCTTTGGCGACTTCGGCTTGTTCCGCGGCCGCTTTCGCTTTAGCAGCTTCAGCTCTGGCTAGCTCGGCCGCTTCAGCTTTTGCTTTGGCTTTTTCTGTTTCAGCCCGCTGTGCAGCTTGCTCGTTTTCCAGATTCTTTTGAGTTTCCGGCTGTATTTTCTCTTCAGCGGGACTTTCGTTTTGCTTTACAGGTTCCGATGTAACTTCAGGCGTATTCTTAACAGTAGCTTCATCGATAATTTCAGCATGAATGATTTCCGGCGCTGCGCTCGATTCTGTTTTATCAGGCTTAAATAAGGCGCTTAAGGCAAACAAGCCTAAAATCGTAAGGTGTAAAGCCAGAGCCAGGATAATCGGCCATGAAAATTTCTTTTTATTGTCCATCAAATCTATTGTTCGCCTGATTTGGTCATCAAACCCACACTGGACACACCGGCATTTTTCAATCCCGCCATCAGCGTGACCACAACGCCATACTCAATACCTTTATAAGCTCCGATTAGCACTTGGGTTTTCGGTTTTCTGCCCAATACCTCCATCACCCGGCTTTCCACCTCTTCGGGCTGCACTATCTCAGGCTCTTTATCATCAATGGTAATAAAATATTGGCTCTGTTCATTGATTGACACGATAACAGGCAAATTATCGCCTTCCGACTCTACGGTTGCCGATTCCGCTTGGGGAAGCTCGACTTGAACGCCGGTTTGCAACATCGGCGTTGTAACCATAAAAATAATCAGCAACACCAAAGTTACGTCAATATAGGGAACCACATTGATTTCCGCCATGGGCTTTCTGCGCCCATTTTTCCTGCTTATTTCTGGCCCGCTCATTTTTGGTGTGCCTGCCTTTGCAATAACACGACAAACTCTTCAACAAAGAGTTCATACCGACCAGTCAATCTGTCCAATCGGGTAGAAAAACGATTATAAGAAATAACGGCGGGGATCGCGGCAAATAAACCGATGGCCGTGGCAATCAATGCTTCGGCAATGCCCGGCGCGACTTGCGCCAAAGTCGCTTGCTTGGCACTGCCCAGCGACATGAAGGAATTCATGATACCCCAGACCGTTCCAAATAGACCGATGTAAGGACTGATCGAGCCAACGGTGGCAAGAAATGCCAAATGCTCGTCGAGGCGTTCCAATTCGCGTGATAATTCGATACGCATAACCCGCTGGGCGCTTTCCACCTGCACGCCGGGCTCCACATTACCGGCTTGTCGCATCCGGGAAAATTCTTTATATCCGGCAAGGAATATTTTCTCTATGCCTTCCGGCTCAAAATCCTTTGCCGCCAATTTTCTATAAAGATCGGCCAATACCACGCCCGACCAAAATTGTTCTTCAAATTCATCGGTGATTTCAACCGCCCGGTTCAATTCTTTACGTTTGGTAAAAATAAATGTCCACGATGCCACCGATGCGGTTAGCAATGTTAGCATGACGAATTGGACAACAAAGCTGGCTTCTGTAACTAAGTGGAAAATCGATAAATCAGTATTCATTCTTTTAATTGCTCTAATAATTTTTCAGGAATAGCTTTAGGACGCATATCTTGTGCATCCAAACAGGCAACTCGAACACTGCCCTTGCATAAAACATCATCACCTCGTGTAATAACTTGATCGAAAGTAAGACTGGCTTTTTTAGTAAGGCTTACCTCCGCACTCACTTGCAATTGCTCATTAAATCGGGCGGGACTCAGATAATCGACCTGCACGGAACGTACTACAAAAATAATGCTTTCGTTGGCGATCAGCTCATCCTGTTCATAACCCATTGCCCTAAGCATTTCGGTTCTGGCCCGCTCGAAAAACTTCAGGTAGTTGGCGTAAAACACTACCCCGCCGGCATCGGTGTCTTCGTAATAAACGCGTACCGGCCAGATAAATTTTTTTGTATATGTTTGTTTATTCAAACAAATCCTCGGTCATACCCAAGTGCTTCGGGGGCTGCAAGCCAAAATGCAAATAAGCATTCTGAGTAACTACACGGCCACGGGGCGTGCGCATGATAAAGCCTTGTTGCAATAAATACGGTTCCACGACATCTTCAATAGTGCCCCGCTCTTCATTGATCGCGGCAGCCAGCGTATCCAGCCCTACCGGACCACCGGCAAAACTTTCAATCATGGCCAACAGCAGTTTGCGGTCTAATGAATCGAAACCGTTACTGTCCACTTTCAACATTTCCAATGCCTGAAAGGCCAGTTCTTCAGTAATCGTGCCATTGCCTTTTACTTCGGCAAAATCCCGAACTCGGCGCAGCAATCTGTTGGCAATTCGTGGGGTACCTCGAGAGCGGCGGGCTATCTCAGTAGCGCCTCGCGGTTCCATTGCGATGCCTAACACACTGGCTGAACGCATCACGATAGTCGCCAAATCGCTAACCGTGTAAAATTCCAAGCGTTGCACAATGCCGAAGCGATCGCGTAACGGCGAAGTCAACAATCCGGCGCGAGTAGTAGCTCCAACCAGCGTAAAGGGCGGCAAATCCAGTTTAATGGAGCGTGCGGCAGGACCTTCGCCAATCATAAGGTCAAGCTGATAATCTTCCATGGCAGGATACAAAATCTCTTCAACCGCCGGACTCAAGCGATGTATTTCATCGATAAACAGCACATCATGGGGTTCAAGATTGGTTAACAATGCGGCAAGATCGCCTGCTTTATCCAGCACAGGCCCGGATGTTTGGCGAATTTTAACACACATTTCAGCGGCTATGATATTAGCCAGCGTCGTTTTGCCTAAGCCCGGCGGCCCGAAAATCAACACATGGTCCAACGCTTCCTGACGTGCTGTTGCCGCCTGAATAAAAATCTCCATTTGCTCGCGCAATTCTTTCTGTCCGATATAATCGGCCAAGCGCTTGGGGCGAATAGCCCGATCCTGGCGCTCTTCATCGGCATGACTATGAGCCGTAACCATACGATCGTTTTCAATCATCTTATCGTACCTTGTAGCGCCAACCGGATAATGTCTTCACAGCTTTTACCTTCGGCACTGATATTTTGCACCATTTTACTGGCATCCAGCGGCTTATAGCCCAACGAGCACAAAGCGCTGATGGCTTCCTGTTTCGGATTATTGACCCGCTGCGGTTGATCAAAGCTGATTACTGATGAACCGACTGCATCGCCTAAATCCGGCAACCTGTCGCGCATTTCGATAATCAGGCGCTCGGCCGTCTTTTTACCGACTCCCGGTAAACGCACCAATGCTTGCGTATCATTATTATGAATACAGCGATGAAACTCTTCGGCACTCTGCCCCGATAAAATCGTCAACGCCAGCTTCGGACCGACGCCATTGACCTTAATCAAGGTCCTGAACATCGAGCGGTCCGCTTCAGTCGAGAACCCGAATAAAATATGAGCGTCTTCGCGAACAACCAGGTGCGTATGCAGCATAACCTCTGCACCGATGGCCGGCAGATTATAAAAAGTCGTCATCGGCGCTTCGACTTCATAGCCGACACCGTTCACATCAAGCATCAACAGTGGCGGCGCTTTAAATGCCAGCTTGCCGCGCAGAAAACCGATCATCGCAACAAACCCTGCTTCAACCGCTGTGCAGTTTGCTGATAATGGGCATGACAAATACTGATACCCAGCGCGTCGCTGGCATCGATTTGTAACTCGCCTTGAATATTTAACAGAATTTTCACCATGTGCTGAACCTGCATTTTTTCGGCGCTGCCTTTCCCCGCTACAGCCTGTTTAACTTGCCTGGCCGCATATTCAAACACCGGCAAACCGGTAGTCTGAAACGCACAAATTGCCGCGCCGCGGGCCTGTCCCAGTTTAAGCGCGGAGTCGGCATTTTTATGCATAAACACTTGTTCTATGGCCATTTGCTCAGGTTGATAGCGATCGACAACCTCTAAAATACCGTCAAAGATTTGCTTGAGCCGATCAGGAAAATAGTCGGCTTTAATCCGGATACTGCCACTGGCTATATATTTATAACCTTGCACTGAGTCTTCTATAATGCCGTAACCGGTTATTCTTGAACCGGGGTCTATCCCTAAAATTCGCATCAGCTACAGCCAACTATCAATTAAGTCCTTCCATAATTTCATCGCTGATATCGGCATTGGAATAGACATTTTGCACGTCATCCAGATCTTCCAACCGGTCTATCAAGCGCATCATTTTTTCCGCGTCATCAGCATCCAGTTCAGCCATCGTTGCCGCCTGCATAGTAATTTCGGCATTATCCGGCGCAAAGCCTGCCGCAACCAAAGCATCTTTTGTTTCCAGATAATTTTCCGGCGTGGTTATCACATCGACTGAGCCGTCATCATGAGTGGTAACATCTTCCGCTCCGGCTTCCAACGCCGCCTCCATCAGTGCATCTTCGTCAACGGAAGGCGCGTAACTGAGAATGCCAATCTTGCTGAACATATAGGCGACAGAACCGTCAGTACCCAAGTTACCGCCCGCTTTAGAAAAAGCATGGCGCACTTCGCCAACAGTTCGGTTACGGTTGTCGGTCAGGCAATCGACCATGACCGCCGTGCCGCCAGGGCCGTAGCCCTCATAACGAACAACTTCGTAATTAACGCCTTCCAACGCGCCGGAAGCTTTTTTGATCGCGGTATCAATAGTATCGCGGCGCATATTTGCGCCCAAAGCCTTATCCACCGCTGTGCGTAAGGCTGGATTGCTTGCCGCATCCGGTCCACTGGTTTTTACCGCTACGGTAATTTCACGAAGCATTTTAGTGAAAATCTTGCCCCGCTTAGCATCCTGTCCTGCCTTGCGATGCTTGATATTAGCCCATTTACTATGCCCAGCCATTATCTCTCTCTTAAATACGGTTAAATCAATCGGTCAGGTCCGCAGCCTGCCTGCGGCTTATCTTCTCAAACTTATAAAATATGCGCCAGTATGGAAACCAGACTCGGTTCGGCGCAGTAAAAATCGGCTTGCTCACGGACAACCGCCCTGTCAACCACGCCGCCAAAACCGATCACAACGGCTCCGGCCTGCTTGGCTTCCATGTCCGTCTTGCCGTCGCCTATCATAACCAGTGAACCTTGCGATGTGAGCAATTGCCTGCAAATCTCGGCTTTTCCGCCTGATCTGGCCAACGGCGATTCTTGATTATAGTCACGGTAACTGCCGTCTTTATTGAAATAAATATCGACAGCATGAACCCGTCTCTCAGACACCCCTAAACATCTTGCAAGCGGCAAAATAGCCTGACGGATTCCGCCGCTGATAATGTGCAGTTCCTTGCCCGACGCGGTTAAAGTTGCAAACACTTCCTGAACGCCGCCGACTATCTGTTCAATATACAAATCAGCCAGCCAGTTGATGCTGTCCAGATCAGGCCTGATCAACGATAAGCGTTTCTCGTAAACCTCTTCCAGCAACACTTCGCCATTCATCGCCGCATCGGTCAGCCTAGCCATTTCTTCACCTAAGCCAACGCGTCCGGCGAGTTCGTCTATACCTTCTATTTTGCTTAGAGTGCTATCGCAATCAAAGCAGATGACATCAAAATTCATAAGTTAATCTGGACAGCCTTATGCACGGCGGGAATATGACATAGCCGCTGCAACAAATCTTCGGTTAAAGGTTCTGAGACACTGATAACAGCCATCGCCTTCTGCTGCGTATCGGCCGTACTCACCTGCATTCTGGTGATATTGATATCGGCGTTGCCCAGCACGCTGCTAATGGCGGATATAACACCCGGCTTGTCATCATGCCGGGTCACTAATAAGGTGCCTGCCGGCACTACTTCAATATCAAACTGGTCGATACAAACCAGTCGGGGATGACAGCCGCCCAATAAGGTTCCGGCCAGCGTAATCGTCTGATCGGAGCAATGCCCGGTCACCTTGATCAGCGACAAATAGTCCTGAGTGTCTTCGGTTTTCGATTCAACCAGGGCAATGCCTTGGCGTTTGGCAATATTTTCGGCATTCACCCGGTTTACAGGCGTAGAAAATTGTCCGCTTAACACGCCGATCAGGGCAGCGACTGAAACAGGCCGCACCTCAACTTCCGCCGCCCGGCCCAATAACGCAACTTCTATTTTTTCTAACGGCTTGGTCGCCAGGCCAACCAATACTTTGCCCAGGCTATTGGCCAGCGTCATAAATTCATACGACTTTTTCAACTCTTCCGCAGACACCCTGGGCAGGTTCAAGGCATTAATCGCTTCGCCGGTCTTTAAAAACGTAACTGCCTGCCGGGCGATTTCAACACTGACTGCTACCTGCGCTTCACTGGTCGATGCGCCCAAATGCGGGGTAAAAACGATATTATCCAGCTCCAGCAGCGGCGAATTGGCAGGCGGTTCATTCTCGTAAACATCAAGCGCCGCACCGGCTATTTGGCCGTTTTTTAAGGCATCATACAGTGCTGCCTCGTTAATCAATCCACCTCTGGCACAGTTGATAATCATCGCCTCTTTCTTCATCTTCGCCAACTGAGCGGCGTCGATAACATTGCGGGTTTTTTCTATCAACGGGCAGTGCAAGGTCAGATAATCCGCCTTGGTCACCAACTCTTCAAGACTTACCGACTCAACACCCAAATCCTCAAATATCTCAGGCGCGACAAACGGATCATATGCAATCACCTGCATTTTTAAGCCGAAACCGCGTTGCGCAACGATCCGCCCGATCGTGCCGAAACCGAGTATCGCCAGCGTCTTATGAGCGATTTCAGAACCCATCAATTTGGAGCGTTCCCATTTTCCGGCACGAATCGAACGGTCTGCGGTCGGTAAATGCCGGCTTAGCGACATCATATGCGCAATGGCCAACTCGGCTGTGGTTGTCGCATTTGCATCCGGCGTGTTCATGACAATAATCCCCAGCTCCGTTGCTGTGGGTATATCGACATTATCGACACCGATACCGGCGCGTCCTATCAGCTTAAGATTCTTTGCAGCCTGCAGCACCTTTTCTGTCACCTGCGTATCACTACGAATCAATAACGCATCGTAATTGCCGATGAGGTTGCAAAGCTGGTCCTCATTAAGCCCGGTCTCAATATGTATTTGTATGCCGGGCTGGTCATGTAAATAATTAATGCCGGCTTCTGCCAATTTGTCGGAAATAAGGATTTTTTTCAAAGGAATCACCGAAAAGGCTATGCGTTAAAGTTGAGTAGTTTAACAGGTTTACTCGCAGGGCACTTACACCCTGCGGTTATAAATAACCTTTTATATTTTTCAATGTAACTCTATAGCTTAGTTTCCGTGATAGTAACCATCCGGGGAAGCTTTACGTGCCGGTTTTGGTGCTGGTTTAGGATCCGTTACGGAAGGTACGGGAGCCGATAACGACGCTTCCTCCAGTGGCGGCAGGCGCTCATGGATCGCCACAGGATCTCCAGTCTGTTCCTTCAGTGCGTTATTCAAAGCTTGTTGGTCAAAATCAGGCAATTCCTGATTATTATTGGCTTTTTGAATCAACCTAAGCGCCACGGCGAAGCGCTGGTCCAGCGTCGTTTCTTCTCCTTCCAGATCAGGATGCGCTTCTATATAAAGAACATTGTCCAGCCAGCCAACCTTGATAGGCTGCTTAACAATATAGACTGGCGTTCCGACGGCAACCAGCTCGTATAGCTCTTCAACATCTTCCGGATACATCCGCACGCAACCATGCGTAATCTGCATGCCGATGCCATGAATCTTGTCAATATCGGTGCCGTGTATCCGGTATTCTCCTGGCAACGCCAGATGTAGGGCGCGTGACCCTAGCGGATTATGCGGCCCCGGTGGGACAACAAGAGGCAGAGGATCGCCATTCGCCGCATGTTCGCGCCTGATTGACTCAGGCGGATGCCAAGAAGGATTCATTATTTTCCGCGCAACTTTAGTTCGACCCAGCGGCGTCTTCCAATCTTGTCTGCCAACACCATGCGCATAAGACATAACTTGGTGTGGCTTCTCGCCTTTTTTAGTCGGCGGATAATAATACATCCGGTATTCGGAAATATTTAAGGTAAGTCCATTGTGAGGCGAATCCGGCAGAATCCGTCTGTTCGACAAACGAACAACCTCACCCTTTTTGACCAGCCACCGATCAACATCCTGATTCAACCTGACGATTTCTGTTTGTCCCAAAAGAAAGCGGCGCGCCACGTCCAATAAGGTCTCATCCTGCTCAGCGCGGGTTATGGCCATGCCATCAGGATATTCAGTGATTACGCTATCATTACTGTTTTCAGGCATAGCATAGGTCGTTGCGTTTGCATGACCGCCAATGCCTGACAGTATGATAGTAAAAGCAAGTAGAGCGCGAATGTTCATTGCGATAAATTTCTCAGAAAACATATTAAAATAATAACTTCCTTAAACAGCCGGCTTTGCTAGTTGTAGACGCGGATAAGTCCGCATCGACAGGCAACCCCCAGATAATTGCTCAAGATCCGCCAATCTAAAAAAACCGCATATACTAACATGCAAGGTTTACTCGAGCATAATTTTGCTGATTTCATGGACTTACTTTGGGGATTATTACTATTCCCCCTATAATTTAACGAATACTCAAATTATTAGTATTTTTCACCTTAAATTAAATAACAAGAGACCGCCAAATGTCCCTACAAATCTTTCGCAGCAAACACGTTACTTCAGACGATGATACAGGCAGTGGCCTTAAGCGTTGTTTGTCTAAATGGGACCTGGCCTTTCTCGGCATAGGTGCAATCATCGGCACAGGGATTTTTGTACTCACCGGCGTTGCCGCCGCCACCCAATCCGGGCCCGCCGTGATTCTGTCATTTGTAGTTGCCGGACTCGCCTGCGCTTTTGCCGCCTTGTCTTATGCGGAACTATCCGCCTCGGTCGGCGGCTGCGGCAGCGCCTATGGCTACAGCTATGTTGCTTTCGGGGAAATATTCGCCTTTATGATCGGCTGGGACTTGCTGCTGGAATACAGCCTTGCCGTAGCGACTGTCGCCAACGGCTGGTCGGGCTATTTTAACAATGCACTCACTGCCATCGGCATACCGCTGCCGGAGATGCTGACCAAAGCGCCCAAACTCGGCGGCCTGATCAACTTGCCCGCATCCGCCATTATTTTGATCTTGATGCTGCTGCTGATCATGGGCGTAAAACACAGCGCCAAAGTCAACAATGCAATGGTATTTGTCAAGCTGCTCACCATCACTGTCTTTATCGCCGTTGCCGTGTTCAACGTCCACCCGGAAAACTGGCATCCGTTCATGCCGTATGGCTGGTTTCAGACATTGCCTGACGGCAAAACCGCCGGAGTTCTGGCCGGTGCATCGCTGGTGTTTTTCGCTTATGTCGGCTTCGATGCGGTATCTACTGCTGCCGAGGAAGCCAGCAACCCGCAACGCGACCTGCCTTTTGGCATTGTCACCTCGCTAGGCTTTTGTACCGTGATCTATATCCTGGTATCCGGCCTGCTGACCGGCGTCGTCAACTATACTGATCTCAACGTATCCTCGCCGGTCGCTCACGCGCTGAATCTGCTCGGCTACAACTGGGCGTCAGCGCTAATCTCAACCGGCGTTATTGCCGGCCTTACCACCGTGATGCTGGTGTTGTATTACGGACTGACCCGCATTATCTTTGCGATGTCCCGCGACGGTCTGCTCTCGCCGTTCTTTGGCGAAGTGAATCCTAAAACCCAAACCCCTGTACGCGTCATCGTACTCTCCGGCATCATCATGGCGATAGCCGCCGGCTTCATACCGCTCGGTGATCTGGCTGAACTGGTCAATATCGGCACTTTGGCCGCATTTGTATTGGTATGTTTGGGCGTATTGGTGTTGCGTATCACCAAGCCAGACATGAAACGCCCGTTCCGCTCACCGTTCAGTCCGTTATTTCCGGTGCTGGGCATGCTGTCCTGCACAGCATTAATGGCATTTTTACCTGCGCTTACTTGGCTGCGCTTTGTGATCTGGCTGGTCATTGGGTTGATTGTTTATTTTTCTTATTCTGTGCAGCATAGCGAGTTGGCTAAGAAGGATTGGTAATGGGTTAAATCTGTAATTTGGCATGGCTATCCAAGCCAACTTCGACTTTGTTAATCAGTAAGCCGATGACCGTATCCTGCATCGTTACCAACTTCGAAAAACAGATGGTTTTTCGCGTGAGCCGCTTAATCCAGGTTCTGAAATTCAAGTTCTTGCGTTCAATCTTTTGAGTGTTGCGTTGCCCACCTGATGCCTATCGTTTTCAAGGTGTCGCTAATAAGCGCCACACTCATCGGTGTAATAACGGCTCATGCCAAAGGGGGGCAAGCAGCACTTTCAATTCTTTAAACACGATTTCTTGCGTTTGCCAAACACATAAGCCGGCACGATGTTTGTCGCATGATCAACGGCATACCAGAGCCGACGCTGATTGGACTTGGTGCCGACATAAGACCACTGCTCACCCATCTCTGCCTGTTCACAAGCCAACCCTAACCTCACTTCAAGGTTTCCCGTGGTATTTAAAGCCTGAAACCTGGGATTGACTGGGACGATACGGCTCGACTTTTTTTAACGTACTGATCACGGTATTTTTGTTGATCTTGAGAACGCGTGCGGTATCACGGATACCACTACCGTTGATGGCCATGTCCACCACTTGTTCTTTTATGCCGGGTTCGCAAGCTTTATAGCGGTAATTCAGCATGAAGGTTTTTGTATCGCAATCCGGGTGTTGACAGCGGTAACGCTGTGTTCCCTCTGTGCTACGGCCAGCTTTCATAATTGGGTTACTGCAGCAAACCGGGCAAGTGATTTCTTGATAACAGGTCATAGCTGATATTATACAAATAAATCACATATTTAACCCATCACCCCCTTATTCGTTATACCTTTTGGCATAACTATTAATATTGGATATTTGAAGAATAACGTCTGCTTTTGGCTGGTTATAAATGTTCGGTTAATAAAACACCGAAATCAAAACTACCAATTCTGTTTAGCGATGATCGCTAGACAGAATTGGTGGTTATCATTTACTACTGTTTTTCTTTTAGCATGTTCGCCTTGTACGACCTCGGATAAGTAGACGGCTCATTTGCGCCAGGATTATTACTTTGGCGGGCTTGCAAAAGCAAAGCGTGGACGCACCCACCTCTCTCTATTTAAGAGAATTTTTTTCCTGGTTGACGCGAAGTTTCTCGCTGCGTCTTTCCTAGTGCCTTTCTGACGGGCGTACCAAGCAACAATGGCAAGCTGTGATAACAGCGTGTCTAGGAATACACCAAAGACAATTCGTAGGATGAGCTTCATGGCATTTAGCAAGAATACGAGGCTTGTTAAGGCGGAACTGGTAGAGGCGGGCAAAGGGTGCGTCGGTAGGATGGACCCAGCCCTGAGACCTGACCGGGGTAACCTCTCCAGGTACTCCATATGTTGCTAGGCACCGGGCAAAAAAAAACCCAGGGGTTTGAGTCCTGGGTTTTTGGATAAAGCGCTTGGCGATTCCCTACTTTCACATGGCAACGTGCCACACTATCATCGGCGCTAAACGGTTTCACTTCCGAGTTCGGGA
>NZ_JALOCF010000066.1 GCF_023227905.1 Methylobacter sp. | reverse complement strand
ATAGCACTCAGCGGCTACGGGGGACCAGAGGAATTAGCCCGTTCACATAAAGCAGGTTTCGACCATCACCTGGTCAAGCCTTTGAACTTCACTGCCCTCTGCAACCTGCTTTCAGAACGGGAAATATAGGCTCTGTTGGCATCCGGGCCGGCAAGTTCCCGATATGAAGAAGGCGGGATGCCTCAAAGCCGAGCCCTGTCCCCCTGCCTGAAAGGCGCTACCTGATTAAGCCAGCCATTAAGCATAGCCATAAAAAGCGCAAAAACACTTGCCCATCTGCCGCCGCGCTATTTAAACGCTGTACCTCGGCAATATTCTATAAATCAGGCGTCTTGTGCATTAATGTCCTGTTTTAAAATGTTCCACGTTCAAGTTTCAAGCGCCGCTGATATCTTGAATAAGCTCGGAATCGCGTAACATCTAAACGCATCTGATTGCACAGGAACCTTATAACTTTGAAGCCTGATATGGTCATAAAGTCTAAAGGCTTGTTTGGTTAATTCTTTTGGCGTCACTGTGTCAAACTCCCTGTTTTATAAATCATAAATTGAATAAACATCCACAGCGACGCCACACTAATATAGACAACCCAACAGTGGTATATTAGAAAACACTCATCCGTTAATAAATTATTCTGCGTGGGAATCATTTTTATACCAAGACGAGATGTTCGCAGATTACCGGCGCAACAGGGTTAAGGAGATGTTGAAAAAGACCCTTTAGCGAAGCAGGGTACGCGCCGTACCATTTGCAAATGCCAAGCTATTACAAAGCATTCCGGCGGGTAATCCGTTTCGAGCATCAAAGTTTTCAATGGTATAGTTTCAATCTATCAAAACAAAAAGGCTAAAAAAGCGCAATGAGAGCAACGAGTATATTTAAAGAATTAAAAAGCGATCTGCCGGCAAGTATCGTAGTGTTTTTTGTGGCTGTTCCTTTATGCCTTGGCATTGCATTGGCATCGGGTGCACCCTTATTTTCCGGCGTTATAGCCGGTATGGTCGGCGGCATTGCGGTAGGTATCGCCAGCGGTTCGCCATTGGGCGTTAGCGGCCCGGCTGCCGGGTTAGCCGTCATTGTCTTATCCGCGATTACGACACTGGGTTCTTGGCCCGCCTTTTTGGTAGCCGTCGTTCTGGCCGGCATTATTCAGCTTATCATGGGCTTTGCCAAGGCGGGCTTTATCGCCTACTTTTTCCCTTCCTCCGTCATTAAAGGCATGCTTACCGGTATTGGGCTTCTGATTATTTTGAAACAGATACCCCATGCATTAGGGTACGATAAAAACGCCATAGGCGATTTTTCGTTCCTTCAAACAGGCGGAGAGACCACCTTCTCATCCATTGCCAGAGCTTTTGATGCCTTTACACCGGGCGCCATATTGATTGCCGCAATATCAATTACGATCCTTATGTTATGGGATGCGGTTTTAACCAAAAAACATAAACTATTTCAATTAATACAAGGCCCGATTGTGGTCGTTGTTTTAGGCATGGTAATGAATTACTGTTACCAACAGGGATTTTTGGATTTCAGTTTAACGACCGATCAAGTAGTTAATATTCCGGCTCCCAAAAACTTAGCCGACTTTTTCAACCAGTTTACCTTTCCCGATTTCTCAGCAATAACAAATTTCGAAGTCTGGAAAACCGCTTTTGTCATGGCGATTATTGCGAGTTTGGAAACATTGCTGTGTGTAGAGGCAACCGACAAACTTGACCCGTATAAAAGAATCACGCCGACCAACAGGGAACTAAAGGCCCAGGGCTTGGGCAATATTATTTCAGGGTTAATCGGTGGCTTACCTATCACCCAGGTTATTGTTCGCAGTTCTGCAAATATTTCGTTTGGCGGCAAAACCAAACTGTCCGCAATACTTCACGGCGTATTCATATTAATCAGCGCAATTACCATTGCCGAATTGCTGAATCTGATCCCGCTTGCCAGCTTGGCGGCCATTTTGATTATGGTGGGATATAAGCTGGCCAAACCGGCTCTTTTTAGACAGATGTACCGATTGGGCGATGAACAATTTGTCCCTTTTGCCGCGACTATTGTCGGCATTTTGGCAACGGACTTACTAAAGGGAATTACCATAGGCATCCTCTTCGGCATTTTTTACACTTTACGCCACAGTTACCGCAACGCTTATTATATGAAAGATGTCATCACTACAGAAGACGGGCAAGAGGTTCATCACATTGTTTTGGCGGAAGAAGTTACGTTTTTTAATAAAGCCAGCATAATGCAAGCTTTGGACGCCATCCCGGCAAATTCAAAAGTAATTATTGACTGCACCAAATCGAAATCAATTGCCTACGATGTAGTTGAATTCATACAGAATTATAGGTGTAATGCGACACTAAAAAACATCACTGTTGAGATCATAGGATTTGTCGAGCCTGCCTAAATATAGACAGCGGTGCGATCAACATCCAGCTTATGCCGGTTAGCTGTTCAAAGAAAACCTCGAAGACGGAGCCCTGCTAAAAAGCTAACCACCGGTTAGTGCCAGAGCAATTCTCCGGTTATTTAAGATCACACCCATTGTTAAACTCAATCTATTAATCAGTAGGCAGTGGCACGGGCTGGGTCCCGTTTGCCGCGCCGAGCACCGGAGCTTTCGCCGGGACACATCGGCAGGACAGCCGATTTGCATGCGTAGCACCCCTAGGGCTAGGCACAGGGATGTGCCGAGTGATTTTCAAGCGGCAACGGGCCGCCTGCTGACTCGCGCTCCTTGCCTACATAATCCACAGGGATGTGGTGGCAGCGAGATTGCTCCAGGCAATCTTGCGGCATTTCCTCCACCCGTAGAGGTCAATGCAAGAGCAATTGCCGAGGAGCAAATATCTGTCCATGTAGGCACAAGGCAGGAGCAGTTGCCGAGGCGGCGCAAAAGAAAGTATCTCGCCTTCGGGGGCTAGACCTCGATTCAAGCAAGCGTCGCGGCAGCGACTTCTTAAACCACAAGGTCCGCATCCCAGACGGCATTCCTTGGTAGCACGCGGGAACGAGGCAATTTATTTTTAAAAATTTAGGCGATGTTTCTAACTAACAAAGAAATGCTCTAGGAGGCTGTCGGATTATGATTCACAAAAAAACAGTAAGTTATTGAAACTGTTAAAAAAATATTTTTCTGGCATTTTTCACCAATAAAATCCTTATATATCGATTTGTTATATTTTTATAGCTTTTAAATCCGACAGCCTCCTAGAGTTGAATTAGACGCAATGGAAAAGTTGTGTATTTACTTCGGTTGTTCAGTGGGGAGCTATTTGAATATGTCACCGATGGGCCCCATAAACCAAATGAGGGCTAAGACTGAAAACTCTTTATGGACATTAAGTGATTTTAGATGCATGGCACATACAGGGCACATAGCCAAATATGTGGTTTGGGAAGTGAAGCAAAAATGGCGCGCCCGAGACGATTCGAACGTCCGACCACAGCCTTCGGAGTGCTAATCCTCCAATATCTAAACACTCTGCAATACATCGGAATACGCTAGAACCCGCATTCTACTTAGTGTCTAGCCGAGTATCAAGTTGCTGAGGTGTTATTGAGGTTGATTCGTGTAGTGCCCAAATTGGTGCCCTTGAAGTCTCTCTCTAAATCCATTGATATGACTTGCTTTAAATGTATTTTGGATATGGCTCTTTCTGCTGGTTTAGAAAGTTAAATCTGCATTAACTCCAGCGCTAGTTTACCGAAGGTATTAATCCTATGGGTGATGATGAACACAGCAAATAACTCGTCCTATACTGTCAACAGGTTGCGCTATTGGTTGGTCCTGAGCGTATGCTCGGTATCATAAACGAAATCAATTAAATCGCTGTTGCCCCCAAAATCCAGCCCTCGACCTCTGCTACTCCGCGTAAATAAGACGACAGAGCGGGGTTGAGAAAATCAATTAGTTGGTTGTCATGATCAGCTTGTCGCATCCAGGCCGCAATACTGTATGCGTCGTGTTGGTCGGGAGTGCTATTTTCAAGAGCGAACTCTCTCTTATAAAGAGCAGGATAGGCTTCGACGATTGCGGATCGGCCGGGTAGAATTTGCCATCCATCGAAGGGCCAGAAATGTATTTTTTCGCCTAAATGTTTGCGCAAAAAGTGTAGCCAAGGAAGACCGGCATGAGTAGATTTGGCTACAGAGCCTTGTACATCGAAATGAAACACCGATTTGGCGCGGCAGCGTTCCTCGCAGATTCGGCGCCATCGAGAATTTCCGATTCGTGCATCGCCGTTACCGACTGAGCCATCACGAACAAAGTCGACATAGACGTGGTCTTGGTCGGTCGGCCAATGATTCTGGAAATCTTCCAAAAAGCTCGGCCAGTCCGGCAAGAGGTGATGAACTTCAAAATAGCGCAACGGAAACGAAAAGCCATGATCAATACCAACTAGCGTGGGGATATCTTGCGATAGTGTTTCCAGTAACCATTCGGCTATACCACGCCGAGTCCAATATTTGCGAGGACTGGGTGGTGGCAGCACTTCCTCTGGTAAAGCATCGCCATACGCCTGGTAAACTCGCAAGCCTGTAAGACTGGAAGTTGGTGTTTTGGCGCCGGAATAATCGATGCCGATATAACGATCAAAGCTACGCATAGTCGGCTACTATCTCTTCTGGACAAGAACTTAGATTCTCATTGCTGATATCACCCTCTACTGCAGCATTTTGTTCAGCTTCCCATTCTGCGTAAGTTTTTCCACTGGCGAGTTTCCAAGCGATGCGGCCGTTTTGACTAGAACCGCATATTACTGATGCAGCCATTGAGGGTGATGTAAATTTGCAATCTGCAGTGAAAACAAAGCCATCAGCTTTAGCAGTCAAAATTTGGTCGGTTAGTAATTGGCTCCGGATTTTGCTGGCGCCTTTGGGGATGGCTGTTTTTTCCGTGAGATGAGCCTTGGAATTTTTCTTAATGATCCATTCGCCAGTAGTGCCCGAAACTGCTGCTATTGCCGAGAAACCACTTCCAGAAAAATAAAAGTCTGGAGACACAGCCAAGCCAGACTCTGTAGATCCCACTGCACTTTGCTCGCCAGGTGATTGACTTGTGATTGATTTGAACAAATCCCAGCCCAAGGCCCCAGTTAACATCATAGATTGATCGATAAATTCATCCATCGCCGCTTGGTCTGGCTTCGGCAATTTACCGATCTCTGATGGCTTTTGGTTGTTGATTAGGGTCCAGCGCTTATTTTCGCTGGCTAGCCTAATCAATCTGGCTTCAACATATCTGGCATGAGATTTGGTCAGATTTTCGTCTTTGCTAATCAGCGCAATGGTGTCTGTCCAAAAATCTAATTTATCTTTGGTTTTTTCGTTGGTGTTATGGAAATCCAGCCTTTTGGACACATCTTCAGATTCACCTATATAAGCTATTTTGCTATCCGGGTCGTTCGGGTTTGAGCCTAAGAGAAGATAAACTCCGGGACGCGTAGTTTCTTCGAACTCCCTTTTCACACGTGAAAACTGACTCCGCCGACAGGCAATTGCCTGTATCGTAGACATCGTAATCTGGGCCATCCGTATGCCATCCGGATTGCCATCTAAAAGAAAGATATTGATAGATCTCGCTCTGTTATTGTTATTAGCCATCTTAATTATTGTGTTTTCTGGGGCGAAAGGATTATTTTTTCGTTATTACCTAAAATGGAGAAGCCGATATTCGAGTACTGGCATCAATGCATAGCACCTTTAAACATGACGGCATCAATCTTGAGAACCGAGTGTGAGTCGAGCTGGCTTCCCAGCTCATAATACATCTCCACGTATTCCCTTATACGGTCAAGTTGTTCACGCAAATGGCCTTGAAATGACTCGTCGGCCGACACAAAGGGGTGTTCCATCAAGACCTGAAGTTCATTGGCCAAGTGCATCATGTCGCTATAGCAATCTGTCTGCAGCGCCTTGGCAAAGTCCTGAACTGCAAACTGGTAATCCTGTAATTTTTCCAGCAAAGGCTGATAAGAACGGCTCGACGCCATGAATCGAAATTTCCAAGGACCAACTACAGATGCGTCGGTTGCGCGATTAACGCTATCTTGATCAGCGACCGACAGTACTATCCATGCCGTATCGGCAATCATTTTTACCGATCCCGCTAACCGATAGGATGCTGCGTACAATCCACATGCGACACTAAATGCGCTCTTTTCATCGGCTTGATCTGCCAATTGTGACAAAGAATCGCCAATTGAAAATAACTCAATGCAATGTTTATCGAGCATAAGCGACGCTGTGCTCTTAAGTGTTTTTCGTGCATTACTGCATGTCTGCTGCCAAGTCGTCATTTATGGTTACTCTGGAAAGCATGCATAATTGACCAAACATCCAGATAAGCATCATGGCGATCTGGATCTGAAACTGTCGATTTGAAATTACCATAATCAATATTCCGGATAGAGTCCGCAATGGCATTCGCTACCTGTTCCCGGTCTATTCTTGCCCGATAGCGATAATCGCTCCCGGCTCCCATTTGCACCTCGGCATCTGGGAATACCTGTCCGATGTCGCCAGCCTGGCGGGCGCGAACCAACAAGGTTTTGCCGCTGGGGTCGCCCTTGTCGACAATCGAGAGAAAAGATTTATTCATGAACAACCACATTAAGCATTCTCCTGATTGAAAATTCCGCCGTTTACGCTTTGCTGCCAGACATGCTGGAAAACACGTTCCGCAACGTGATTTTTGTCGTCAGATGAATAAGGCGGCTCAGGAAGCGTTTGATAGATATGATCAAGAATGAAGGTTTTTACTTCGGCTTGAGTCTGCTCTTTCTCGGTCCATTGATCGAGTGGCCCTAGCAGGCGCAAAATATCGGCAAGCAATTCACGGCTGGCTTCTTTAACCTTTTCCCGCTCCGATTTTGACAGGTCGCCGCGCCGGATGAGGTCGAAAATGGCTAACTGTTCCTCGCTCAGACTTTCTTCAACCGTACGCTGTTGTTCTTGATCCAGGTTCTGAATTAAATCCATGACCTTGGCGAAAGTTTCCTCAATGGTGATGCGATCCTTGTCCCGGTTGTAATCGGCGATAATCTCCTGATATTTTTTGTAATAATCGATGCGCAGGGGATTCTTGGCGAGCATTTGGGCAAGCTTTTGCTCAAGAATTTCGAAAATATCCTGTAATGCCGTCGCCTTTCTTTTCACTTTCTTGGCGAACTCGTCACGCAATTTTTCCATGTCGATCTGGCTCAGGTCGTATTGTTTGCTTTCGACATGATCGTCACCGGCGTTTTCGGCCCGAATGGCTTCATTCACGATCCGGTGCAACTCCTTCAACAAGGAGGTTACGTCCGCCGTATCACGCCGCTCCGACAGTTTCTTATAGATGGCTTCGATATTGTCATGCCGTTCCGCATAAGTAACTATCGAAGGCTCAGTCAGCAATGCCTTGAAACGGCTAAATACGACCCTGGCCAATATCTCGAAGCGCCGTTTGGATTCATTACCGCCTGTGCTCGCGCTTCCGCCAGTTTCGACTTCGGTTTCCCCCGAGTTCGCTCCCGCATAAATCGCTTCGACCGCATCCTTCAGCAGCGCTATGCGGGTAAAACCATTGCTGCCCAATAGACGTGAAGGATCAAACCCAAGCCCCGTCAGATGCGCCTCGGTAATTTCAATCGCTTCCTGCAGCGCCGCCACGCGCTCTTCGATAGGCGCGACAATTTCTTCGCCATTGCTGCCGTCATCTCCCAGTGCATATTGCGCCAGCGCTTTCCGCAATGCTTTCAGCATCCCGTTGTAATCGACGATAAGCCCGAAATCCTTGCCGGGATAGCGGCGATTGGCGCGGGCGATGGCTTGCATCAAGGTATGCGCTTTCATCGGTTTATCGATATACAGCGTCGATAGCGATTCCACGTCAAAACCGGTCAGCCACATTGCGCAGACGATGGCTATGCGGAAAGGATGTCCTGGATCTTTGAAAGCCGACTCCACATCCACCCGCTTGCCGTCCGGTGTTTCAAAACCGAGTTTCATGCGCTTGCGGTGTGGGATGATGTCGAAATCCCACTTCTTGAAATCAGCAACTTCGTTCTGCGCTTCGCTGATAATGATTTCTATGAGAGTTTGCTCAATCCATTTTGTCTTGGTCAACAAACGGTCGCGTTGCGCATAGAGCTGCTGTCGGGTCACCTCGTCGCTGGCTGCGTTGATCTCGACTAGCTTGGCCTCGGCCTCAGCGCGTATTGCGATGCCTTTGGCTTGCCATAATGGCTCGATCAATTGCAGCATCCGCGCGCAGGTAATTTTATCGATGCACACCAGCATCGCCTTCCCGGCTTCCCAGCGTGTCGTGCAATGCTCGACGAAATCGACGGCAATTTTCATTAGACGTTCATCGGCGGTAATGACTTCATAATCCTTGCCGAGTAATTTTTCCAATAGCGCGTCTTGATCGGGATTCAATTCGGCTTTCTCAATTGCCTCAGCGATTTTGTCGTTCAGATCCAGCTTGGCTAATTGTAGTTTCTCGCCCCGGTTCTCATAGACCAGTTTGACTGTGGCGCCGTCTTCCTCACTGCGTTTGAAGTCATAACACGACACATAATTGCCGAAGATGCGCTTGGTCAACTCGTCGTGCTTGAACAATGGGGTGCCAGTAAATCCGATAAACGCCGCATTTGGCAATGCCAGTCGCATATTTCGCGCCAGCTTGCCGGCCTGGGTCCGGTGCGCCTCGTCGGAAATCACGATAATGTCGTCCCGTTCGCTGTAGGGCTTTGCTGGATTCACATCCTGATTGAATTTATGGATCAGGCTGAACACATAGCGGTGATTCTGCTTCAGCAAAGCCTCAAGGTCCTTGCCCGAACCGGCTCTCGGCGTGTTGTCATCGGCAATGCCGCAGCCGACGAATGTCTTGTAAATCTGGCTGTCCAGATCGTTGCGGTCGGTCATCAGTACGAAAGTAAAATTGCCGGGGATGGTACGACGCACCTTTTCGGCAAAAAACGCCATTGAATAGGACTTACCGCTGCCTTGCGTATGCCAGACCACGCCGAGCCGTCCCAGATCGGGATGCGCCCGCTCGATGATTTGCAGGGTTTGTTTTTTGGGTTTCGTGTAAGGCTGGACGGCAGGTTCCGCTGCTTTAAGTTGAAGTAATTTTTGATTTGTCGTCGCTTTGTCCTGGGTGGGCAGCTCAACCAGTCGGTGTTTCAAGCGTTCTTCGGGCGGAAACAAATTTTTTAAGTCTTCCTGGCATTTCGCCGCCGCTACTGCCCTATTCACCCCAAGCACTTGGTGATTTCGGGCGACCACTTTACGCACCGTGCCGGGTTTGCTGGCATCGAAGAGGATAAAGTTTTCGACCAAGTCCAATAGCCGGTCTTTTGCCAGCATCCCGTTCAGCAAAACCTCGGCATCGAGGCTGCCTTCATCTTTTTCATCCAGCCGCTTCCATTCGCCGAAGTGTTCCCACTCGCTGGTGATCGAGCCATAGCGGGCTTTGTCGCCGTTGCTGACCACCAAGAACGCATTGTGATGAAAGGCATGCGCAATGACGTTCTCGTCCAGATAATCGCGCAAATTGCCGTCGAAGCCGGCGCGGATATTCTTGTAAACCGCCTTGAGCTCAAAAATAACCACCGGCAAGCCGTTGACGAAACACACCAGATCGGCGCGCCGGTTGTAATGCGGTGACCTGAGACCGGTGATTTTAAGCTCCCGCACCACCAGAAAACGGTTGTTTGAGCTGAAAGGCTCATCAAAATCGATCACCGCCGCTTGCGCGTGACGCAGCTGGCCTTTTTGATCGCGGTAGCTGACCGGTATGCCGTCCCGAATCAGCTTGTAGAATGTTTGATTATGTTGCAGCACTGAGCGGGAAAAGTCATAGCGGGTAAGCTGGGTGATCGCTTCCTCAATCGCTTTATCCGGCAGCTGTGGGTTCAACTTGACCAGTGCAGACCGTAAATCCCGCATCAGTACCACTTCACGTTCGTTGCTGCGTCCCAGCGTTCCTGACGCGCCGAAGGTCTCCTGATTCCAGGCATAAATACTGTCCCAGCCAAGATTGTTTTCCAGGTGATCGGCAAAGGTTTGCTGTACCAAACGGTCTTCGCTGTTAATGTCGGTGTAGGCCATAAGTGTGTTTTTAGCTCGGATTGGCTCAAATTTGGTTCATTTTTACCTTGGACAATCGCCTTCTTTTCCTTTTTAATCATTAACTTACAATGAAAATACAAATGGATTTTGGCTCAGTGCAGATCAATAACGGCTGTTATTGGGCCGTTTTTGAGCCAAAATAACGCGTCAATTTTTATCAGGCAGCCGATACCGAGCAGCATTACGCTCTCCTTCTTTAATGATCACACCATGTTGCGTCAAATCGGCCAGAGCGCGCTTCAATTGTGAACGATTAATCTCAGTTCCGATACGATGACTGATTTCCCCAATTTTAGAACAAGGATAACGACGCAAATCCTCCCGGATCAGCTCCTGGAGCCGATGCGGTTCAATGCGCTTGAGAGTTGTCGGTAGTTTGATCTGGGATTCGCGCAGTAAACTCGGCTCAACGAAATAGCGGGTTGCTTTGGTTCTCCCCGTGCTTTTTATCAAACCGATATTGGATAGTCTACCAAACCAGGGCGATAAATCCGCACTCTCTTCTAGCTCCAAAAGCATGGCGAGCTCTCTCGCCGTCATCCCCTCAGACAGCGCCAGCGCACCTAGCGTGATGCGCTCACGTTGCGTCAATTGAAAACGTCCGTCGGCCTCATCGACCAGCCGCATTACATTGGGTTTTAAAATACGCCGCTGGATCGTGACCTTTACCCAATCCGATCCTTCTTCGGGCACAGGGGCTGGACGACCCGAAGACAGTAAAAGATCGTAAAGCAAATCGAAACCGCTGCCTTCTTTTTCCATCAATCCCAGATCGTGGAATACGCGCGCCAGGCCCTCGTTACGGCGGCGACTGGCGTGCAGGATGTTTTGCGGCGTTACGCCCAGCGGCAGGCGGCCGGGATTCACCACTTCGAGCCGGTCCGGGTATAGGTTGAGGAATATGTCGCCGCGCTGAGTATAGGGCCGATGCACCAAGGCATTGACCAACAATTCCCGAACCACTTTCTCATCGAATGCGGGCACCTGGCGCCGGAACAGTCCCTCGGCGATTTCATAACTTTCGCGGAAGTCGGTGACTTCCTTCCAGACGGCATACACCAGTTCCACCGGCGACAGAGCGTAGTCGTCCCACAGCCACTTGTTGATTTTCTGGCCGAAGTCATCGTACTTGATCGCTTGCACTAAAGGAGCCGTGCCCAAATGACGCCGTTGACTGGCCGTGCCCAGCAACAAAACGCCCAAATGCGTTAGCGTTAAACCTTCCGCCAACCCATAATGTGTTAGCAATTCATCGGCGCTTTTTTCCTTGACCGGTGCCTTGACCCGGTCCGAGGCGCGAATCGCCGAAATAAAATCGGCCTGTTTAGCTGGATCGGCCTCGCCGCGCGGAACCCGGCTGTCCATGGCCTCCCACGGCAACCCCGGCCGTTCGTTTGCCAGCCGCAGCACATCGTCGCCGACGACCGGCTTGCAGGTATCGCTGATCCGCATGAAATAGCGTCCGTCGCAGGTCGATGCGACGCCCATCGAACGGGAAATGGCGAGTTCTATGTATTGCCCGCCGTTTTCCGCCTTCACGATTCGCGGCAGCGCCTGGACGTTGACGGTCAATTCGCCGATGCGCTTACGCAAGCGTTCGATCAATTCCGGCGCTACGTTTTGCCCGGCTGGCGGCAATGTTTCGCCGTCTTCAATGCCGATCAACAGCCGTCCACCCTGGCCGTTGGCAAAGCAGACGCAATCCTTGGCTATTTCATCCCAAGCGGGCGCCCTGCCTGTGATGGTTCGCAACGATTTGCAGTCCGTGGTCTGATCTTCCAGGCTCATACGGCAATTTCTCCGCTCATCAGGCGCGGCAGCAGCAGGTCGCGGGCGGCGCGGAGTTTTTGGTTGGCGAATGTTAAGGATTTTAATTGAGCGATGATTGGTTGAATCACATCGTCAAAAGCACTCAGCAGCCCCTCAGGCGGTAAAGGAACAGGATACGCTTGCATCTGCTTCCAGTCGGCACGGGGCATTTTGGAGCCTTCCTTCATTTGTTGTGCAGTTACAGCAACAAATTCGTCGCTCGACACGGTCATCATCACTAATCCATGCAGCTTTTCATCTATAGGGCGCATCACGATAGTATCGGAAGATGCAACACCATCAACAAAAGCCACCCCTACCTTGTGGAAATAAGGACGAATTTTCCCGAACAGAATTTCACCTGCTTTAAATCTACTTTTGCTGCTTGTGACTTTCTCAACCGTATCCCATTCATTGAGGGCAATGGAGCGTCGAGGCATATGCTCGAGCCCTATATAAGGCGTATCTGGTTCTAAGGAACTAGGAGATACTAACTCGCGAATTTCTTCACATAATTCGCTTAGCGTCTTTCGTTCCCATCCATCTGGCACACCATCGACGATGTGAGTGTGCTCATAACCCGGAAAGCGCAGGCGGACGAACCATTCGCAGTACAGTAGCCGCGCCGATTCTTCCAGCAGCGCCATCCGCCGCCGATTGTTTTCGATAAGGTCATCGTAACTGGAGAGTACCTCTGTGATACGGAGTTGTGTTGGGTAATCTGGAGCCTGAACTTTTATCTCGTGAAGAACATTTCTGTCAACTCCGGGTACAGCCGCTTTATCACTCTGGTAGTCTTTGAGGACGTTCTTTAAAAAGTAAGCTGAAAACTGTGGATCATTTCCTTTAAAGTCGATAACGTAAAGTGAGGTATTCAATGGCCAATAGTCTTGTGTCAGATAGAACACTTCACCAAGTGTCCCATATCGGCCGGTGACAACTCCAGGAGCTGTTGCTTTGGCCTCTTTGTGATAGCCAGTAATTCCTGATGAGGATACAACGGGTACATCACCATCTTGCCTGGATTGTGCAGGTAAATCATGCCCACGTTTGAGCGTCATCACATCGCCAAGACGGCATGAACGCCAGCTCATATACCCAATTCCTCGAAATTCTCCTGAATCTTCGCCGCCAACTCGAAAGCCTCCCGGTTCAAATCGACCAATTCAATATGAATGTCGCGTAATGTCTGCTCGAAGTCGAAATCCTCATCGACTTCCGGCGGCGCGACGCCGACATAACGGCCCGGCGTCAGGCTCCAGTCGGCGGCTTCGATTTCGGCACGGCTGATCACTTTGCATAGCCCCGGCACGGCACGCATCTGCGCCTCCGGAAAACGTTCCTGCAGCCAGACAATCTGGCGATGGAAGTAGGCGGCCAGTTTCAACTGTTCCACGGCCAGTTTGCGTTCTTCGTCGAGTTGCTTCACCCGCTTGCCGGCCAGGCGGCGGTCGTAAAATTCCGATGCCTCTTCGATGGCGGCTAATTCATGCGCCAGTTGCGTACAGCGGGCGACCAGCTTGTACAGCAGGTCTATCTGCTTGACCATGCCTTTGGATTTTTCCGACAACGGCTCAAAGGCTTCACGGGCAGCGTGTTGATCCGGATTTTCAGACGGCAGCGCATCCTGATAATCGCGGCGAAAATTCGCCAAGCCATCGAGCAGGCTTTTTCGGTCGTCGCGGTAGGCGGTTTCGGCGGTTTTCAGTTCGGCCAATGCATCGTCCAGTACTGACTTTTGTTCGGTAGTGGCAACTTCCAAGTCTTTAAGGTCTTCGGCAAAATCGCCGAGTTGATCCCGCAATTCGTTCAGTCCGTTTTCGAAACGGTCCAGTTCGCCGGGAATCGTGGCGGCTTCCTCGTTGAGCTTGCCCAGATAGTCCTGCACCAGGCCCAGAAAACGGTGATTCTGACCCCGATACAGCCAGACGATCGCAGTAAGGTTGGCGAGTTGTTCGGGGCTAAAGTCGTAAATCTTGCGGGTCACCTTGCGGTAGATGTTGCGTGCATCCAGCATCAGCACCTGGTCTTTGCGTTCCTCCGGCTTGGCGCGGTCGAAATGCCAGAGTTCGCAGGGCACGGTGCGGGTATAGAAGAAATTGGAACGTATCGCGATCATCACGTCGACATCGCCAGTCTCGACCAGCTTGCGGCGGACTTCCGCCTCGCCGTGGCCGGCGCTGCTGGCTTGCGAGGACATAACGAAACCAGCGCGGCCTTTGTCGTTCAAATAGCTGTGGAAGTAGGAGATCCACAAATAATTGCCGTTCGATACAGTAGCCTTGTTTTTCTTGGGGTCGTTCTCGCCTTTTTTGCCTTTGCCCTTACTGATGCCCGGCAGACCGAACGGCAAGCGCCGGTCGCCCTTGATGCGGTCAGCATCGACCATATCGACATTGAACGGAGGATTGGCCATCACGAAGTCGCAGTTGCCCCATAACGGACGGCCGTCCTGTAGCCGGTGCAGATCGTCGTAGAAGGAATTGGCTTCGCGGATGTCGCCTTCCAGGCCGTGCACGGCCAGGTTCATTTTGGCCAGCCGTATCGTGGTGGCGGTTCTTTCCTGTCCGTAGAAAGTTACGCGCTGCATTGTATCCAAACCTTCATGCTCGATGAAGTGGCTGGACTGCACGAACATGCCGCCGGAGCCGCAGGCCGGATCCAACACGACTCCGTGATCGGGCTCGATGACGTTGACGATGGTTTGCACCAGAACGGGCGGCGTGAAAAACTCGCCGTTATCCTGCGCCCCCTGAATGGAAAACTTCATCAGGAAGTACTCATAAATCCGCCCGAACACGTCGCCGGAAGCGGTGCGCAGCGCCTCACTGTCGAATATCCGCAGCAAGTCTTCCAGCAGGGTGTCGTCGAAAATGTGGTAGTCTTTCGGCAGCTGGCCGGCCAGTGGTTCGAAATCGTCTTCAATCGCGCTCATCGCCTCGACCAGGGCTTCTTTTAATTTTTTCCCAGAAGGCAGCTTCAATAAGTAACCGTAGCGCGACTGCTCCGGCAGCATCAGCGCCCGGCGTTTGATGAAATCGGCTTTTACCAGCGGCCGATTCGGTATCTTCCCCGCCGTCTTGTCGGCTTCGATCTGACGCAGCGCGGCTTCATAGCGATTGGTGGCATGACGCAAAAAGATCACGCCCAGTACCGGCATGCAGTATTCGCTGGAAGTGAGTTTGGAATTGGCGCGGAGTTGGTCAGCGGCTTCCCAGAGATTGTCTTCGATTTTGGTAATGTTGTGCAGGGCGTTGGTGGTCATCAAGTTTTTATTATCCGGTGTCGATTGCGCGGTGATGCTTGCGGAAGCTCATGTCGACTAATCCTCGGCATGAAACGGTGCAATCGGCAATTATTGCAATTTCCTTTTGAGCGAGGCCGCTACTTTACTGATTTTTGCTCATTTAGACAATCTGGCAGAGTAGCCCATAAGTATATCCTTGGGGTTATTTGAAAATATGTACTTAAAAACTTTTTACAGAATCCACGTGTAGTTTCGTAATGTTAAGCTGAATTTTCATGGTATATGAAAAGCAAAGCAGGATTTTCATATTTTTAATAGCAATAACTTGGAGATCATCATGAATAGCGGAAAAATTTTAATCACCCAGATCGGCGGCGAAGGCGGCGGGGCCAGCGTTTATGCCCGGCAAATGAAGGACGCTTTGGTATTCTGGCACGAAGGGTGTTCTTGGGATGTGGATGACGATGTCTGGTTGGATTACCACTCAGAACCAGTTTCTGACCTTAAAGACGCCTTGCCCTCCTGGTGGATGAACGCACATCCTGTAGAGATCCATCCTTTGTTCATTCCTTGGTTCAGGGAGCATTATCTGTCTTTTCAGAGCTGCTGCCAGGACGCTGAACATGACACTTGCTGTTTTGAACAGAATCATTGGCTGGAAATTCTGGAGCCCAAAAATAGCAAAATTACCGGCTATTTTTCTGAAAAGTAAGGTCATGTCCTTGGCATGTCGTGACTCCAGAGTAAGGGTTGATCAATGCGAGGAGTCAACACTTCCATGCCCAAAACTTTAAAAAAATCAGAACAACTATCCGAAGCAACTCCAGATCGTCCAAGTCGGGAAACCTTAGTCGCCCAAGTCGCAATTCGCCCAACTTTCCTGGCCGCCAATACCATCAGTGCTTTCAATCAGGTGCTCGGCGAGATCGACCTGATGGGCATGGCGGGCGAACTGGAAGAGCAGGTCAGCCTCATCAAGAAAGGTGATATGTCGCGTGCTGAAAATACGCTGGCCTCCCAGGCTATTGTGTTGGACACCTTGTTTAACACATTGGCCGTAAAAGCCCTGAAAGCACCGGGTCTTGAGAACCAGTCCGTTATGCTGAAGCTGGCCCTGCAGGCGCAGAAGCAGTGCAGCCAGACTCTTGAGGCCTTGGGAGCCATCAAAAACCCTCCTGCGGTGACGGTGGTACGGCAAACGAATATCGGTCAGGCCGTCCAGGTCAATCATGGTACCTCCGACGAAATAACAGCAATAAATTTGGAAAACGAACTATTGGAGCAAGATAATGGCCAACGGCTGGACACCAGAGCGCAGAACGCGCCAATCTCTGCTGATACAAACTTGGCAACCATGGAAAGGCGCCACCGGGCCAAAGACAAAAATTGGAAAAGCCAAGTCGGCGCGTAACGCCGACAAAGGGATGGATTGGTCGGCTTTGCGCAAGGTGCGAAAAACACTCAGAGCGCAAAAACGATCGCTCCAATCTCTCGATATTTAGAATAAGGTCAAACTGTCAGACAGATTTTTCCTCCAATAAAAAACTCCATAGGGTATGGTATATCTATAAAGCTGTCCGAATAACGACAACAGATCGGTTAAAAAATGAGCTGACTTGTCCATATAATGACAACGAAAAGCACTAACGAGGCTGTGAAATAAACGACTTGTCCGAATGGCGACAACCTCTGTCCTTATAGTGACAAGTATTTTTATTTTTTCACCTGTTTTTTCTGATAGTTTCGAACATTAGTTTAGATTTAACCTAGCAACGATCGTCTCAGTTCGACCCTTTGCGGTCTGTCGCCTAACGTGATTCAATGACAGCAATTAGATCATTACTAGTCATAATTTTTTCATCACTGATGATATACAGAAGGAAAAACTCACATATCTCGCAAAATGATTACTGGCGTGCCATTCAAGGATGGCATTGAAATAGAAACCACCGACCGGATCGCCGCTTGATCAATATCTGAACACCAAATTTGACGATAGCTCAGAATCAATACATGCTGCAGAATTTTGCAGCGCATCACTTCAACCGACTGGAAACGGGCAACAACCTACGCCTAATCGAAACATGGAACTCAAGGCTCACTTTTCAGACCTTCATAAGGTCATCATTGGACATCTGGAACAGGCAGAAACCGAGATTATCGGTGCTATCGCCTGGTTCACGGACAGGGACATCTTCGACGTGCTATGCAGGAAGGCCCAATCAGGGGTCAAAGTAGCAATCGCCCTGATCGGCGACGAGATCAACCAGGGGCGGGGGGGATTGAATTTCCAACGGCTGGAGAATCTTGGCGGCCAGGTCATCTTCCTGCCCCCCGGCAGCCGCGACGAGCCGACTATGCACCACAAGTTCTGCGTCATCGATGGCCTCACGGTCATTAACGGCTCCTACAACTGGAGCCACAAAGCACGCAGCAACGATGAAAACATCATGGTCGCTACCGATGCAGCGGCTTTCGCGGCCAAGTACCTAGCTGCCTTCGAAGGGGTAGCCGCGCGCGCCGGTCAGGGTAGTTTTGTGATTGCCGATACCGATGCTGCCAGGCGTCGCCTGGAGATGATCCGAAACCTGATCATGCTCGGGGAGGAAGCCGATGTCGCACAACAGTTGGGCAAGCTGCGCCCGGTAGCCGAAGTCCTCCAGCTGGAACGTATCATCGACGCGCTCGACAACGGCGAATATCGCCTGGCGCTCGAGGCAATCGAGACCTATCTACGTAGAGCCACAGCCATCGTGGTTGCCGGGCAATACGAGATTCCCCGCCTGCGCTTACAGCTCGAAGCCCTGGAGCTGCGCTTGGAATCCATAACCGACGAAAAGGCGGAGTTGGAACGCAGACTGATTACCTTCAATCGTCGCCACGACGACGCGTTGGGTGGCTTGATCCAGCGGGTACTGCAAGCCCGGGCCGTGCATGCGCGGCTGTTGGCGAACGCCAATACGCAGGATGCGGAATCCGCCGCGGCCGAAGCGGCGGCCGAGGAAGCCGAACGCGCTTACGAAGAATACGCAGAGCAGCATGAGGAACTCCAGCATACTGAACCCCTGCCCCGTCTCGATGCCGAAGCGGAGCAGGAACTCAAGCAGCTCTATCGCAAATCCTGCCGCCTGTGCCACCCCGACAAATTCGGTGACGACATGAAGGAGCGCGCGCACACGGTTTTTGTCGAACTTCAGGCCGCCTATCGGAGCAATGACCTCGCTTGGCTCCGGGAGATCCACGACACGCTCAAGGCAGGCGGCCTGCCGGACGCGCGCTCGCATACGCTGGGCGAAGTCGAGTCGCTGCGAGCAGCGATTGCCGAACTCGAGTACGCCATCGCCCGACTAGTGGCCGAGCTTCGGGAGTTGCAGGCCAGCGACGCTATCCGGATGATGACTGCGGCCGGCGCCACCGAGGCCGACTGGCCGGTATTCTTCGAATGCCGACGCAAGGATCTGGAAACGCAATTGGAACGGATCGAGCAGGATATCCACGCGCTACAAACAGAAGAAACAGTTACACCATGAGCGAAGGTAGCATACACAGAACAACACTCGTGCCCCGTGCGGCGAGCCAGCTAGCCCAGGTACTGACCGCTGGTCGGCAGTTAGGCATCGCTGCTCAGCTCAAAGACGACATCGATCGTGACCGGCTGGTCGCCCTCCTCAAGCGAATTCCTTATATAGAAATCATGAGCTTGCTATCCAGGTCGCAGCCCTTGACTGCCGAAATGCTCAAACGCTTCGAAATGCAATGGGCTTGGGATGGGCTTTCCTGGAATGAAGGCCTGCCTTGGTCGATCGAGCTGATCGAGCGCTTTGAGAAGCGCTGGGATTGGGGGTTGCTCTCCAAGAACGAAGGCTTGCCTTGGTCGCTTGAGCTGATCGAGCGCTTTGAGAAGCGCTGGGAGCGGGGG
>NZ_JALOCF010000065.1 GCF_023227905.1 Methylobacter sp. | reverse complement strand
TATATAGAATTATAAAAGCTGGGCGAAAATCTTCTTGTTTACATATAATCTTTACATAGAAAGATTGAATAAGATTTTCTGCCTGGGTTTCATATTCACCTAATGCAAATTCACTTTCTGGCCTTGTTCTTCTTATTGGCCCATACCCTAAAGTTAATTTAGGTAGAACTAAATCTTCTGGTAGTTCTTGTTCATTTTCTTTTGCAAATTCAATTGTGTAACCTGTAGTGGATTCAATATAGTCAAATAAGGTTTCAATATTAATCATACTTCTTCCTTAGAGACATAAGAGGCAAGTAGTTCTACATAACCAGTTAAATCAAATATAGGTTGGTTAGTTATTTTAAAAGTGAAAAGGTAAATACCGTCTGAATGAGTAAAGGTTAGTCCAGGAGTTATTCCATTCTCTTTACAAGCTTTAGAAGATATTAGAAATCTGAAATCTTGTTTCTCTACTTTATAATCACCATTGTAAAGAGTCTCTGGCATATAATTAGCGAGACCTTTAATAGTGAAATCGGAGAAAGTTAAATCTGCTCCAGTCATATCCATAATAAAATCTATATCTTCAATAATCATAATTCTATAAGGTCTAGTATTTTATCAGTTGCAGAGTTTACTGCTGCTCTTACTTTAGAAGTATCCCAAACATAATCAACCATATCAGAAAGAGAGGGGCCATAAAGTGTTCTTACTGGATAACGAGTTTTACCTAATCTTTCAAGCATTATACCTTTTTTACCAAATCTAACAATCGATCCGCTTGCTGTTCTTGGTATAAAACCACCTCTATTAGTTTTTCCATAAACTATTTTTCTTCTTCCCCGTTTAATCTCCACTACATGGACAGTCCCTTCTCTTTTCTTTGGTAAAGGAGGAATATTACCTTTATAAAAATCTATATTATAAGCTGCAAGATTAATTGGTTTATTAGCGTAAGCTAGCCCACCTCTTATAATATTTGCACCTAATTGTTGTGTAGATGTGCTTTTACCTATTAATACTGAATCAAGACTGCTAGGAGTTCTATAAGCTCTCTCAACACTCGATTTAAGTTCAGAATGAATAAGTAAAATAGCTCTACCTACTCCTATAGCAATCCCTTTATTGATCCTGTTTACATTAATAGAGTTCTTTAATGTATCTAAACCTTTTATTTCTATATAAGATTTGCTTGGCATAGGAGTAGTAGAACTAAAACTTTACAAGACTAAATTACTTTCCAGGTTGTAATTGCGTCAATATCTAAATGCGCCATTACAAAATTGGTATGATACTCGTATTCTTCAATACCAGTTTTATCATTCATCCAGTAATTAATCCATCTCGGCATTGCGGAGTAATTAGCTTTAGGATGCATAATGCGACCATAAACTTTTAAACCACTAGAAGCAGGAGGAAGTGCAACTACCCAACCAGAACCAATATAAGCTGTTTCAGCACCGGAAGTTCTATTGTTATAAACAGCATTATAAGTATAGATACCAATTACTTCACCAGTATCATTAACAGGATATGAACGTCTATAAGTCAAACCACGGTATTCTTGGATTCTTGGAAGAATATCTTGACCAACTTTCAATAGTGCCAGCAAAGTAGTATCTGAAGCAGTACCGTAGTTCTTATTCAGATCATACTGGAAAATCTCATAAGCATCATCAGACATCATAAAAGCAGAAACATTACTTCTGATTTTAGTAGATTCTACCATTTTGATAAAATCTTTAACTGGAGTTGCTTTAGCAGCATCTACATTTGCTTTAGTCCAAGCTTTATCACCAGCAGTAAAACCACCATTAGTTGGTAGAACTGGCAAATAAGTAGTTGAACTATCCCAAGGTAAAGTTACAGCAGTGGTAGTTAAATTAACCGCAGGAACCAGTTTATTTGCTGCCAAAGCTGTATTAGAAGTAATAACAGTTTTTTGGAAGTCATATCTTACTGTAGGATGATATTCACCAGAAGCTTGATAACCACCATACAAAAGAATATCCGCAGCAGTTTTTTCAAAAAGATTTTCAAATCTTTGTTCTGCTAAAATCATCTTGCGTTGCAATCTAGCCGCTTTATTTGCGAGAGGATTTACTTGACCAAATTCTTGACCAATTTGACGTTGATTAATAGTATCAAAATCATCAGAATCAATACTTTCTTTTGAATAAGAAAAGTAAAACTCTTTAGTACCATAATCAGGCAATACAATAGGACTTACATCAACATTAGGTGCTGCAAATTGACCCATTACATTTTTGACATTATATTCTTTATCCAGATTGATTCTGGTATTTTCAGAAAACTTAGGGGCGCCAAAGAAACTTTGCAACCAGTTAGGTCTAACAGGTTCCAAACCTTTAATAACTCCTTCTAAAATTGGAGCTACTTGATACGGAGTAAGAAAATTAAGAGCCATTAGACATAATCTCCAGCATTTTTAAAACCAAGAGGATCAAATTCAGACCCTTCCACGAATTTTTTCTTCAACAAGTTTGATGCCGCAGAAGTACCAGCACAACCAGTATTATAAGCAGAAACAGCTACAGTAGTACCATCAGGTTTAGTAATAGTATCTTGTGTAGGATCAGCAGCCCATACTAGAGCATCTGCCCAAAATGAAGCTTCAGAATAAGCTTGAGCATCTACATCAGCAGAAGAAGCATCAACATCATATACCAAAACACCAGCAATTTTACTAAAAGTAGTTGCACCATCAACTTTAGTTAAAGTTGGTGCTGTTGCAGTACCAGTTGCAGCTAGGTCAGTTGCATTAGTTAAAGGGGCAGAAGAGTTAAAGATTACTGAATCAGCATCATAAGCTTCAGTACCCCAGCCAGTTAAAGTACCAGTAAAAGTACCACCTACTGCCCAAGTAATAGAAGCAGCAGCAGTACCAGCAGCAATACCAGCCCAAGAAGTTGCCAATTGTGCTGCAGTTGTACCAGAACTACCTGCAGTAAAAGTTAAACCGCCAAGAATGATTGTTTGGCCATTAGTAATTGCAGCAAATTTAACAAATGTGCCTTCAGTCAAAGGACCATGTGCAATTGCTTTACCGGCAGAATCAGTTTCCAAGAAAGATAATGCTTTCAATACTTGGCCTGATTTTACTGTAACAGGTTTAGTTGCTCTACCTTCTGCACGAAAGAATACATTCTTTGTGACTCTATCTGGATAGGTTTGAAAACCACCATTATATTCAACCATTATCTAACTCCTGCAAATAATGAATCTTGTTTGCTAAGGACTTCAAAACCTTTCATCAAACCAGAAATTGTTTCATCTTCATCTTCTCCACCAACTTTTTTAGTATTAGATGGGTCTGATTTACCTTTCAAATCTTCACCTTTTGGAGAAGGATTTTCTTTTTGACTCATTTCAGCAATAATTTCAAAATTAGCTAAACATTGGTCAACAGTGTTGCCGAGTTTAATTAATTTTGTCACATCGGATTTAATACCGAATTTTACTGCTGCTTCTTGAATACCTAAGATACGATCTTGTTCTTCTTTTACAGCTACGGCGACCGCAGTTTGTGAAGAATTTTGTACCTTAGTTAGCTCTGCCTTCAAACCGATAATCTCGGCTTGTAGTTCTTCAATAGTCGCCATATTAGCTCCTTTGTTAATAAAAATATCATTAGTAAATTCAGATTTAGTTTCTGTACTTATTGTAGGAGTAAGAGCATTTGCACCGAATAAAACGCAACTATTTTCTCTAACATCTACTTCAGTAACAGCCCAAAAATATCCTTTTTTATCTACAAGTTCCTTATTTATGATAGAGGGGTAATACTTATTCCACACTTCATATTCAGCTTTATCTTCTTCTACTTGAGAATTTAAAGCAAGTTGTAGATCACCATAAGTTAAACCAATCGAATGTTGGTTTATTTTTTCTGCTTTATAAAGATTGAATACTTTTTCATCGTAGTCTTTCCTTATAGTTGAATCCATAAGTAGGGCAGTTGTGCTACCATCAGAAGGAATACCTAAGTCTTTTAAAGGTAGAACTTTTGTATAGACTTTTTTAACATCTCCAACAATAGCAGTAGTTTCATGCTTATGGTCTTTGATGTGCGGGATTGAATTTCCTCTTGCAGAAATGCTTTTGTCATACGCTGTATCTGTAAGAACATCCATATGAGAATCACAGAACCAAGCACTATTACAAACAATTGTTACATCAACAGTATCAGAAGCTATATCAGAGGAACTTTTTTTTTGAGTCTCAGTTTTTGCTACTTCAACTTGGACAGCAATATTATCTGCAAATTTAAGTGTTGCTTTCTTTTCAGCGATTAACCCTACTTTATTTTCTCTAAGAGATTGCAATAAAGAGGAATCATCTAAAGTATTTAGTTCTTTAAGAGTAATCATAGGTTTTCCTTTGGTAGAGACTATACCCTACTTGTGTGCATGGTTAGTATCACACAAAATAGGGTGTTTGTCAAACTATTTATTAAGCGTTGCCGGTTGAATTAGTATTAGCTGAACTATTATTAGCTTGAGCCATTGGTTTACCATTAGGATAAAGAAGATTATCTAAACCTAATTCTGTAATCTTTTCTCTATCTGCTACAACTTCTTCAAAAGTTAAATGTCTTTCATCAAGAGCTTTTTCAAGAGTTCCAATACCATTTTGAATTTCCAAAACATCTTCTTGAGCATCTTTTAAACCATCTACACCATACCAACGAGGAAGTTGGAAAGAAGGATAAGCGTTAGATACTTTTGAATTGTAAAGAGTTGCTAAACCTTTAAACTTTACACATAGCGGATTTAAACCAAGTGGGATAGTATAGAAGTTATGTATAAATTCAATTCTATTTCTAAGTTCAATTGCAATACCTCTTAATGTAGAAAAATCAATTCCTGAATAATCTCCTGTAAGTTGGAAATAGGGTAAACCTATTGCTGCCGCGACTCTTCTAAGTTCAGAATTAATAAAAGGTAAAAGGTTTGCCCCAACATCCGTAGATTGGTAGAATGCTATATCTTCTCCTTTATTAAGATATTGAACATTACCACCATTAGCTTTAAAGACAATTTTATCATTCCCAGCATTATCTTTAACTTTACCTGGAGCACCAACAGGCATAGAGTTACCTGTGTTTGTTCCTTTTACAATCCAGCTTATTGCTTGTGCTGCTTTTTGTTTTGCTACAGTTGCATCAGATAATTCATCAAGTTCATAAAGAGGAATAAGGACGGATGATAAGAATGGTATCCCTATCCATTGATTAGGGTACTCCCGAATAAACATATGAAGAATTTCATCAGCAGGGATAGTTATTCTTTCATAAGGATTATTACCTGTTATGACTGAAGTATCAACAAGACCCCTACGATAGAAATAGTTTACAGGTTTAGAATCTTCAAATTCAATACCTGTTCTTACGTCTTTTATTCCATCCTGCCCATTGTAAAATATATCATGTGTTTCAGATTGAATAAGATCAAGTTTTAAAGGAATCTTATTAGCATTCCCTGTTCTTCTAATTTGGTATCTTGTATGAGCAGAACCACTTTGGAAAATAGAAGAATTCCAAATAGATTGAATATTATCTAATGTTCCATAACCATCAAGAGAAGGATTAGCAGCAAATTCATCCCATAAATCCTGCATACGAGTATGTTTTTTACCTTTTGCATCTTTCCAATTAACTTTAATTGCTTTGAGGTTTTCTACATACTTCTTCTGCGCTGCTTTGGCATAACCATTATTTCTTATTGCATGGGCGGAACGAAGTTGGAGAAAGAGAAGTTCTCTTGCAGCAATATTATCACTTGTACCATAGACAATACCAGAAAGTTCTCTACGATATGAGGTTGAACTTCCTTCGTATCCTACTTGTTGTAGTGACCCATAAATTGTATTATATAACTCATCAGACATAAACTTAAACCTCAGACATTGTTAAATCATAAAGATCAGTTAGTTCTGACCAAGCTTCTTTTCTTCTTATTCTTCCTATTGTTGATTGAGCTACTTCATGAAATTTTGCTAAATAACTTACTGATTTTTTTGAGGTATATATAGATAACACTTCTTCTTCAGTTAGTAAGGCCCTACCATTTTTACTACCTATATGTCTAGCAGCTCTATTTTTGTTTGCTTTATCTGCTCCATTATCTGCATCAGTACCTAAAAATAAATGCTCAGGATTTACACAATTTCTTACATCACAAGTATGGCAAACTAATAAACTACCTAACTTGCTTTTTTTATGGTGTTTAAAAGCTACCCTATGTACCCTATCATAATCTCTCATAGAGCCAGATAATTTAGCTGGTATATATATTCTACCATAACCCTCTTCTATGTACCCAGAATAAAGATGGCATCCTGATGAATCTATAGTTATATTAGGAGCAATCTTATCTAAATATATTTCTTTGATCTCTTCTTCGGTATATTTATCTATATGTTTTTTCATAATTATACCCTGTATAAATCTTTACCAACAGTTAAAGGAATTGTTGCATTTGTTCTAAAAACTGGAGCAACATTATTGTATGAATTAATAATCTCCATTAATTCAGACCTTAGCTCTTTTAACGCCTCAATTGTGATTTCTGAAAACTTCATTTCCCTTTGAAAATTTCCTGAACCAATTCTTAATTGTGTTACTCGTTTTCCTGCAATAATATCACTTATTGCTGTATTAACAGTTAGAAGCTGGGCTTCTGCTTCTGCTAGTGTCATTTGTGCCATAACTACCCCTATGCATAATAATATGCTTCTAATTGTCTAAAGTGTTCATTTGTATAAAGTCTTACTCCAATCGCATAAGAAGAATGAAGTGCCATCTTTTCAGCATCCATAGCTTCCTTACGTTTTCCAGGAATAAGTTTAAAAACTTCTTTACTGTAAGAGCTTTCTACATCAATAAGTTTCCTACAAGAAAGCATCTGTTGTTCATATTGTCCATAAGATTGAGCATTAAAGTAGTATACATTACTTCTTGCTTCTTTATTCTTATTAAGTGCAACTCGGTTAAGAATCTCATTATGTGCCCGGTGTGCACCAAGATTATAAACTGTTACACCCATCCTTTCTGCAAGAGTTTTCCTAGCTTGTGGATCAGACCTAATATCAAATAAAGAAGGTTCCCGATAAATCTCATCATCAGAGAAACGTAAATCCCTTACGCCTTTTGTAGCAAAGATTTGCTCATGGTGCTCGTTAATTGCAAGGATGAAACGATAAACAAGTTCTGTATTATCCGCAGCATCTATAGAAGCAGCGCTTATAGGAATTGTTTTACCTGAAGCATGTGGATGTTGGGCAAGAAGTATATCCCATAATTCTCCCCATACACCAAGAGGTTTACCTTCATTATCCCATTCTTGAACTTTAACTTCACCAAATATTTCTTTCCAAGTTACAAGCCAGGAATTATTGTTTCTTCCCCAAGCACGAATAACAATAGCAAACCTATTATCTTGAACGTCAACTCCAGCAGTTAAAACTAATCCTTCCATTGGACAAACATGTTCAGGATAATTACTTCTTAAAGCAACCATTTCATCAACTTCCATTGCAGAAACACCTGAAGCATAAGGCATACCTTTTTTATTATTAGTATAACTTTTCATGGGTTTTTCATTACCCTTTGTAAGTTCAAGTTCTGCGAGAATCTTTGCTTTTGCTAATTCTTTAAAATCACTTGCAGGAAAAGGACTTAACATTTCAGAAAAGATAAAACCAAATACTTCTGTTATTTCAGGCTTTTTTGGATGCCAGCCTTTAGAAAAATTACCTGTGTGGTCCGTGAAACCAAATTCTTTTCCTTTTATTATGTTCTTTTTCTTTTGGTCGAAATCCCAGGAAGTTTTACAAACCGGGCAGAGAAACATAGCAGTTTCAGGATTATACTTACCATATATTTCATCTATTTTCCTATCTTGAAATTCATCATATACAATATGGTCAAAGGAACTTCCATCCATAGGGATAAGAGATTCACATTCATGGCAACATGCTTTAAAGACAAGTTGATTTGAGGCAAGAATTGCTTTCTCAACACGGGAAAAGTCTTTAAATGTTGGTGTACCTCCGAAGATGAATTTCTTTCTTGTTATAGGAACAAGTTTTTGCCGTTCTTTTAAATTATCAAAAGTGTCCCCTTGGCCTTTTACATCATCTTTAGCATCATCAGGTTCTTCAATTTCAATGTATTCATAGTTATCAGATTTCTGATTACTAATGGAGCCTAGGGTTACAAGTTTAAGTGATCCATGTGGGAAGGTATAATCAAAAAGAGATTTCTTATTTTCACTTACACCTACATCAACAATAGTTTTTAATACAGGAATATTACGGAGAAACTCTTGCCATTTACCTTTTGCAAAACTTCTTGCGGCATCTCGTGTTGCAAAACCAAGAAGCATAGAGGTTGGATTAATATGAATACGTTTGCCACGATAATTATTTAATGTTTCTGTCCATGCAATCCTCGCTGATTTCATTGCACTTATGTTTGCAATATAAGGATTATCTAAACATTCATAAACATACTCCATATAAGGAGTAAGATTTGGGTCGAAGTTTCCTATACCAAAAGAACTTTCTTTAGAAGTTATAACCCGATACTTTTTTGCCCATTCAATAGTAGAAACATAAGCTGGTTTGAAAAAGAAACGAAAGAAATCTGCATAAAATCTACGTTCAGAAATATTACCAAGAGTTCTCACATCTCCTCCCTTTCAGAAGGAACAAAACTTAATTCAAGAATTTCATCATCAATATCTTTATCAAGCATTTCTTCTACAAACATTGCTTCATCTTCATTAACTTGTTGAAGAAGCTTCTCCCCGAAACCATAAAGATTATTCATACAGGAATCTATTTTTTCTTGTGTTTGCGGGTAATCTGTGCTTATACTTATAAGAACATTCTTAATAACGTGCATAAAAGGTTCAAGAAGATTTGTCAACTCTGCTGCATTAAGAAACTGTTTCTTCTCCTCTGCAACTTTCATCCAACTTTGAACTTCTTTAACCCGACTAAGTTTAATCTCCTGGATCATTTTCTTTTTCATCAATGGGTGCATTGTATCTTCCCCATCGAGATTAATTAGTCCCCCTGACATATTATTCTTAGCTTTCTTTTCCTTGAAAATTCTATCCTCTTCAATTTTCTTTAACTTAATCTGTCTTTCGGTTTCCTCTTTCGCTACTTTAAGTTCTACCGATTTTTTCAACCTATTTCTATAAACTTGGATAGCTTCCCTGTAAGTCATATCAATAAATTCTTTTTCTCCAAAAAGACCTTGTTGTTTTTCTTGATAGATCAAGGATATATTGACACCAAGAAGAGCAGCTAATTTAGCTGGTTCAACTTTACCATCTATATATAAGAGTGCTTCGGGCTGATGTGACATTAATTGACTCCACTGAGAATGTATGTTAGTGCTTGCTTTTTAGGCTCTGATAATGTATAATACATTAAAGAGTTTACCACGTAAAACTAATAAAGTAAACCTTTTCTGCAATTTACAGCTAACTATTTTTTACAGGTTTTCTATGAGTAATCTAGAAAGAAGAAGAAGTACAGATCATTTTGAGTTCTGCCCAAGATATGATAAACATGAGTTAACTAAGGAACAGATGTTAGACCTTGTTGAAATGGTAGCAGAAAAAGTCTTAGATGTTAGTATAGATAAAACTATAGATAGGATAGACCAGCGAAGGAATGAACAAATTGGTAAGATGGTAACAAATAAATTTTATGCTGTTCTAGGGGCAGTTGTTTTTGGTTTGTGGGTATTTCTTACTAAACATGGTTATTTAAAATAAAGTTTTATTACTTCAACCTGAGAGAATTAACAATTATAGGTTATAAAGATGATTGATTATCCTGTACTTAAACAAGCAATTTTAAATAATGTAGATTGTCAACCCTATATTATCCTTAACTCTGATCCAAAAGACCCTAATTATCTTGCTAAAGATACAGCTATAGCTAATATTTTTAACACTCCACAAGGAACGAGATTAATTGAAAGGTTTGAGAATTTTATTGGGTTAATGGGTGCATTAGGTATTCCTACATATAATTCAATAATGCGAGCTTTAGAAGTAGTAGCATCAGACCCATTAATGAATGATTTTATTCTGGCAATTAGGTCTTCTAAAGGTATTAATTTTGGTGATCCACAAACCCATACTACTCTTGATGGAATGGTGCAAACTAATGTGTTTACACAACCCCAAGCAGATGCTTTAAAGAATTTAAGTATCGTACCATCTTCTTTAGCTTATGATACTGTTTCACAACCAATTACTCCTGCTGATGTTTCAATTGCCTTAAGGAATTACTAATGCTAACAAATACTCAAAAACAAATCCTGCATGATGATATGATCTCCCGTCCTGAGTTGGCAACTTATATTGCTACTGGTGACGATATAGCTCTTTCTAATTATTACAATCAACTTCCTATAACAGATTGGATTGTTTGGCGAACCGCAGTTAGTCAACAGGAATACCAGTCTAAAGTATCTTCAATAGGAACCTCATTTAACTGGTCTGGTACTGGTGGATATATTGCTAGAAGCCAAGGTGAGAGAGATGCTTGGAGAGTAATGTTTGTATCAGGTTCTGTTAATCCAAGTGAAGCTAATGTAATAACTGCTTTTAATGATATTTTTAGTGGTACTGGTGCAGCAGCTATTAATAATAGAAATCATTTGCTCTCCTTATCTAAAAGAAAAGCTACTTTAATTGAGCAAATTTTATCTAGTGGTTCAGGAACTGATATTTCTCCTGCTTATACATCCTTTGAAGGAAAAATAGGTTATACTGATATTAGTGAGGCTAGAGTATGGCAATAACTACAGTACAAACTCAAGTAACTTGGTCATCTGCTTCATCTGTTACAGTTTCTTCTGCTACTGAAGTTACTTCTGATCTTTTTCCTTTAGATGCAACAACAATAGGTGCAGGGATAGCTCTTTCTGTTGATAATGCTGGAACACCCTCTTCTGGTGATACTGCTACTTTTAGACTTCAATGGACTATGGGGGATATTCTAGGGGATTCAGGAAATGATTATGATACCTCCGAACACGCCCAATTCTTACAGATGTTAGATACTTATGGTACATCTACTCCAGGAGAAGACCCCGCTAGAACTACTGTACCTTTAGAAATACCTATGGGGGCAATAGGATTTAAAGTTGCAGTTACTTGTCCTAATGCTGCTACTAGAAATATGGTTATTAGAGCTAGAGTGGGCGAACAGAGGGCAGCATAATGCCAGTAGTAGCTTCAGTACATCAAAAGCCTATAATTCATAGATTAATACAAGATTGGCAGGTAAATAAGCCTGATTTTCTATGGGTTCCGACTGTTAATGATAGGTTTAATGCTAGAAATGGTATTATTGGTACGACGCATGGTAGCGCTATCGTTACTACAGGAGGTATCGCAAACCCAGTAGCTAATTCTTCTAGTGGCATTTATTTCCCTACTAATTTAGGAATGGTGCATGATTCTCGCTATATTGGAATTATGCTGGTCACTATTGATGACCCAGCTAATGTTACTGGTTGTTTTCTAAAAATAGGTGGTGATAGTGATGGTATTGGGTTTGGTGGAGGCAATACTTCATTTGATGATTCTGGCAGCAAATTAATTATGTTGCGTGAAAATGTAGCTTGGCACACAGGGTCCAATAACTCTTTTATAAAAGGGTTGAATATACTTACCTTTGGGTTAACTTCTGATGCTGCTACTACATACACTAATATTAGTTCTGGCGCAGGGAATGACCTAGCAGGTGTCTACCCACTTGCCCCCAGTAGTAGAATAGCCATAAATGGATACAATGGTAGAGGTTCCAATGCAGTTGTTCACGCTGTAGGAATATGGAAGACTGCTTATAATAACTCTAATTTTGTAGCAGAAAGGGAACGACTGGCTAAGAGGCTATTGCCTTTTTCTGGGGTGGCTAGAAAGAATATAATAAAAAATTTTAAAAATGGGCCTTATTCTTTTTACTACACTTCTTCATCATCTGGCATCTCATTAACACTACAAAATGTAAGCTCTAGCCAATCTTTAACTTCACCAGATTTAATACAGCAAAATACTTTAGTAGTTAATGGGGCTACATCTTCACAAACATTAGATAATGTTAGTTTAACTCAACAGAATAGTTTGGTTGTAAATGAGATTTTAGAGAATCAAACAATAGAGAATATAGTTATTATTACTGGAGGAAACTTAACAGTACAAGGTATAATAAGCAATTCAATTTTAAGTAATATTGATTTGATTCAACAAAATGCTTTATTATTAGATAACATACAAGTTACGCAGTTTTTACAAAATGTAGACTTAACACAACAGAATAGTATTTCTGTTAATGGTTTAACTGATTCACAGGTACTATCTAATGTTACCATTAATCAAGGGGGGACTTTAATAGTATCTGAGATAACTCAACAGGTTTTATTAGAGGCTGTAAATTTAATTCAGCAAAATATTTTAAGTATAGACTCAACTAATCTATCTCAAGCAATAGAGAATATTAATCTTATTCAACAAAATATTCTATCTATTGAGAGTACATTATCTAGTGAGACTTTAGATAATATTACTTTAAACACAACCCTACTATTAAATCCTAATAGTATTTTAGAAACAGTAAATTTAAGTAATCTAATTCTAGCACAAGCTAATTTACTAGCTATAAATGATTTACTAGAAACATCAAATCTATCTACTGTTTCTTTAACTGGGCAGCATGTTTTAATTGTAAATGATACTATCCATAGCCAGATATTACAAAATATAACTTTAACATCTGGTTTTATAGAAGAAAGAATAAATGGAGAACCTGTTTATATTCTTAAATCTTCACCAAGTATAATGATTATCTCAGCAAAAACCACAATTTATTTATCACAACCTTAGAGGTATATATGAAAGTAGAAATACTGAAAGAATTTAAACATGGAGTAGATACATACTACCCTGAAGAAGTAGTTATTCTTGATGAAGCTACTTGTAAGTTTTGGTGCGATGCTGGATGGGCAAAAGATTCAGCAGAAATTTATCCTACAGGCAATCCAAGTCTTACAGATATTGTTCTTTTCCCAAAATCAATTATTAATGATATTAATCTTCCAGAAGTAGGAGTATAACATGGCAAAGATTGAAACTTCCGCTATGACCGATGGTGGTTTAACTAAAATGGGTACTTGCACAAGAATTACTGTTCTTTCTGCACAACCTGGAAGTATTACAGATATTACAACTACCTATAAACTTGCTTCTACTTCTTTAGCTGGTGGTGATTTTACTCTAGCTGCTGGTGATACTTCTGGAAGAAAATCTACTGTTGCACAAAAGACAAATGTGAGTATTACTGCATCTGGAACAGCGACTCATGTAGCTATTGACGATGGTACAGACTACATTGTTACTACTTGCACTTCCCAAGCATTAACTTCTGGTGGTACTGTTACTATACCCGCTTGGAAAAAAGAAATATCTGCTCCAGCATAAACTTATGACTATAATTACATCAACCAACAAAAAGATAATTAATTATCCTTTTCATCATGATCCAGGTGATGAGAAGTATTACCAATTTATCTATAGACCTCTAGCTAGATCAAACAGCACTGAATATTTGTTGGATGATGTAGTTAGACCGGCTAGTGCAAATGGGTATTATTATATTTGTATTAATGCAGGAATAAGTGGAGTTAGTGAACCAACGTGGGTTACTAAAGAGAATGGTAAAGTTACTGATGGGACTATTATATGGCAAGCAAAAGCCTATAATATGATGCTGAATACTGGGGATAGTATTACTTCTTCAGTTTTTGGTGCGACTTCCGGGGTAACTTTATCTGATCCTTCTGAAAGTAATGGTTTAGCTTCTGTTAAAGTTACAGATGTGGGAAGTTTAACTTCTTTTATACTTACAAATACAGTTTCTATTACTAGAGCTAACGGTAAGATTGAAACCTTTGAACGATCTATTAGTGTTATAGTGGGAGATTTATAAATGAGCAGACAGTTTACTAATGCACAAGAATTATCTGATTGGTTGGACTCTCAGGGAAATTCTTCTGATAGTGATATAGATTATTCTTTTGTTGCTAAAGCTAAATCTATTAGTAATCTTCCAGCAGCTAATGAATTTGGAGTTGGCATAATTCTGGTAGAAGATATAGGTAAATTATATAAATGTGATGGTATTAATTATTATATCGCTGAAGCTAAAAACCCTTGTAAAAGGTTAATAACAGTTGGAATTGGTAATTCAATTGCGGCAGCAAATAAAATCGACAATTTAAGTGGGGCATTAAGATACCAAAACGAACAATTCTTAACTTCTGCACTACTGGGTGGGGGCTTGGATTTCCCTGAAACAGGTGCTTTTGGTTACATGGGCGGTGTTACTTCTTGGATGGATGCTCATGGATGGTATGGGCATGGTGGTAAAACTTCTAGTCAGATGCTGGCAGAAATTGATTCTGAATTTTTTAATAAACTAAAGAAAGCTGGAGTTTCGCCAGATTTTATTTGGTTTCATTCTTTATTTGAAAATGATTACGATAACGCTAATAATTTAACAGTAGCTGAATCACTATCAAATTTAGATGCATATATAGCTACTGCACAAGCTCTTTGGCCGAAAGTAATAAGTTTAGTTGCTAAGCATCGTCCAACTGCATCAATTAATATTACTGGAGCTAACCGTGCAAAAATTCCAGTCCTTAATGCAGCATTAAATGCTTATGATGATGGTGACAATGTTTTAGTGTACGACCCTGGTGCAGAATACGCTGATTCATCTGATCCTACATTTCCTAGATATATTACTGCGACAGGATCAATATCAGGCACAACTTTAACTATTGAATCAGTTAACGGTGTAATTGATCGTGCTGATGGTATTTGTCTAACCCCTGGGACCGGCGTAGTAACATATGTGACGAATATTGGCACGACCCAAGGCGGACCGGGAGTTTATACAATAAATAATGGTGACGCACTATCGGCGGCTGCTGGATCAACACTATATATTTACCAGCATGTAGATACCCAAGTTCACCCGTCGGCAAAATCTAATATGCTCACAGCCAAAGCTGCTGCTAACAAAATAGCGCAACGATTTGGTCGACACTTTTTCCATGAAAATCTAGTAGTTTCGGCTAACCTGAATTTAACCGGATCGGCTGCTGCAACTGGAACTGATGTTGTAGGCGGTTCTACCCTGCCAACTGGGGTTACTGCAGGAACTAGAGAATTTACAGGTTCAGCCATCACCTATACAGCATTAGGGCAGGGTTTTAGAATAAAAGTAGAGCATCCAACTATGTCAGGTGGTGTACCTCAGCATTCAGGAACATTGACACTGAACAATGGTGCTGCAGGCATTAATTTAGCAACGCTTGGATTTCCTGCTGCTGATGCGTTTGAAATGTTCGTTAAGCTGAAAATTATTCAGGGTGGTCAGTGGATTCATAGGTTTTCGATCTCATCTAGGACATACAGGGCTACTCAAGATGCTGCTACTGAATTAACTTTATTCTCTTCAGGCCAATCAGGTTATAACGCGCTATCTCCAGCAGATGGGATAGAATTAACATTAACATCACCTATTATTCGTTGTGTTGGGCATGGGGCTAATTATATTACTGCTCTAGGTTCGTACATTTCTATGTTTTTAACATCGGCAACACCGACTGACGCAGTAATTGAAGTTGAGATTATGCAGCAGGGATTACAGTTAATTCAAGATGATAGCGAAGTGGCAACATTAGTTGCCGGCACCGTTACTGTTTCTGATACTAGAATCAGACAAACCTCAAAAGTAAAGGTTTTTCGTCGTAACAGTGCCGGAACTGTTGGTGATGTTGCAGAATCAGCACGAGTTGCTGGTACATCAATCACTATCTCGTCAAGTAATGCTGCTGATACCTCTGCTGTTGGTTATGAGATTTTATAATAATTAAACAGATACCTCTCCCTTAATATGCGGCCAAGCATTATAATTATTTAATTTAAAGTGCTCAAATTTATAATCATCAATGCTTGGTTGCTTTTCTATAGTTATAGTTGGAAGGGTTTTTGGTTCCCTACTTAATTGTTCTTTTACTTGCTCAATATGGTTAAGGTAAATATGGGTATCCCCTCCAGACCAATATAACTTCCCTACTTCTAAATCTGTTTGTTGAGCAAGTAAATGTGTTAAAAGAGCATAAGAAGCAATATTATAGGGAATCCCAAGGAAAGAATCTCCGCTTCTTTGAGTAAGTTTACACGAAAGTTTTCTGTCATTTGAAACATAGAATTGCACAAAAGCATGACAAGGAGGAAGTTTCATTAAATGAAGTTCTCCTACGTTCCAAGCGGATAGAATGTGACGACGAGAGAAAGGGTTTTCTTTTAAACCTTTTATAAGCTCTGCAATTTGATCTATGTAATTAAAACTCAGTTCAACATTTGGAATTTTACCCTCTTCTGCGACAAGATTAACTTTTATTGGTCTTTCTCGCCACTCCCTCCACTGTGTCCCATACATTCTACCAATTTCACCATTTTCATCAGCAAATTCATCCCAAATAGTTACTTTATTATCTTTAAGATACTGGATGTTTGTTTTTCCAGACAAGAAAAAGATTAACTCGTGAGCTATGCTTGGGAAATGAAGTTTCTTTGTTGTGATTAAAGGGAAACCTTCTGACAAGTCAAAGGCCATATTTGCATCACCAAAAAGACCTATTGTTCCTGTACCTGTGCGGTCTGTACGGATTTCTCCTTCTGTTAATACTTTATTAAGTAAGTCCAAATATTGTTTCATGTTATAATCCTGCTACTATTTTGCCGTTAATAATAGAACAACCGCTCCTACCGCCCCTAAAGATTCTATTTCTCTCTAACTGTCGTTCATGCATTCTCCCTATCTGTGCATCTGGATTACATGAAGTTTTTGCGCAGTACATAACATCATGCGGTTCAGTTGTTTTAAAAGCATTAGAGTTTGCTTGTTCTTTAGTTACACTAGATAGTTTAAAGTCATTACCTATCGGTATAGGTGAACCACAACAATGACAAGTAGGTAAACAGCCAGCAGCTTTAAATAATTCATACCATTCTTTTGACATGTTTAATAGTGTATCTGATTTTAGTTCTTCAATCATTATTTTCTCCTAATAATTTTTTAGCTTTAATCCAAACATCATGGTCTCTATCAGTGATGTAAATCATTTCCTGCAAAGATTCCTCTATACCTTTAATTCTTTCTTTTAACTTTTGATTCTCCTCTACTAAATTATTTAATAAAATATCCCCTAATTTCAAAGTACATTCTATTTTTCCATTGGCCATACTAATACCACCTATGCTCAACAACCGGCTGAATAAGCCAATTAAAAAAGAACAAAACAACCAACAGAATACATAAAATGAAAAATGTATTACTATTACCTATCCTGTACAGGATTTTCCACAACATGTCTAACGTTTTCATAATATTTCCTCAAATTATATAAAGAAGTTACGTGGTTTTCTGATGCACTAAGTACACTATTTACTGGTAGAACCTTTGAAGCTAATGCAAGTTCTGGAAAGTAAATAAAATCAAGTGGATTAAGTAAGGGTTTTAATGATCTTTTATGGATTTTTGATAAAATTAACTGGTCTGAATAAGGTAAACATTGCTTAATAATGCTTTTACCTCCAAGAATAACTATCTCATCTTCCATTTCTTCAAGGTAGGTTAGATAACTCTTCCAATCCTCTACTTTAATAGAATTACCTATAACAATAAGTTCACTTACTAGACTTTTAACTAACCTTGGTAGAGTTTTATATGTACTGTTACCTAAAATACAAGTTTTACCTTCTATTTGGGAGTAAAAGAAATTTAAATCCTCTTTACATTTCCAAGGGAGAATACCATTTGATTGACCAAAAAGCCCATCATCTGTAATTGCTGCGATAATTTTAATCATACTATAACTAAATACCGTAATGTAGCATTATCTTTTTCCTCTAATTGAATGTGATCAATATCCAGGTCTTCTTTATCCTCCCAATCATGGTATTTTATATCTAAATCTCCTTCTGTTTCACAGAATTCAAGTAACTTATAAGCTAATTCACTTGCTTTCATGCCGCTTCCTCTTTAATATGTGTAAATCTAATAACTCCGTTTTCTTCTTCAATATAACCTTTATGTTTAAGGCTGCTAATAGAATAAGAAACTAAAGCTGGTGAGGCTGTATTAAATTTCTGCCTTAACTCATATCGTGAGGCTTCTTTAACTTCACTAAGATGCTTATATAAAGCAAGATCAAGACCCCTGTTTTTGGCAATATTAAGATTAATCATCCTCTTCCTCCAATTTATTTAAAATAATCCTCCCGTCCCCAACAAAGCATAAAACATTTCTATCTTCATCACCTTCAAAATAGAAACCATAATCTTTTAATGCTTGAAGAATGTCTGGGTGTTCTTTAAGTTTTCCGTGAATCATACAACGGGAAAGTTTATCTAATTTGTCTTGTAAAGACACTATTCTACCTCCTTTTTTAATAAAATTACTTCTTTCTGTAAAAGATCAGGATAAATCCTAACCCCAGGCTTAATTATTCCTCTAACTACCCAAAACTTACCTTTTTGTGCTTTAACATATTCTATAACTGCAAAATCAACTATATAAGTATGTTTTGCCCTTTTACCTAAGTCTAATCCGTTTAATCCTTCTGCTATGTCATGTTTAGACTTAAAAATCATACCAATTTCTAAAGGTATTCTTGTTAATTCTCTTTGCTCGGCAATTAACTTTTTTTCTAACTCTTCAGCTTCTAGTCTCAGGATAGTTTCTCTTTTCTTTCTCTCAATCTCTATTGCAATGTCAGCTTTTCTTTTATACTCTATTTCTTTTTCCCTTATTTGATCTTCAATAGTGTAATTCTCTATAGAGAGTTTGTTAGAATAATATAATTTAACTAATTGTTGTTTGCTCCACCAACCCATACCTTCAGGAAAAGCCCCAGGATATAGCACCTGTAATTCTAATACTTTATCATAAATAACCTTATTAAGTTCTTCTAAAGAAAGAGTTAATAGTCTTGTTTTATTCTCTCTAACCCATAGTTTAAATTTCTTATTTACTTGTCCTTCAGGGCTATTACTGAAAGTATTTTTAACATAATTAATTTGTAATACTTTAACACTAAAAGATAAGTCTCTTTCAGATATATCTTCCTGTGTCACTAGGTATTTTAAAGGATCAAGCACTAAAATATCTCCGGTATATTTGTTGGAATAGCATTAATCTTATTTTTTGCCGGAATAAATGTTACATAATCCACACCCCGCTTCTTAATTGCGTCAAGTTTAACCCCTATATGTTTTTCTAAATCTTTTAATGCTGGTTGAATTACCCAACGATTAAGTTCTTTATACTCCATATAGAGTTTTTCTGTTCCTGTTTGTTTACGAATCAAGTCAATATCTAATTGGTAACTTCCATGCTGGCGAATATGCCATAAATATCTCTGTATAAGTTCAGCAAGCCTATAACTCT
>NZ_JALOCF010000008.1 GCF_023227905.1 Methylobacter sp. | reverse complement strand
CAACACCCCTGAAAACCAAACTGGAGCAATTAAACCGTTAACATTCAGTATTACCGCAACAGCCGCCGCCCAGAATGGCGGCGCATTAAAAAACAGCCACAGCGATTTTGGCTTTTCCGCGGTATCTTCGCCATAGCGCCGCGCGACCAGAACCCCTGCGGTAAACAACAATGGCGAGGTTGCAAACAGGTCCATTTGTATGACCACCGACCTGGCCCAGCTACCAAAGATGTGTTCCAAAACCGGCAAGCCCAGATAGGTCACATTGGGAAACGCCGCCGCCAGTATCATCGCACCCAAGCGCCGGTCTTCAAATTTGAACAATACCCCAACCAGCCACAGGCAAAGCATCGCAAAAACAATACTGCCCACGCCCAGCAAGGTATACTGAAACGAGTGCAAACCAATATCAGCAGACCATAAAACATCCAGAACCATGGCCGGCAGCAGCAAATAATAGACCACCGTGGTCAGCACCTGCCGCGTATGCTCGGCTGACAGGCCTGCTGGCTTTACAAAACGCCATCCTGCGCCGCACGCCATTATCAAGGCCATTTGTATCAATGTTGAGTTCATAATCGAGGACTATTGTGACAATAGTGAATTTTAACATTCACCGTTAAAACAAGTTCCGGTAATATATATCGACTTATTATTTGGAGCGTTTAAGTGCGTCTATTTTCAAAGTATTGCCGACTCGGCGTTTTTTTATTGCTCGCCAGCTCTTTTGCAATGGCTGAAACTGATGTCATCTCGCCTAAAGAAGCCGCGACAATGCGAGTCAAAGACAGAGCCGTTATTGTCGATGTGCGTGAAAAGGACGACTGGAATGAACATCATATTCACGGCGCCATTCGAATTCCGTTATCCCAGTTGAATGACCGGCTACCTGAGCTTGAACCTTATAAAAACCGCCCGATTATCACCCAATGCCAAGCCGGCATGCGTTCCGCACAAGCCCAACTGATATTAAAGTCGGAGGGATTTTCCAAGGTTTACCTAATGAACGGCGGCATACAGGCTTGGCATGAACAAGGCCTGGTGACTGAATAAGCCGACACCTAATCTATTGCGAACAACGATGGCTTCGTGCCTTAGCCCATCCTACACAGAATTTTATATTTTCAACTTTACTTTTAAACATGTCTCAATCATTTATCTCAACCAAATCCATCCCTGTCCGTGAACGACTCATCATGGCGCTGGATGTTCCCAGCATTCCGGAAGCGCAGGCTTTAGTCGAAGAACTCGGCGACTCGGTCATCTTCTACAAAGTCGGCATGGAACTGTTCATGTCCGGTGATTATTTCGGTTTTATCGAATGGTTGAAACAGCAAAACAAGAAAATCTTTGTCGACCTGAAATTTTTCGATGTCCCAGCCACTGTAGGCCGAGCCATTAGAGCCTTAAGCAGCAAAGGCGTCGATCTTGCCACCATCCACGGCAACGATGCCATTATGGAAGCCGCCGCCAAGGAAAAAGGCGACCTTAAAGTGCTGGCCGTAACCGCGTTAACCAGCCTGGATCGCGGCGATCTTGACGACTTGGGCTTTGCCTGCGATGTCCGCGAGCTGGTTTTATCCCGCGCCAAACGAGCCTTGCAAATCGGCTGCGACGGCATTGTTTCATCCGGCCTTGAAGTCGCCATGCTCAGAGAGGAACTGGACCACAAGCTGCTCGTCATCACTCCGGGCATCAGACCGGTTGACAACCGCGAAGAAGACGACCAAAAACGAGTGGTCAGCGTGGAAATGGCTTTCCAGAATGGCGCTGACTATATCGTTGTCGGCCGCCCAATACGCGACGCCGAGAACCGTAAAGCCATGGCCGAAAAGATTCAGGGGCAAATTCTTTCGCAGTTTCAATAGATGCGAATCAAAAAGGGCGACCATTCGTTCGCCCTACTCTTTTTTATAATAATGCCTTGCGATTATGGAATTTGATCTCGCCTTTACTACCTCATATCTGGTCGCCTTAACGATGGGCCTGTTCAGTAGCATGCACTGCATTGGTATGTGCGGTTCCATTATCGGCACCTTGACCTTGAGTCTCAGCCCGGAAATACGGAACAAAAAAAGCCGGCTGTTCCCCTTTGTGTTCAATTACAACATCGGCCGCATTACCAGTTACACAATAGCCGGCGCATTAGCGGGTGTCATTGAAGCATTGATTACCCTGCCAATGGGTGAAGTCAGCGGGCATCGGCTGCTGCAATTACTGTCCGCCGCCGTCATGACCGGGGCGGGGCTGTATATAGCCGGATGGTTCCCCCGGTTTGCCTACATTGAGAAAGCCGGCCTGCGTTTCTGGAAAATGATCGAACCTTTCGGCCGTAAACTGATCCCGGTTAAGAACCGCAGCCAGGCTTTTCTTTTTGGCATGGTGTGGGGATGGCTACCGTGCGGTTTGGTTTATTCAGCCTTGGCGCTCGCCGCAACCGCAGGCGACATCAAGCAAAGCGCCCTAACTATGCTGTTTTTCGGACTGGGAACTTTACCGGCAGTCATGGGAGTCGGTATAATGACCGGAATTCTCACAAGGTTATCCAGAATGCCCCGTTTTAAACAGGCTATTGGCCTGTTCATGATTGTGCTGGCTCTACTGGCGGCCTTGCCCTGGCTTAATCCCATGGCGATTACAACCCATTCGGCATTACATTAAGAGGTATCTATGGATCATTTTAGCGCGATCATCGGCCAATCTCCTGCATTGGATTCCTTAATCCGGAGCGCCAAAATTGTTGCGGCGACCGATGTCACCGTATTGCTTAAAGGCGAAACGGGCACCGGCAAGGAAGTTTTCGCCACCGCCATTCAACAAGCCAGCGCTCGCGCCGACAAGCCTTTTATCACTTTAAACTGCGCGGCGTTACCTGAAAGCCTGATCGAATCTGAACTGTTTGGCCATAAAAAAGGCTCGTTCACAGGAGCGACAACCGATAAGCAAGGCCTATTCCAGGCTGCCGATGGCGGCACACTGTTTCTTGATGAAATCAATTCCTTGCCGCTGTCGATTCAGGCAAAATTATTGCGCTTTCTTGAGTCAGGGGAATGCCTTCCAATCGGTGAAATTAAGCCTTACAAAGTTAATGTACGCGTTATTTCCGCAACCAACACTGACTTAAATAAACAAATCGAAGCAGGCGAGTTCAGATCGGATTTGTATTTTCGCTTGAATGTTGTGCCATTAGAATTGCCGTCATTGGCACAGCGCACTGAAGACATTGAGTCGCTGGTCAAGCACTTTCTGGCCCTGTTCGAAGACGCGCATAACCTGACTGCCCCAAAATTCAGCAAGCAAGCCTTAAAAACACTGAAAGCCTACCCTTGGCCGGGCAATATTCGCGAGTTGCGTAACTTATGCGAAAGGCTCAGCATTTTATTGGCAGGCAGAGTCATTGAGCCGGAAAACCTGCCCGCTGAATTTAGCGCTAAAATCATCAGCAATACGCCGGCTACAACCGAGTTTACCTTACCAGAGACCGGCCTTAAGCTGGATACATTAGAGGCCGATTTAATACATCAAGCCCTGAACCGCACTAAAGGCAATCGTAGCAAGTCCGCAAAACTGCTGGGCATCTCCCGCGACACCTTACTTTACCGTATGCAAAAACACGGTTTTGCAGTGCCGCATTAATTCGGCATTTAAAACTTTCTTATCCACTGCACGGTAATATTGTCGCTTCTTCCTTGAGCGCGAGACATTGCTAATCGCGCCAGTTTGGCGAGATCATCCATACCAATGGCGGGCTTCGCTAATCGCAATAGCTCTGATGGCTTCACATATTCCCAGAAACCGTCAGTGCACAGCACAAAAGTCTCGCCTTTTTCAATAGCCGGATACAGATTAATCTCCGCTTCATGGGCTTTCATTATATTGATCGTGCGCGTTAGCCGGTTTTGCTCCGGGTGCTGCGCCATCTCCTGCTCGGTTATCTTGCCTTCATTCAATAATTGTTGCGGAATGGAGTGATCCTGGGTTCGCCACAGGATCCGTTGTGGATTCATCCTGTATATCCGCGAATCGCCGCAATGCGCAGTCAACGCCTGCTGTTCATCAAGGTAAAGAACTGCACAAGTAGTATGCGCATCATGGCCTAACTTATCGAACGCAAACAGCGCTTTCATTTCATCGATAGCCGATGCAATCCAGGCCGAAAAAGCGTTTATGGGATCCTGCGCCATCTGTTTGCTGTAAATATCGGCGGCTTTTAACAAGCCCTGACAGAAAAACCGGGACGCTTTTTCTCCTGCATGATGACCGCCCAAACCATCGGCAACGACAAACAGCGCATAAGACTCATTAATGACGTGCGCCATAAAGTCCTGATTAATCCTTCGATCACCTATCGAGGTGAATTCATAAAACTCCAGCGCCACTTGCTTCCTTCAGACCAACAACGACTCAAGCATTCTGCTGCATTCTTGCAGTGCGCATGATCCGCTTCAAATCCCTAACCGACTGAGCCAAGCCTGAAAATACCGCCTGCGCGATAATCGAATGACCGATATTAAGTTCGACTATTTGCGGCAGCGCACATATCGCTTCAACATTATGAAAATTCAGGCCATGCCCGGCATTAACTTGCAGTCCGGCACTGTGGGCATAAACAGCAGCCTTCCTGATGCGCTCCAACTCTTCGGCTTGCTGTTGGGGGCTGTCCGCTTCAGCGTAACACCCGGTATGCAATTCAATGACTGGTGCCCCCGCTTTTACCGCCGCATCGATCTGTATTTCATCAGGATCGATAAACAATGACACTTCAACACCTGCACTCGCCAGTTTATCGCAGGCCCATTGCAGGCGATGCAAATTGCCGGCGACATCCAGCCCTCCCTCAGTGGTCAACTCTTCGCGCTTTTCCGGCACCAGACAGCAGGCAAAGGGCCGTACTTTCTCAGCTATGCCAACCATCTCATCGGTTACCGCCATTTCCATATTCAGCCGGGTATGGAGCATTTCTTTTAATAAATAGATGTCCCTGTCCTGTATGTGTCGGCGGTCTTCCCGCAAATGCGCCGTGATACCGTCAGCACCCGCCTGTTCTGCAATTAATGCGGCCTGAATCGGCTCAGGGTAAAGCGTGCCTCTGGCCTGCCTCAAAGTGGCGACGTGATCGATATTCACGCCTAATAAGATCTGTGTTTTGTTCATTTTATGCTGGATGAGGTTGTAGCCTCGTCCACTCCGTTTGGTTTTATTGTGCCTGGCGATAGGTAAATATTACGGCCGTGGTTGTAAGCCCTATTCGGCGCTGGTGTGCTTCATGATTTTATTAATGACCGCTCGGCTTTTGAGTTCCCTGCCTTGCAAATAAACATCAATGACCATCCTCATCAGGATTTTTGCTTCGCTTAAGACCTGAGGATCGGTCAGTTCCCTGGCGCTTAGCGCCTGCAAAGTCTTGCCTGAAAACTGACCATTCGCCGCTTCAACCGCCCCCCGACCTACATTGAAGTCGTATCTTTTTGATGGCTCAATGGGCTTTTGATTGTCATCATGTTCCAGTTGCAAGCCATAACCAGTATATTCCATTAGATTAAGCTCAAATAGCCGCAATGCAGCTTCCAGGTTAGCGCCATGTGAAGAAAGAGCACATAAACATTCGCCGTAGTCGCTGAACACTTCAGGGTGGGGGTCGTATTTGTGCAAAAAACAAACAACCAGCTCATTGATATAAAAACCGCAATAAAGCGCCAGCCCTTTTATCTCATTAAACGGCTGAATTATATCTCCAGGGATGGCGTGTATACCAACAGCCGGTACGGAACCGGCAGGGTTATCTCCAGGGATGGAGTGTATGCCTAAAGCCAGTCTGGAACTGGCTTGGCGATCTCCAGGGACGGAGTGTATGCCGCTAGCCGGTACGGAATCGGCGAGGCGTTCTACGCCGGTCAGCGTTTTTAGCTCTGCCTTTCCTAAATAGGAAATGAGTAACGGGATAAAGGGCTGCAACATTCCTGCTGTTTTTGACCTGGCTTTTCTGACGCCCTTGGCCAGCAGGGAAATCCGGCCGAAATCTCGGGTCAGTACATCGATAATCAGGCCGCTTTCCCGGTATTTGCGCTGTTGCAGGATAAAAGCAGGTTGCAAATAAACCGCGGATTCAGTCATTAAAGCCTAAGCTTTGCAAGGCTCGTTCACTATCCGACCAGCCTTTTTTAACTTTAACCCAAAGCTGTAGATAGACTTTCTGCCCGATCAGCTTTTCTATATCCAGTCGGGCGTCGGTGCCGACTTTCTTCAGCATCTCGCCGTCTTTGCCGATTACGATGTTCTTTTGGGTCAAGCGTTCCACCCAGATAATCGCGTATATTTTGGTAATGTTGGGTTTTTCCTCGTAGCGCTCTATCTCTACCGTCAGCGCATATGGCAGTTCATCGCCTAAACGCCGGGTCAGTTTTTCCCTGACAATTTCAGCCGCTAAAAACCGCTCGGACCGGTCGGTAATCTGATCCTCGGGATAGATCAAATCCTGCTCAGGCAGTAGCGCCATGATCAAGCTTTCGAGCTGATCGAGATTGGTGCCTTTTAGCGCGGAAATGGGTACCAAATGCTTGAATGGGAAGCGATGTTGGGCTTCGTCGAAGAATTTTAAAATAGCTTCTTTATCCGCGACCTTATCGACTTTATTAACAGCAAGAATCACCGGCAAACCCGCTTGCTCCAGCTTTTTGAAGATAGCTTCGTCATATTCATGCCAGGACAAGCCGTCGATCAACCAGACGATCACGTCGACGCCCGTCAAGGTTGTCTCCGCGGTCCGATTCAAATAACGGTTCAATGCCCGTTTCTCGCTGCTATGCATACCCGGCGTATCCATATAAATGGCCTGCCCGGCGGCCGTGGTGTTAATGCCGAGAATCCGATGCCGGGTCGTTTGCGGCTTGCGCGAGGTGATACTGATTTTCTGCTTCAACAAATGATTCATTAATGTTGATTTGCCGACATTGGGGCGCCCAATCAGGGCGACATAACCACAATTCATTTAGTGTCCTTATTTAATAATTCAAGCATAAGCTCTGCCGCCGACTGCTCGGCTTTTTTTCTGGAATTTCCGGTGCCGATGCAAGACTCTGCTATTAACGTTATCGTACACTTAACTTTGAAAGTTTGTTCATGTGCAAGCCCGGACATAGTCATTAAGGTGTAATCCGGCAGATCCATTTTTTTGGACTGCATTAATTCCTGCAATTGAGTTTTAGGGTCTTTCTGCCAATTATCCAGAGACAAGCCTTTCAGCTTTTCCGCAAATAACTGCAAGATCCATTTCTGACAAGCATCCATGCCCTGATCGTTGTACAACGCACCTATAATGGCTTCCACGGCATCGGACAGGATCGAATCGCGACGAAAGCCGCCGCTCTTCAATTCCCCCGAACCCAGCACCAAGTAATCGCCCAACTGATGCTTTCTGGCAAGTTCCGCCAGAAAGCTCTGGTTGACCAAGCTCGCCCTTAACCGGCTTAAAACGCCTTCACTGGCGCCCGGAAATAACTCATACAGCTTCTGGGCGATAACAAAACCCAAAATTGAATCACCCAAAAACTCCAACCGTTCATTATTGTTCGAACTTGCACTTCGATGCGTTAAAGCTGTAGTAAAAAGCTGAGGATTATTAAACGTCAAACCCAACTTTTTGCACAACTCTTCAGGCTTTTTTATCACTCTTGACCGGCCTCGATAGTGTCATGAAACTCGGCCAATGCACTCAGGTTACTGACCAACTTCACGACAGTTTCATACTCGATGTCCACTTTCACATAATTGCCATGTTTAATGACTTTAATGTTCTCAGGTTTGACATCATAGACATAATTAATGCTAAAACGCTTATTTAAGCTGTCCCTGATTTCATATTCGCTTTTCGTTTGAAGTTCCGGCGTTGCTTTTAACGCCTCCAACGCACTTTTTACCTTGCCGTGATCCAGGTAAATCGGAACGATCTTAAGTGTCAACATGACAAAAAAACCGATAAGACCCAGAATAAAAACAAGCGAAATCAAGGTCAAACCTTGCTGACGTTTAAGCAGTAAATTCATTTTTTTCTCCAGATGGTTTATAAAAAGAGTTAAGTATAGTGCAGTTTATTTCAACACTGTGCCAATACGGTCCAGGCCCACACCTTTATCTTGCCAGTCCCAACTCATCCAGATGAAAAAAGCTTTTCCAACCAGGTTTTCTTCCGGAACCGTGCCCCAGTAACGGCTATCGTTGCTGTTATCACGGTTATCGCCCATCACAAAATAACTCCCTTGCGGCACTACATAAACGCCTTCGGCGGAAGTTGCGCCATTTCTGATCAGGATGCTGTGCTCAACGCCCATCAAATCTTCCAACAAATGCTCATTTCCGGTCATATCCTCGCCTTGACCTACGCCCTGATAGCGTCCCAAAGAGACCTGATTGACGGGCTCGCCGTTGATGTGCAGCTTTTTATCGTAATAAGCAACTTTATCACCCGGCAGGCCGATCACACGCTTGATGTAGTCGACAGTCGGATCTTTTGGATAGCGGAAAACGACAATATCCCCGCGCTTGGGTTCATTCAGCTCAACGACTTTTTTGTTAATAACCGGTAAGCGGATGCCGTAAGTGAATTTATTAACCAGAATAAAATCGCCTATCAGTAAAGTCGGCATCATCGATGCGGACGGTATGCGGAAAGGCTCTGCGATGAATGATCGCAGCAATAACACAATCAATACGACCGGAAAAAAAGAACGCGCGTACTCGACCAGTAAGGGTTCTTTATCTTCATCAAAAACCTCCCCTCTTGATTTGAGCACCAGCAAATACCCGCCCCAAATGACACCGGTGACCAGCGTGGCGACGACAAGAAAAAAGGAAAAATCGTAATCCATGTTTATAATTTCAGGTAAAAGGTTTAAGACTAAAGACTAAAGACGAAAGGCAAAAGGCGAAAGGTGTTTTTTCGCCTTGCGCCTTTTGCCTTTCGTCTGATTTTATTCTTTATTAAGCTGCAAAACGGCCAAAAATGCCTCTTGAGGTATTTCAATATTGCCGACCTGTTTCATACGTTTTTTACCGGCCTTTTGTTTTTCCAGTAACTTTTTCTTACGGCTGATATCGCCGCCGTAACATTTTGCAATCACATTCTTCCGCATCGCTTTAACGGTGGAGCGGGCGATAACCTTAGAACCGATGGCCGCCTGTATCGCAACCTCATACATCTGCCGGGGAATCAGGTCTTTCATCTTTTCAACCAGATCGCGGCCACGGTTTTGGCTTAGCTCGCGATGCACAATGATAGACAGCGCATCCACCTTTTCAGCATTAATCAACACGTCCAGTTTGACCAGTTCGGCCGGCTGGAAGCGCAAGAACTCATAGTCAAACGATGCAAAGCCCCTGCTCACCGACTTTAAGCGGTCGAAGAAATCCAGCACCACTTCGCTGAGCGGCATTTCATAATGCAGCGATACCTGCCTGCCGACGTACTGCATGTCTTTTTGCACGCCGCGCTTTTCTATGCACAGCGTAATGACGCCGCCCAGATAGGTCTCCGGAACCAGGATATTAGCCCGGATAATAGGTTCTCTGATTTCCTTGATAGTGCCCATATCCGGCAGTTTGGCCGGGTTGTCGATCATCAAAATCTGGTCGTTATGGGTAATGACTTCATAGATAACGGTCGGCGCTGTTGTGATCAGGTCAACATCGTATTCCCTTTCCAAGCGCTCCTGCACAATCTCCATGTGCAGCATGCCCAAGAAACCACAACGGAAACCAAAGCCTAAAGCCTGAGAGGTTTCCGGCTCAAAATACAAGGACGCATCATTGAGATTTAATTTTTTCAGCGCCTCGCGCAAGTCCTCATAATGATCCGAACTGACCGGATACAAGCCGGCAAAAACGCGCGGCTGCACCTTTTGAAATCCGGTGAGCTGCTCGGCAGCCGGGTTATCCGTCCAGGTAATGGTATCGCCGACCGGCGCCCCGAAAATATCCTTAATACCGGCTACGACATAGCCGACTTCGCCGGTATTCAAAATATCCTTATCCAGGCGTTTAGGCGTAAAAACGCCGACTTTTTCGGCGATAAACGACTTGCCGGTAGACATGATAGTAATCTTTTGTTTTCTGCGGATACTGCCGTGCATGATCCTGACCAGAGACACCACGCCCAGATAACTGTCGAACCAGGAATCGATAATCAATGCCTGTAATGGGCCGTCCGGTTTACCTTCAGGCGGTGGGACTTTAAGCACCAATTGCTCCAGCACACCCTCAACGCCCAAGCCGGTTTTTGCGCTGATCATCAACGCCTCGTCGGCCGGAATACCGATCACTTCTTCAATTTCAGCCTGCACCCGCTCAGGCTCGGCAGAAGGCAAATCGATTTTGTTCAGCACCGGCACCACTTCCAGCCCCTGTTCTATCGCCGTATAGCAGTTGGCGACGCTTTGCGCCTCTACGCCTTGGGCCGCATCGACAACCAGCAGCGCGCCTTCGCAAGCCGCTAAAGACCTGGAAACCTCATAGGAAAAGTCCACATGCCCTGGAGTATCAATAAAGTTAAGCTGATAGGTTTCGCCATCTTTCGCTTTATAGTCCAGCGTAACGCTCTGCGCCTTAATCGTGATACCGCGCTCTTTCTCAATATCCATCGAATCAAGCACTTGTGCGGACATCTCCCTGGCGCTTAAGCCGCCGCAGATTTGAATAAAACGATCCGCAAGCGTCGATTTACCATGATCGATATGCGCGATAATGGAAAAATTTCTTATATGTTTTAAATCCACTTAATTTTCAACTTGTTATGATAGTGTTAATGCATTGTGCCAACCACTTCCAGCACCACGTATAAATAGCGACGTTCCTTGTAAGCTTTTCCCTTACCTGCATCCTGTTCACGCCTTATCCAAATCAATGTAGCTAACGTCTCTACGATGCTTGCCGTCATCGGATTTGCACATCTGTATTATTTAAACATTGTAACAGGTTTAGACCTTCCCAAAGCCTACTTTCATCAATCTTAAGGCAATTTTTACCCATGCTTGCTGTATTTAATGCGGGGTATAGTCCTAATACAAACAAATTAATTTTTTAATAAATCTAACAATCCTAAGCATCAGCGCTTATGTTTTTTCTGCTGCGAATAATTCCCAAGCTATTGGCTTCATTAGGGTGCTCAAAAGAAAATGTTCAAACAGCGATAGCAAGAAATTTATATAAATGGAATCAACAACATCCCTAGTATTTGCACTTATGTTTTTTTCGTTTTTTTCTGCTTAGAATGATTCTCAGCCTGTTGGTTTCAATATGAGACTTTAAAAAATATTTAAACTTAACGAGATGCTAAGGGATAGATATGTGCGGAATTAATGGTATTGCTGCTTTCTCAACGCAGACCAAAATTAGCGAAAAGGATGTGCGCAGCATGTTGCCTGCTCTGCATCATCGAGGCCCTGATGGTAGCGGCATCTACCTTGATCCCAACCAACGCATTGGTTTGGGCCACACGCGCCTTAGCATCATCGATCTTGCCGGCGGCGCTCAACCTCTGCACAACGAGGACAAGACCGTATGGGTCACATTCAACGGAGAGATATTCAACTATGTCGAGTTGCGCAAAAACTTAATCAAACAGGGCCACAGCTTTCATACCCTCAGTGATACCGAAGTCATCGTCCATGCCTACGAGCAATACGGCGACGATTTTGTGCAACACCTGAACGGCCAATTTGCCATCGCCCTTTGGGACAGCAACAATCAACGCTTACTGTTAGTGCGTGATCGAGCCGGTATTTTACCGCTTTTCTATTCCTCCCAAGGCGATCGACTGTTGTTCGCTTCGGAAATCAAGGCCTTATTACCTCAGTTATCGGAAGCGCCGCGCATCTCTCCGGCGGCACTGGATCAAATATTCACCTTCTGGGCGGCACGCAGCCCTAATACGCTGTTTGAAGACATCTTTGAGGTAGCGCCCGGGCACATGCTGGTTTTGGAACACGGCCTTTTGCGCGAGTCAGTTTATTGGGACTGGCGCTTTCCCGAACCGGGCGATTATCTCCAAGGCTCGGACGCCGATTTAACCGAGCAGTTATACGATATCCTTGCCGACGCGACCTCCATCCGCTTGCGCGCGGACGTGCCGGTCGGCGCCTATCTCTCGGGAGGACTCGATTCCTCTGCATTGGTGGCGCTGATCCGTCGTCACTCAGCCGCACCGCTCAAGACTTTCTCTATCAGCTTCGAAGAACAATCGCTTGACGAATCGAGCTTCCAGAAGCAGTTGATCGAACATCTTGGCGTTGAAAATAGCCGAATACTCTGCCAAAACAGTGATATTGCCGAAAACTTTCCGGCCACTGTTTTTCACGCCGAAACAGCGATTCTCCGCACCGCTCCTTCGCCTATGCAACAACTGTCCGGCTTGGTGCGCGATTCAGCTTACAAAGTAGTTCTGACCGGCGAAGGCGCCGATGAAGTACTGGGCGGTTATGACCTGTTCAAGGAAGCCAAGATCCGTCAATTCTGGGCCCGGCACCCTCAGTCCGAATGGCGGCCACTGCTGCTCAAGGTGCTGTATCCCTACCTGGAAACCTCTAGCTCCCAAGCCAAAGCTTATTTACAAAAGTACTACAGCATCGGCTTGGATAAGCCCGGACAGCCGGGATTCAGTCATCTGCCCCGATGGTTCACAACGTCCCAATGCAAAGTCTTTTTCTCTCAGGAACTCAACGCTACGCTGCATGAAAATGCCGTCAATGGACTGACCGGACAATTGCCGCTTGCTTTCGATAGCTGGCATCCGTTCAACCGCGCACAATACCTGGAAGCTAAAACACTGTTGAGCGACTATTTACTCTGCTCTCAAGGAGATCGCATGCTGATGGCCAATTCAGTGGAGGGACGCTTCCCCTTCTTGGACCATAGGCTTATTGAGTTCGCCAATTGCCTGAATCCGCGCCTGAAGATGCGTGTGCTCAACGAGAAATACCTGTTTAAGCAAGCCATGAAAAGCCAGTTACCCAATCAGATTCTTGAGCGTCACAAACAACCGTATCGGGCTCCGGACATACCTGCCTTTTTCTCCGCCCATCCTCCAGCCTATGTGGATGATTTGCTGAGCGCAGAAAAGCTCAAGCGCTACGGCTATTTCGACGCTAAAAAAGTCGGTTTTTTGCTCAAGAAAGCGAGCAGTGGCGGCTCAATTGCTTACAAGGACAACATGGCGCTGGTTGGCGTTCTTTCTACCCAGTTATGCCATTATTTTTTTATTGAAAAATTTTCTCAAATTGCTCATGGAGCAAGTGTTCCCAAACCTTCTTTAACCTAACCCTAGGCTATAGCTATGAATGTGACCATGAAAAAAATTATTCGCCACTACATCATGGAAAATCTTCTGTTCACCGAAGACGAGTCAATCTTACAGGACAGCGACTCTTTCCTTGACGGAGGCATTATAGATTCTACCGGCGTTATGGAGATTATACTTTTCATCGAAGAAACCTTCGGCATCAAAGTAAACGACGACGAAATGCTGCCGGCCAATCTTGATTCCGTAGACAATCTGGCTGCTTTTATTCAGCGTAAGCAAGCCCAAGCAGTGGCTGCCTGAAGAGAAAGAATGATGCCCGTTATACCCCGACTCCTGCAAGACACCTTGCTAGCCACTGCCGCACGATATCCCGATCATACCGCCTTGGTTGTTGATGATGTGCGAGTGAGCTACCGTGAGGTGACGGACTACGCTTACCGGCTTGCCCATGCTTTGCGCGCGAGCGGCGTATGCCGTGGCGACCGCGTAGCGATTTTCATGGACAATACCTGGCAATGCGCCGCATCAATCTATGGCGTGCTATTGGCTGGTGGAGTTTTTGTCCTTATTAATGCCCAAACCAAGCCCGATAAGCTGGCATTCATCCTGAGTGATTCGGATGCTCGGGTATTGCTAAGCGAGCAGAATCTTGCACGAGTGTTCTGCCCGGCAGCAGAGCAGTTGCCGACACTGCGGGTATTATGCCTATCGAAATCCAAGGCATTGCCGGACGGTGTCGAAAATCTGGACAATGCATTAACCCATATGCCAACCACCCTGCCGCCACAGTCAGCTATCACGATGGATTTGGCCGCGCTGATCTACACGTCGGGCACAACCGGCTTTCCCAAAGGCGTGATGCACACTCATCAATCGCTATTGTTTGTGCTGAACAGTATCACTGAATATCTGGGCTTTTCCCAGCATGACCGATTATTTTCCGCCTTACCGCTCAATTTCGGCTATGGCCTCTTCCAATGGCTGTCCGCAGTGCGCGTCGGAGCAACCTTGGTACTGGAACGCTCGTTTATTTATCCGATGCAGGTATTCAAGCGCATGAACGACGAAGCGGTAACCAGTTTCGCCAGCGTGCCTACCATCTTCGCCATGATGTTGGCGCACGATGCAAAACAACAACTCAATTTTCCCAGCGTGCGGATACTGACTAACGCCGCAGCGATGCTGCCGGTGGAGTTTATCGCCGGTATCCGGCGAATATTTCCCCAGGCCAGTTTATACAAGATGTATGGGCAAACCGAGTGCATCCGCAGCGCCTATCTGAATCCCGCCTTGGCCGAGATTAAACCCCACTCGGTAGGCTGTGCCATACCCGGCACCGAACTATTGTTACTGGATGAAAACCGGCAAGCGGTGGCAACAGGCGAGGTTGGCACCCTCTATGTACGCGGCCCGCATCTGATGCGCGGATACTGGAAGCAACCGGAAAAAACCGCCGAAGTGTTGGTGCCTGGCTTATTGCCGGGCGAGTTTATGTTGAAAAGCGGCGACTTGTTCCGGCGGGACGCAGATGGCGACTTCTATTTCGTCGCCCGTAGCGATGAAATCATCAAAAGCCGCGGGGAAAAAGTCAGCCCTACCGAAGTCGAAAATGCAATCTACAGTCTTTCATCTGTACAAGAAGTCGTGGTGGCCGGCATTCCTGACCCTTTACTTGGCGAAGCGGTGTGCGCCTTTGTGGCTGCCCGCGAAGGCGAAAATCTGAGCGTGCAACAAATTAAGCATATTTGTAACGAACGGCTGGAAAACTATATGGTGCCTAAACATGTCCTATTGCTGCCTGAACTGCCACGCACAATCAACGGCAAGTTATCCCGCAAGCTGATTATGGAACAGTGCGTCACATTACTCCCCCTGGAATAATTGATTGTTGAGGAATTACCTATGTTTAAAACCCTTAATGTCCCGCTGAGAAGCGTGCCTACGAATCTTAGTGCCGGGCTCAAGCTGGACGAGGCGGCTGAAACCGCGAAAATTACCGAGCGCCTGCGTGAATTGTTACGCAGCCACCTGCACCGCCGCGGACTGGTCGTCGCTATTTCCGGCGGCATAGACAGCGCGGTCTGTGCCGCATTGGCCGTGCGCGCGGTCGGGCTTGAGCGCGTATTTGGCTTGCTGTTGCCGGAGCGCGACTCCGCATCCGAAAGCTCTATCCGCGGCCGCATGGTGGCGGATCAGCTCGGCATCGCCTATGAGGAATTCGATATCGCACCAGCATTGGACGCTTTGGGCTGCTACCACTGGCGCGACGAGGCCATCCGCGCTGTTTTCCCGAGCTACGCCGCCGGATGGAAGAACAAAATCGTTATCGCCGGCGGACAGACAGGCGGATTCAATTATTTCAAGCTCGTTGTGCAATCGCCCGACGGGCAATTATTCGAGGAGCGGCTGGACTCGAAGAATTACCTGCAAATCGTCGCCGCCACTAATTTCAAGCAACGGGTGCGCAAGACGATGGAGTACTTTCATGCCGACCGCCTGCATTATGCCGTGGTCGGCACGCCCAACCGCCTGGAATACGACCAAGGCTTTTTTGTAAAAAACGGTGACGGCTCGGCCGATGTAAAGCCCATTGCGCATTTATATAAAACGCAGGTCTACGCCCTGGCGCGTTATCTGGGGCTTCCGGAAGAAGTCTGCAACGCCCAACCCACCACCGACACCTACAGCATGGCACAGGGGCAAGACGAGTTTTATTACGCCCTGCCCTACGACAAAATGGATATTGCTTTGCTGGCCTACAACGAAAGCAAATCCTCTTCTTGGTTAGCTGAGGAGCTAGGGATCGGTCTTGATCAAGCGGAATTTATCTACCATGACATTCAAGCCAAGCGCAAAACCACGGCCGCGCTTCATTGGCCGGGGATTCCAATGGAGACGGTAACCGGCCCGATGACCAAACCGCCGGCGCTGGGCTGAAAGCAAGCTCTTAAATAACGCTATACGGGGACAAGCATATGACAAATACAAATATATGTGGCTGGTGGTTGATTGCAGCGACGATGCTAATACTGCCAGGGTGCAACCAATCCAAGCTAGAGGAGACATCGATGGTGACGACAACGCAAACTAACAAGCCGGAATGGCAGGCACTGGAAAAAACACGAGTGGTTTTCGGTCACCAGTCGGTTGGCAGGAATATCCTCAACGGCATAGAGCGATTAGCCGCCAGGGATGGAGTCAATCTTGATGTTCAAGAGCGACGGGCAGCGCCTGCCGCGCAGGGTATCAGTCATTTTTCCATCGGCAACAACGGCGATCCGTTATCCAAGATAGAGGACTTTGCTGCCGCCATTGATGCCGGCGCCGCCCAAAATGCAGATATAGCCATGATGAAGCTATGTTACGTCGATTTCAATGCCGCGACAGATGCCCGGCAGTTGGCGAACAAATATATCGCCAACCTGGAATCCTTGGCTCAGCGGCATCCGGAAACGAACTTCGTGGCGGTTACCGCGCCATTGATGGCCCTGCAAACCGGCCCAAAGGCTTTGGCTAAAAAGCTCATGGGCAAACAGCCCAGCGGCTCTATTGATAATCTCAGGCGGGCGGAATTCAATACCCTGCTGCGCGAACGCTACGCCTCGACAGGTCGCTTGTTTGATCTTGCTCGGGCCGAGGCTGACTCAACCGGCCAACACTGCCGGGTGACCGTGAATGGGCAAACGGTCGAGGCACTATGCCCTGAACTGACCAATGACGGCGGACATCTCAACGAACGCGGACAAGAACTGGTTGCCACCGCCTTTTTAAATTTTGCCAGTTCTCTCGCAACCCAGCAGGCAGCAAAATGAAACCGCTAGCCAAAGATGTCGACGCTGCCCAAGTAACTCAACCGATGACGCAGACAGGTGTTGTTACTCATCCTCTCTCAGGCCTTAATCAGCGCGCTAATTGGCAGACAGGCACTAAGGTAAGCAAGGACATCGACATTGCCCATCTACGGCGCTGGCCGAATCGCCCCATGAGTCCGGCGTCGCGTTTATGGCTGCTGATAGTTTCCCCGGGGTTGCGGATAATATTGATACATCGCCTGGCTCATTGGTTGTGCTTAAAATATAAGAATGGCGGCAAACTCAAATGGTTTTGGCGCCTCATGTCCATTCCCACTGGATTGCTGAAGCTGACACTGATGAAGATCGGCACTAAAAGCGACATTGCCAAAGACTGTGAAATTGAGGGCGGCGTTTCTTTTTCAGATCAGGGCAATATCATCTTCGGAGCCCGAAAAACAGGAGCCGGAACGGTAATTAGTACGCGAGTTACCGTGGGCATGAACCACATCGACATGGGACGTCCCGAGATTGGGCGCAATGTATGGATTGGTTCGGATTGTGTGGTTTTCGGCGCTATCCGTATCGGAGACGGCGCCACGCTATTGCCGGGCACCGTGCTTAGTAAAAGCATTCCCGCAGGCGTCGTGCTGCAAGGTAACGCCCCTCGATTGGTGTTACGGAACTTTGACAATTCCGAATTGCGAAAACGCCAGGATTTGGATGTCATGAAATATATGGATGCACAGCTGAGGAGTTAATGTTCGAAAATATCCGTGCCGACATAATGCGTGTACATCGTTCCTCCGCCCCCCTCCGACCCATTGATGTACTGCATTCGTTTTGGATAAATTATGGACTTCAGGCGCTGGCGATATACCGTTTCGGACGCTGGTTAAGCAGTGTCCGCAAACATTGCATCAGCTGGCCCTTTACCATTCCCCTTTACCCTGTGTACTGGGTGCTGTCAGCATGGGCGCGCAATGCTTATGGCATCAACCTGGACCAAAGCGCCAATATTGCGCCCGGTTTCTACATTAACCACTTTGGAGGGGTTGAGGTAAGAAACTGCATCATCGGGCCTCATTGCAACATTCAACAGCACGCTAAGGTAGGGGGCAAAAATACGGACATGCGGCCAGTGATTGGCGAAAGGGTGTGGATCGGCGCACATTCAAGGGTCTGCGCCAATGTCAATGTAGGGAATGGCGCGGCCATTGGCGTGGGCGCCGTGGTAACTCAAGATGTCCCAGGCCACTGTCTGGTGCTGGGCAACCCGAGCCGCATTGCCCAGCGGGATTATGACAATCGCGCCTTGTTATGAGGCTCTTACTCTGCCTCAAGTTCGATGTTTTTAAACGTTGCTTTATTGGTGCGAGGTAAATCTATCGCGCCCTATTCCCCGTCAAAATCATTGCGCAACTGAAGCCGACTCCAGCCAACTGTATACCCGTTTAACGAGCATCCCTTCATCATGCAGGTAAGCGTGGCCTTCATCGTTGATTTTAACCTGCCGGTAACCGGTATTGTCTTTTGCGGCCAAGCGCCGTTCACGGGCGCTCTTCGTAACATCCGGCACATCTAATGCGCCATAAATATCCAGCATCGGAATCTTGATCTTGCTGATAAATTCCAAGGTTTGAGCCGCTTTATTTTCAGTAGTCGGTACCGGCAAACTAATGGCCGCCAGCGCTTTAATATCTCTCGTCTGCTCACTCAGAACATAAGCGCCCATCAGCCCGCCCAGCCCATAGCCGGCCACAACAATACTTTTTGCGCCGTTGTTCTTGGCATAATCAATTCCGGCCTGAATCCGCGCCGCCGCCTCTGAAAACAACGGATAGTATTCTTCTTTTTCAACGCCTGCTTCCCGAAGCGGCATTTGCAGCGCAAGCGTCGTCCAGTTATGTTCCGGCAAAATCACTCTCAAGCCGTAAATCAGTTGCTGCTGATTCGGGTGCCCGCCGATATCATGAAGAATAATTACAGTGCCTTTGCTGCCGGTTTTCTCCGTTTCCGTATAAACACCCAGAAATTTATTTCCTTCCGACTCCAGCCAGACTGCCTTGCCTACCGTCAGGGTATTGCTGATGTTTTCGGCAAACTCGGCTTCCCGCTTTTCATCACTGGCCAGACTCGCATCACTTAATAAACCCGCCATGCAAAACGCAAGAACAGCAGTCTGGAATAATTTCATCAGCTTCATTCCCGTGCGTAAAAATCGCTGTATCGATATAAATCATGCACATGCCGCAGCAATACCATAATGACCGAAGCCACAGGCAGTGCCAGCAGGATGCCTAAAAAGCCGAATAACTGCCCGCCCGCCAATACCGCAAACATAACGGCGACCGGATGCAAGCCGATCTTATCGCCTACCAGCATGGGCGTTAACACCATGCCTTCCAGCGATTGCCCGACAATAAAAACGATGGCGACCGGCACCAGGTGAATCAAATCATGAAATTGCACTAACGCCGCTATACAGGCCGTAACGATGCCGACGATTGCCCCCAGATAAGGCACGAAACTGACCAGTCCGGCCAACATGCCGATCAACAAGGCCAAATCGAGGCCGGTCATCCATAGGCCAATGCTGTAAATGCATCCCAGGGCCAGCATGACGTAGAGCTGCCCCCGGACAAACGCCGCCAGCACGGTGTCAACTTCCGCAGCAAGTTTGGCGGCAGCAGGCGCTATGCGGCGGGGCAACAGACCATGAACCTTGGCAACCAACCCATCCCAATCGCGCAATAAATAGAACGTGACCACGGGAATCAACAGCAGGTTCATCAACCACTCGGCTATCACGCCGCCGGAATGCGAAACCGAGCTCATTACCGTCGCGGCGATACCGCCCGCCTGCTCCCAATGGCTTTTAATAAGATTGACGATCTGGCTGAGGTTGATCGGCCTGATGCCCAGATGAAATCGTCTCTGCGTCCACGGAATGACAGTCTCATTCAACCATGAGACATAGGCCGGCAGGCTGCTTACGAATTGCTCGACCTGGTACTCCAAAAGGGGGACGAGCAGCAGTAAAACCAGCACAAAAGCCAGCGTCATTACGGAAAAGACCACCAGCACGGCCTTGGTTCTGGATAGCAGTCGATGCGTTTCCAGCTTATCGGTTAGCGGATCGCCTAAATAAGCCAGCATCGCAGCAAATGCAAATGGCATTAACACCGGCGCCAGCAGATAAATTAGCCAGGCCGAACCTGCGATAAAAACGAAAACCAGCCATTTTTGTGAATCGGTCATTACAAACCCTCAATGCAATATATATTTGTGTAGATGAGCTCCGCTCAATCCCCGCCCCCGCAACCGCTGCTGCAACCCGCCGAATCGCCTGAACTACAGGAATCCGGGGCATCACTTGAACTGCCTGACGAACCGCCACAACCGGAAGAACATCCGATATGGCTTGCGCAATAACCAGCCGCTGTACTCTTTTTGCAGTCTAACTGATAGATAAAGCCATTATCGATATTTAACAAACCGTCCATGGCAAAAATAAGCGGCAGCCGGACCGGCTTTTTAGGATTTATCTGTTCCAGCGTACAAGCCAGCCGCCATGACCGCTTAATGCCTTGCTGTGCCAGAGCCGGCGCAGGCATGGCCTCGGCGGGCGTGTGATGTAAAAATCGCCCCAGCGCCTTGTTACAGAATCTTTCATAAATCCGGGTGGAAAGTATGAACTCATGCCAGGCATCATCAACGACTTGGGACGGCATCGAAACCATGCGGTTTCGGGCCCGGTGACAAATAAGAAAATAATCCCTCAAGCCCTGAAAGACCATGTCCAACTGCTGCTCGGTCAACTGCGGGCGCTTTTGCGATAATTTGCGGCGTATGCCTTTATGAAAACAATATTGCTCGATATATTTAAGTTGCCTGGCCTGATTAGCCTTGATCGCAAAATAAATAAGACTCAGCGCGGCTATGCTGACAAGAAAAAGATATAACCCCATGGCCGCAACACCTCGTTTGACGTTGTACTCAACCGCTTACCAACAAGCCTGGGCAACAACATCGTTGCCCAGGCTTGTAGAAAAACTTCCGCAATGATCAAGCCGCGAAATGGATAGCCGCGGCAACCGCGACAATAACCAGTATGGCCAGCGCTGTCAGCATGATGCCTTTCCTGGTTTGGAACAGACCCGGGGCTTTGCCCTCCAGAATTTCCACGCCTTCAATATGCGCATTAACCGCTTTAAACTTACCCCGATTATCTTTGGCAACCTGGTAATGGATAACATCGCCTGTTACCGGACGACGGCTCGTTCCTTTGAGCGCCGAGATATGGATAAAAATATCTTTTCCACCATTATCCGGACTAATAAAACCAAACCCCCGATCCTCTTTCCATGTCTTTAAAACTCCTTTAATCATTGTCTTTGTCATAAAAATTATTTTTGTTATTTAGCCTTATCTACATAAATGCAGGTTAAGGGCGTGAGTCTTGTAGTGTCTGGTCTTGAAATTGCTCAAACGGATATATTGTCCGGTGAATCAATCCAATGGCCTGCAAGCCGGATGATCCACCGGAATTTAACCTACATTTTTTTCTTTATGATGACCTTATCATCGATAATCAGTTCAGAGATTCCGCCCAGCGCTGCATGCAAAGTGCACGATGCGTTTTTGAATCCGCCGCTGTCAGCCTTCTCACCCACCCACTTCAAAGTGACATAAGTTTCCTTATCGCCCTCTACTTCAGACGGGAAAAACACTTGCTCTCCTGTGACTTCCTTAATTTTCGGCGGGCATTTCTCACTCGCCATCGTTTGCATTGCGACATTGTTTCTAATCTTTGCGGCGGCTTCTACTTGTTCAACCGGTTGATCTTCTTTACTTAAGCCGACCATAACAAAGCCGATTACAAAAACAGCTGCAACAGCCATCATGATTTTTTGCGCTTCAGACATTTTCTTCTCCTCATTGTGACAATTGCCCATCATTTTACAGGTTACCCTGGGTATTTACCTTAAAATTCTATACCCTGTTCAGCCTTGATCCCCTGCTCGTAAGCGTGTTTTATTTTAGTCATCTCGGTTACGGTATCGGCCACGTCTATCACTTCGGGCGCCGCATTGCGGCCGGTCAGGATTAAATGCATCCAGGCCGGTTTTTCATTGCGGATGAAGTCGGCTATTTCCTGGCCGGAAATCCAGTTATAGCCGCAGCAATAATTGATCTCGTCCAGCAACACCACATCGAATTCTCCGGACAGAATCTTGGCCTTGCTGAACTCCCAAATTTCCCGGCTGGTTTTAACATCCTGCTCGGGATTTTTAGTGTCCCAGGTAAAGCCGTCGCCCAACGCATGCCATTCGATATTATCAAAACGTTCGGCGGCTTTTTGCTCGCCGGTTTGCCATTGCCCCTTGATGTATTGAATGACGCACACCTTCATATCCCAGCCTGCGGCACGGAACACCATGCCCAAAGCGCTGGAAGATTTACCCTTGCCCGAACCGGTATTGACTACTACCAACCCTCGCCGTCTATCTCTGGATTTCATAACCATTATTCCTTAATTTGAAAATACGTCTTACAGCGCGGCATTATCGCCTGAATTGGCGTCAAAATACGACAAGTCTTGGCCGGGATAACTTAAAAGTTGACCGGCTGCCAATACAGCGGGTTTTCAATCATTGCTGCACATATCGCTTAGGAGTAGACTGAAACCATCTGCATATCAAATGAGTGGATAAGACCATGATTATACGGAACATTCGGTTTGTTTTTCTGGTTTTTCTGACTGTCGTGACAGCTGCTTATGCCGGGAAAAAGGATAGTCACCCCGTCCAAACGTCGGTAATCATACAACTTGAAATTAACGATGTTATCGGCCCGGCGACAACCGATTATATAGAACGCAATCTGCAAAAGGCGGTTGACAGTGGGGCCGTGGCCGTACTGATTCGCATGGATACGCCAGGAGGCCTGGATATTTCCATGCGCCGGATAATCAAACAAATCATTGCCTCTCCCATACCGGTGATCAGCTATGTAGCTCCCGGCGGTGCGCGCGCCGCCAGCGCCGGGACCTATATCCTCCTTGCCAGCCATATAGCCGCAATGGCGCCGGCAACCAATCTGGGGGCGGCAACGCCTGTGCAATTCGGTGGTTTTGGCGACGTTGATGACGACAAAGACAAGACCGATAAGAATGGCGATAAAGCCAAACCGTTCCCTGATTCAATGACTCAGAAAATGGTCAATGACTCTGCCGCTTATATTCGCGGTTTGGCAAAAATGCACGGCAGAAACGAACAATGGGCGGAAAAGGCGGTGCGTGAAGCAGCCAGTCTTTCTGCTGCTGAAGCGCTAAAACTGAACGTAATTGATATTGTGGCCGTAGATGTAACGGGTTTGCTTACGTCATTGCAGGGCCGGAAAGTCAACGTTTCCGGCAAGGAGATCCTGTTAAATACCGCGCAGGCCGAAATAGTAAGCATTCAGCCGGACTGGCGAAGCCGGTTTCTGGCCGTCATTACCAATCCCAGCATAGCCTACATTTTGCTGATGGTCGGCATTTATGGGCTGGTGTTTGAATTCTCCAATCCGGGCAGCATTGTTCCCGGCACTATAGGGAGTATTTGTTTGGTGCTGGCTTTGTACGCATTTCAGCTGTTGCCGGTCAATTATGCCGGCATGGGCCTGATCCTGTTGGGGATCGCCCTGATGATTGCCGAAGCTTTTGTGACCAGTTTCGGAATTCTCGGACTGGGCGGCATTGCTGCTTTTGTCATTGGCTCGATCATATTGATGAATACCGATGTACCGGGGTTCGGGATAAATCTGGGCCTAATCGCTGGTTTTGCCTTGAGCAGCGCCGTCTTTTTTATCATCGCTATCGGCCTGATATTAAAATCAAGACATAAACCGATTGTCAGCGGTAAGGAAGAAATGATGGGCCTGGTAGGCGAGGTGATAGATGATTTTACCGGAACAGGGATGGTTCGTATTCATAGTGAAAACTGGCGGGCATCCTGTGACCAGCCCTTGCGCAAAAATGAAAAAGTCAGGGTGACCGCTATCGATGGCCTGCTTTTACAGGTTATACCTATCCAAACACAGGAGAACGAGTGATGGTTACAAATTTCTTTTTCATCCTCATCAGTATCGTGCTGTTACTGCTGATCAGTGCGTTCAAAATACTCAGAGAATATGAGCGCGGCGTTATTTTTATGCTCGGCCGTTTCTACAAGGTAAAGGGGCCGGGGTTAATCATTTTGATTCCGCTGATTCAACAAATGGAACGGGTTGATTTAAGAACCGTCGTGATGGATGTGCCGACACAAGATGTGATTTCCCGCGACAACGTTTCCGTTAAAGTCAACGCCGTCGTCTATTTTCGTGTGATAGAACCGGAGAAGGCGATCATACAAGTGGAAAAATTCTACGAAGCCACCAGCCAGCTGGCACAAACGACCTTGCGTTCGGTATTGGGACAGCATGAACTGGATGAAATGCTGGCAGAACGTGAGCGCCTCAATATCGACATTCAAACCAGTCTGGATCAGCAAACCGATGCCTGGGGAATTAAAGTGTCGAATGTTGAAATCAAACACGTCGATCTGGACGAAAGCATGGTCAGAGCCATTGCCAAACAGGCGGAAGCCGAGCGTACCCGGCGCGCTAAAGTCATTCATGCGGAAGGGGAAATGCAGGCTGCCGAGAAATTATTGCAAGCGGCAAAAATACTGTCGGAACAACCCGAAGCGATTCAGCTGAGATATATGCAAACATTAACCGAAATTGCCGGCGACAAATCTTCTACTATCGTGTTTCCACTGGAGCTATTGAAAAATTTAAAGCAATAACAACGAGAGCGAAGTAGGGTGCGCACCGCGCACCATTTACGAATGCCAAGCCATTATTCGAACATCAAAATTTTCGGCACTGTTGGACACCGAAAAGGGGCGCGATGCGCCCCTACCGGGCTTGCCGGCAACAAAGCGGTTTTTAACCAGATCTATCTAATCCGCCACCCAATTATCGATCGAATATAAAAAATCCCCGCTTGGAAATCCAAGCGGGGATCAGATTAGATCACAGCGAGTCATGGTTAGGGTACGCACCGCGTACCTTTTGGGTATTTTATTGGCGGAACGGTCTGAAAATGGTACGCGATGCGTACCCGGCTGAATGCCTGGAATCGAGTTAAGCCATTTAATATTGACAAGCGCTATGACAAAGCTCACATTAACCATGTAACCAATTAAATTCCTTAATATCTAAGAGGTTACAGACCTAATAAAAATAACTATAACAAGGATTACCTTACATGAAATTATTAAAAACCGCAGTCGTAGCAACTACATTGGCACTCTCTTTAGGATCTTTTTCGGCTAATGCTGAAATCTGTTTGGGTATGGCATGTATGTATAACAGAATGACTCCAAGTGAAGGAATTGATGCGACTGCCGGTCAAGTCACTAAAGCCTTGATAGCTCTGAATGACAATGCCGGTAGCGATGTCGTTATTGAAGATATCAAAGAGGCATTAAAGTTAAGTAAAGAAATCAATGCTAATGATAAGCTCGACCGTAATCGTAACCGTGCTAATGATTATCTGAAGAAAGCTCGAACAGCTGTACAAGATGGCGATTCGGTTAAAGCAGCAGAACTCCTAACAGAAGCTGAGAAACGTTTTTCAGACCTTAAAGGTATGATCGATTTAACTCAAGCCGATAGAAGATCACAACAAACCAACTTGCTAAACCGTATAGCAGGCACGGTCGATTCCGATGCCGGCGCCCGAGCTAGCGTCAAATAGATAATACAGTCATTAACGGGTGTAGATCTATTTTAAAGATGAAACAATACCTTACATGTATTTTCATTGGAATTAGAGCCTTGCAGGATGGGCAACGCTTTTTTTGCCCACCACATAATCTGCATCATCCGGTGTGGGCACGAACAGCATGTGCCCACCCTACAAGACTTAATGTCGGGCATAAAAAATCCTTGCTTAAAAAATTCAAACAAGGATCAGATTAGATCACAGCGAGTCATGGGTAGGGTACGCATCGCGTACCTTCTGGGCATTTTAATGGCGGAACGGTCTGGAAATGGTACGCGATGCGTACCCTACCCGGCTCCGATCATGGTGGATTGCCTAACGGCGAATCCACCCTACAGTTATCCAGCTTACAGCGTTACGCATGATCCACCTTACAGCGTTGAAAAAACAAAACCGCATTATAACCGCGCTCCGGTTGAGCGCAATGTTAGAGGTCAAAGCTCTGCCTCCGGATTGAAAACAACAAAATGCGGTAAGTCCTCGAATTGTCGGTATTTGTCTGAAAGATGCTCGTGTTCCCATTGCTTTCCTCGCTCTTCCATACCGCGAGCAGAGTTCTCCAAAAACTGAGCGATAAGACGCAGCTCGCTCGGGTTTGCGACAAGAGTTATTTCAGCCAATTCAGATGGCTTCGTTTCTGCTGGCTCCAGCCCTTCATCCGCGTAACCGTAAATCTTCATGCGAGCAGACCTCTAACGCCTGAATTAACCGGCTGGCGCGGCTTTATCGCGCCAGTCCGTGTTGAATGATGGGTTGGGCCTCGGGGTCACTGTTCGTCCTCGGAATGCAGAGGAGAATACTGCCATGAAAATGCCGACAGGATGGCCGTAGCCTCTGCATCTAGCTCTTGGCGATAGTGGTGCATGTGTGGTTTGGGAATGGTAGGTGCCCCTTCGGAGAAACCAAGGCTGTGGAGAGCTTGATTGAAGCATTCAAGTGGGCCGTAACCGTAAATGAGGTTATGGCGATCCCAGACAATCGTGCCGTTGGTGCTCGGCGAATGAACCCAAAGATCGAAGCGTGCGTCTCCGGCGAAGAAAGGCGCGAAACGAGAAAGAAATGTGCGAAGTTCGCCAAGATCAAGAGAAGGACTTTGATAACGGCCGGGATTGCCTTCGCCGCGCGGAGTGTGCAAGACGTAAAGAACAAAGAATGGTGGCGTGAGACATTCGATGAGCTTGAGCAATACGGAGACATCACCTCCAGGAACAGCGGCAACAAGCCGTTTTGTTTGCGCCGAAGTAATTTCGGTCGAAAATATGGGGGCGTAGGAATGCGGAAGCCATTCTTCTCCGGATTGATGTGCGAGCTTATACATGAGAGGCCCAACGTTACGGTAAGGGGCGCGCCGCTCACTAAGCTTAAGCGAAGCCACCGTACCTTGATAAAAAACCAAACTTCAAAACCGCCAACGGGCGGCGCGTCCCTTTGACCGATTTGTTAGATGAAAAAAGGCCAACATCGGCGGGTTCGATATGTTGGGGTTCGCATCTCACTACAAACAATCCGCTATTTTGGCGCATTAACCCTTAAATCGAATATCTTGTCGGTCGTTGAATCGTAGTACGCGCGAAATAGGCAACCGCCACCGCCGAATATGCGAACCCATTCGCTTGTGAGCTTAAAATGGGCGAGCCATTCTTCCGGAATATTCGAGCAGAAGGCATTTATGTCAATAATTTTCTGACCTGTCGGCAGTCTGCTTCCCTGATATTGAAACGTGTAGTCCTCCCAACGGTCGCCAGGCCCAACGTATCGGACATGCGACTGAAACTTGTGCTTCAACTTTGCATCTGCTTTGGTAAGTATCGTGTCGTCGGGTTCCCAGGAGCCCCCAGCTACTTGTATCCAGTGCTGCCTATCAAACCCAACGGCACTGGTGGCAAATAAAAAAATAGCTATAAGCAAGACACGTCGCATGTTTTTCTAACGTAGAGCTAACCGGGCGCGGCACGGAAAGCTGAAATATAAAACCGCATTGTAACCGCGCTCCGGTTGAGCGCCATGTTAGGTGTTGACTTTGACATTGCGACGCCTCCAAACAAACCCAGCGCTACAGCCAGCAAAAACTAAAACCGGTGCAGCCCAAGAAATAACAATATATAAACGGCCTGCCTCTGCTGCGATAGCTGGGCCAACATACGGATCCATTAGCTCTGTGAGTTGGAGATAGATAAACGCACCTACCACCGGCAACAAAACTAACAAGAGCCAAGGTTTGAGGTGCGCGGCCAAAAACGCCAGAAGTCCACCAAACAATCCCAAAAGTAATACAGCAAAAAGTGATGGCTCTTTGTCCATAACCTCAGCGTGTACAAGCATGGGAAACAGAGCGGTGAAAATGGCTAGGAAAGCTCGCATGAAACACCTAACGCCGTGTTAAAGCGCGGCGACACTAATTTTTGACAGCACCGCGACGCTGAACGCCGTCGCGTTAAACTAAGAGTTATACATGACTGAAACATATACCACAACCCCCGGTGAAAGCGTAATGGGGATTGCATTAAGGCAGCTTGGCGATGAGACGCGCTGGGGAGAAATAAAATTTCTTAATGCTGACCGATTCCCCGCCATAGCGCCACACAGTTACTATCCTGTAGGAACGGTACTAAAGATGCCTCCCAAACAAGGATGGAACCATAAGTGTGCATAACGTAAAGCTAACCGGGCGCGGCACGGAAAGCTGAAAAAATAAAACCGCATTATAACCGCGCTCCGGTTGAGCGCTCGGTTAGGGTTAGAAGCATGATTGAATGCCCCATATCTCGAATTGCACACCAGTCATCCATAAGCAAAAAAGTGTAAAAGTTGCAATGGCTAACCCTTGTGCAACGCGATGGACTGATTTTGACATCAAGCCAATTGCAGCGCCACCTGAGGCCGCACTGAGAAGCAAAGGAAGAAGGCCAAAACTTTCCAATTGCAGTGCGCGAACTGGGTTGCCAAACGATCCGCCCTTTGGATCACCAGCACACCCGGCCTTGAACATGATGAAGAGCAGCAAGGCCGCGCCAATGGTTGATAACAACCCAAAACCAACAGGCAAATATTTTTGAGCACAAAATGCCATCTGGGATAAGCCCTAACGTAGAGCTAACCGGGCGCGACCCGGAAAGCTGAAAAATAAAACCGCATTATAACCGCGCTCCGGTTGAGCGCCATGTTAGCGAAGTAACCACCTAAAGCCGGAAGGTGTTTTAAAGAAGCTCAAGGAGGCGGTGCTACAATTACCAGGTAGTCTACATCGCTAAATACCGATTGGCCAATGGTGCGTTCGCGCCCGAATGTTAGCGTGGTTTAGGAATACGTCGGTGCTATTGGTGAAGTCAGGCTCCCTGACTATCCCGTTTGAGAGAGTGATTCACAAGACGTTTCCCCAGTGATGTAGGCTTTTCCTATTCTAATAGGGGGGTATCGTTATGAGCAAAATCAAGAACCATTTTGAACTCACCCATCCCAACGCGGCGGGTATCGACATTGGCGCCTCCAGCCATTTCGTGGCAGTGCCACCAGGCAGGGACGAGCAACCCGTGCGTGAATTCCTGAGTTTTACCGCTGATCTTTATGCACTGGCCGATTGGTTGACTGCGTGTGACGTGGATACGGTGGCGATGGAATCCACCGGCGTGTATTGGATTCCTCTGTTTGAGCTACTGGAATCGAAGGGTTTTACCGTTTATCTGGTCAACGCACGCCATGTGAAAAATGTTTCCGGGCGTAAATCGGACGTACTGGATTGCCAGTGGTTACAACAGTTGATGAGTTTTGGCCTGCTGTCGGGCGCATTTCGACCGCAGGGTGACTATTGTGCATTGCGGGCAGTGGCTCGGCTAAGAGAAATGCTACTGCGCAATCAAGCCAAGCACATTCAGCATATTCAAAAAGCTTTGCTGTTGATGAATCTACTTCTAACGGAAGTGATTTCCGATGTGGTGGGCGAAACGGGGCAGAAAATTATTCGTGCCATTCTGGCAGGCGAACGTGATGGCCAGGTCTTGGCAAAATACCGTAATCATCACATCAAAGCCAGTGAGGAGGAGATCGCCAAAGCCTTGCAGGGCAACTGGCGGGAAGAGCATCTGTTCGCCCTGAAACAAGCCGTGGCCTTGTACGATGCTTATGCCGTACAGATCCTGGAATGCGACAGGCAACTGGAAAAAATGCTCAAAGACCTCGCCCGCAACGATCTGAAAGCCGATAAACCCAAGCGGCGCGGTGGCAAGTCCAAGAATGCGCCGAACTTCGATGCCAGAACGCTGTTGATGCAAATGTGCGGTGTGGATTTAACGCGGATTGATGGCATTGATGTGACGACCGCGTTTAAGGTGGTGGCAGAAACCGGTGCTGATTTATCACGTTTTAAAGATGCCAAGCATTTTGCCTCGTGGTTGGGATTGTGTCCTGGAACAAAAATATCCGGCGGTAAGAAAATCTCGGCAGCAACGAGTCGCATCACCAACCGTGCTGCGCAAGCGCTGAAAATGGCGGCGGTAAATTTACGCGCCAGCCGATCGGCTTTAGGGGCGTACTACCGAAGACTTTGTGGTCGCATGGACAAAGCCAAAGCCGTCACCGCTTGTGCCCATAAACTGGCACGGCTGATTTATGCGATGCTCACCCAAGGGCAAGAATATGTGGATCAAGGTCAGGAATATTATGAAGAAAAATATCGCCAACGAGTCATTAAAAATTTAACCAAACGTGCTGAGCAGATCGGCTTTCAGTTAACTCCTATGCCAGAAAGCGTTTAAAAATGCTTTTTATAACAGTTGGTTGAAATGAGCTTCTTGAGAGGCGCATTTCTTAGAACGCTTACGAGCGACATAGAGGGCACATGAACCTGCGAAAATAACCTGGAGAATTATAGCGAGAGGCCAATAAAGGAGCCATTGCATTGGGAGGCCAGACGGGTCGCGGAAGAAAAGCGAAAAAACCGCTAGCACCACAAGCGCTAGACAAGAAGCAACGAACCCCGAGTGCCACACAACTCCTGAGAATTTCCCCAATGTTGCCACGATAGCCCACAGCAACAGCGGCGCAGCGTAAAAGAGGAACCCGCTGACAATATAGGCCAAGAACATTTCGATGCCAAAGGGTTCGCGCCCAAGAGCCAACACGAAGATGCCAACTGCCAGTAAGGCAGGGGCGCTGAGGTAGCTGAGCAGTGTGGTTCGCATCGTATGCGCCTAACGTAGAGCTAACCGGGCGCGGCTCGGAAAGCTGAAAAACAAAACCGCATTATAACCGCGCTCCGGTTGAGCGCCATGTTAGATCACGACCATGAAATATAGCTGGACGAAAGAGTCTTAAATCGAGAGTCAAAAACAGCCTTTCCTGTAGCAGGAAGATTTGCAATCAAAAAGTCGATGCATTCCTGTAGTCGTTGGTTAACAACGCCAGCCTTCAAAACTCCGAGCGCAAGACAGGCCTGTTGTCGGCAAACGTCGCGCTCTAGTTTTGCTTGAATTTCATATTGTGTAAGAGCAGTTAGCGCAGTCGGGGTGAACTGATCGCCAAGCAAGCCAAGGAGCCGATCATAGTAGACGCGGCCGCGAGGTGATACACCATTGCAGTACGACATACCCCTGCCGATGCGGCACATGAGGACAACCTTAATTAGCTTTGGCGCAAAGTTTTGGAGAATGTCCTGTTGTCCGTTTATGTAGGACGAGATGCTATCTGCAACGGGTGCTTCGTGATGGAAGTTATCCCAGCCATTATGCTTCTCAAGTAATTGATCAATTAGGCCATCAACAATAATTGCTCGTTCTGAGTTTGAGCGAAAAGCGTTTCCATTAACCGATTGGAAGAACTGCTCGCCAAGTTGGTATTTATCGCGATAGAGATTGGTGTTGTACCCTTCCAAGGTCAAGCCTAGTCGATACTTGGTATCGTCACTACTCGATTTCCAAACAGAGACGGCCAGCAAAGAAATATTCTTGCGTACTTGCGGGTCTGTATCGGGAGCAACGTAAATACCGAACATGGTTCGTAGAATATTGCCGCAGTGGTGCGAGGCCAATGCGCTAATTTTGTTTGCAATACTTGCCAGATTTGCGGGGTCAAGGAGTTGGGTGTATGTCTTCAGATTCTGAATAAATGCTTGCACCTGAAGAGCGGCCTCCGTCGGACGATCATTGAGTACGTCCTGAATACAGGTTTGCAGCCAACCTAGCAACTCAAAAGCATTGATGGTGTAGTTAGTAGGATGCGAAATGCCAATATCGTTTCGCATATCAAGAATATGCTTGAGCTTCTTGTGTGTAGTATCGCTGATTAGTTCTAGCTTTCTACAGGTATCAAGAAGCACCGCGTCCTTAAGGGAGCGAAGATCATCCTCGGTTTGATAAAACTCTCTTGCTTTTCCACCGATAGCGGCGTCGTAAAAAATATCCAGTCCATAGGCTATTGCCTTCTTATGTAGGTCAAGAACAACTTCATTCCAGATGGCATTTAGGGAATAGTCAAACAGGCCAAATCCAGCCCCCACAACGAATTTTGATAGATACCTCGCGCCCTGTTTGACTTCGGCGGGTAAAGACTCAATAAAGCCAGGAAGGTTCTGCCCGATGATTGCTCTTTGATCGTGTGCGGCAATAATGTTGTCGTGAGGTAATCCGATATTCTTCAAGAAATCTACGATGATCTGAGCTTGCGGGTCGACCAATTGCATTTGTGGCTTAGGAATGAGGCCATTCATTAACTTTTTCCTTATGTGCGATAGCGTGTGGTGCCGCTGTGATCTAACTAATATTAGACATCCTAATAGACGCCAAACATTGCGTCAAACTGTTGTCTAATTACTTATAAAAATGTAAAATTACTTTAATTTCATTAACCTAGAGAAATTTAGCACATCCTAAATTAAATGCAATACCCATCAGAGAATTTATCTAGGCAAGAGCCTAAGTTGCTTGATCAAGTCAGAGGCAAAATTCGCTTGAAGCATTATAGTATCCGAACTGAGCAAGCTTATACGGATTGGATTAAGCGCTTTATCCTGCATTTTGGTAAGAAACACCCGCGTGACATGGGCGCTGCTGAGGTGGGGCAGTTTTTAACACATTTGGCGGTTAATGGTCGAGTGTCGGCTTCTACGCAAAATCAAGCCAAATGCGCGTTGTTGTTCCTTTATAAAGAGGTGTTGGCAATTGAGTTGCCATGGTTGGGTAACGTGGAGCAGGCTAAGGTGCCTAAACGCTTGCCGGTAGTGTTAAATCGCGATGAGATTCAGGCGATTTTATCGCGGCTGACTGGTACGCAGTGGCTAATTGCAAGTCTGTTGTATGGAACCGGAATGCGGATTATGGAGTGTTTGCGCTTGCGTGTGCAGGATGTTGATATTAAACGGAGTGAGATTTTAATTCGTAACGGCAAGGGATCTAAAGATCGGGTGACGATGTTGCCATTGTCGCTGGTCGCGCCTTTACAGGCGCATTTGCTCAAGGTACGAGAGCTGCATGAAAACGATTTAACGCAAGGCTTTGGTGCGGTGTTTATGCCTTTTGCGCTGGAGCGTAAATATCCGGCTGCGGCAAAAGAATGGATTTGGCAGTATGTGTTTCCTGCGGCTAAATTATCGACAGATCCGCGCACTAAAATAGTACGCCGTCATCATGTGCCGGAGCAATCCATACAGCGGGCAGTTAAGCAGGCGGTACGTGATGCGGGTTTGACTAAAGCGGCCACGCCGCATACTTTTCGGCATTCGTTTGCAACGCATTTGCTGGAAGGCGGCTACGATATTGGCACGGTGCAGGAGTTATTGGGGCATGCTGATGTCAGCACGACAATGATTTATACCCATGTTTTGAATAAAGGCGGCAGAGGGGTGTTGAGCCCATTGGATCTTTTGACCAAGGTTGATTGAAACCGGCGGGTGGACGGATTGTCGGGATAGCCGTTTTTAAGATGAGTTATTTTATTGCAATAATTTGTTCTGTTTGGGATGTGGTGTAGGTGTTAAATGAAAAATAATGGCGTGGGCGATATGCAAGATTATCTGGATATTTGCATCGCCAGCCAGCAACTGACGGTTTATGCGGATGGTATGCCGGTGCAGCGCTATCCGGTTTCCACGGCTAAAAACGGTGCGGGCCAACTGATGGGCAGTGAGTGCACGCCTACCGGCTGGCATAAAATCAGGGCCAAGATTGGAGCAGGGCAGCCGTTAAATTCAGTTTTTATCGGCAGGCGCGCCACGGGGGAAATTTACAATGCGGATTTAGTTATGCAATACCCGCAACGCGACTGGATATTGACCCGGATATTGTGGCTGGGCGGCCTGGAGCCGGGCAAGAACCGCTACGGCAAGGTTGACAGCACTTGGCGGTATATTTATATCCACGGCTGTCCTGATCACTTAATGAACGGCAGGCCTGAATCGCACGGCTGTATCCGGATGAAGAATGCCGATGTGCTGGATTTGTTTAACAACATTGATGTTGGAATTAAAGTTTATATATATGAGTAATTATTTTTTTGTTATGGGGTTTGAATGTCGCGTATCGTTTTAGGCATTGAATACGATGGCAGCGGCTTTTCTGGCTGGCAGTGGCAAACCGAGCAACGCAGTGTCCAGCAGGCGCTGGAGCAGGCTTTATCGAAAGTCGCCAATCATAAGGTTACCGTGCAATGCGCCGGAAGAACCGATACCGGCGTGCACGCGCTCGAGCAAGTGGTGCATTTCGACGCAAAAGTGGAGCGCGAACTGCATACCTGGGTGCTGGGCGGCAACAGTAATCTGCCGGATGATGTCAGGATCACCTGGGTTAAACCTGCGGTGGGCGATTTTCACGCCAGATACAGCGCCATTGCCCGTTTTTACCGCTACGTCATTCTTAATCGGCCGATCAAATCGGCGCTGCTGCGCAATCAGGTGACTTGGCATCACAGTCCGTTGGATGCCGATAAAATGCATCAGGCGGCCCAGCATTTGATCGGGCATCATGATTTTTCCACATTCAGGGCGCAAAATTGCCAATCCAAAAGCCCTTGCCGGAAAATGTACTTTATTGATGTGTATCGGGACGATGATAAGGTCGTTATCGATATTTCCGCCAATGCTTTTTTGCATCACATGGTCAGGAATATTGCCGGGGTGTTGATCGACATAGGGGCCGGTAAGCAGGATGTAAACTGGACAAAAGAGTTGCTTGAGTTCAGATGCAGAAAGCTGGGCGGCGTTACGGCGCCTCCTTATGGTCTGTATCTGGGAGCGGTTTATTATCCCGAACATTACGGTATTACCAAGCATCCGGTGTTCGACAAATTGCCGGTTGATGCCCAGCGGCACGATTAGACTAAAAACCTTGCAAGCTTGTTTGCAATTGCCCGAATATCAAGTAGATTACCTTTCTTACAAATAAAAACGATGGTCAATATGTATAACTATTTGTCTTTTCAAATTCATGGCGGAGCCGATCACGGCGGCGGCATCGCAGAAAGTGTTGCAAGTTTGCTGGCTTTTTTCGAAGAGCTCTCATCTCATGATCCTGAGGGTATTTTTTCGGTTTTGCTGCCCGGCATCTCCAGCATGGATAACATTCATCCTATGTTGGTGCATTTTCCGCTCGCGTTTTTATCGGCTTTTTTTGTTTTGGATCTGGTCGGCACGCTGGCAAAAAAGCAACACTGGCGCAATGTCGCGAGCTGGCTGCTTTACTTGGGCGCCGTAAGCGCTGCCTTTACGGTGATGGCCGGTTTCATTGCTGCAAATACAGTGCCGCATGGGGATGATGTTCATGAAATCATGGAGCGGCATGAACATTTTGGTGTATCTGTGTTGTCTTTGGCGGCTTTATTGTCGGTCTGGCGCTGGAAAACCGGCGGAGTCATCCAAGGTGGGGCTAACAGTTTTTTTCTGATCTTAGCGGGCTTACTGTGTATTGTGATGCTGCTGGGTGCGGATTTAGGCGGGTTGATGGTTTATAAATACGGCGTAGGCGTTGATGCTGCCCAAATGCAGGATGCTGGTGCTCACGAGCATCAACATGATCACGAACATGAACATGAACATGAACATGAGCACCAGCATTAACATAAGCTATATGATAGACAGTTTCTCTGCTTTATCCATTGGCTGTGTTTTATGTGCGATGAAGCGGTTCATCGAAAATTTATTTTTAGCATAATATTTCGCTGGAACTTTGCTGTTTTCACTGAGAGCTTGTTTGGCATCCAAGTTCAAGCAAGCTGTGAAAAATCACGCAGCAGCTACTGCCACGTCCTTGCTTGTCACTCGCATTCTCTGAATAACTCCACGATTTTGAAAGTTTACATATTTATTACATAACATATTTCGTCAGAAACTTACTCATCGCCGCATCGATTTCATTGCGAACAAGGTTGTTGTGGTTTGCATAAACCAGATTAATGATTACCAACAAATCATCATGCTTTTTATGTTATTCTAGGCGGCTAGTTTTTTGGTTAAATTTCTCATATCACTTTATGCGAACTCGCGTTAAAATTTGCGGTTTTACCCAGGCCGAAGATGCAGTTTGTGCGGCTCAACTTGGCGTGGATGCAATTGGCCTGGTGTTTTATCCGCCCAGTCCGAGAAATGTTGATATTGATCAGGCTGCTGAAATTGTTAAGGCTTTGCCTGCGTTTGTGACGGTCGTGGCTTTGTTTGTTGATGAGCGGGAGTCGCGGATACGTGAGGTTCTGGAGCAGGTGCCGATAGATTGCCTGCAATTTCATGGTGATGAGCCGGCTGAAGCCTGCGGGCTGTATGGCAAGCGCTATATGAAGGCGATACGAATGCAGGACGGCATCGATGTTTGGGACTTGGCTCTGCAATATCATGACGCGGCAGGGTTGCTGTTGGATGCGTATCATCCGGGAGCGAAAGGCGGCACGGGCAGCCGGTTTAACTGGGATTTGATCCCCGAACATTGCGCTTTGCCAATTGTATTGGCGGGTGGCTTGGATATGAGTAATGCCAGACAGGCGGTACAGACAGTAAGACCCTATGCTCTGGATGTCAGCAGCGGTGTGGAATCGGAAAAAGGTATAAAGGATGCGCTTAAAATGGCGGCATTCATACGTGAAGTTAACGAGGGTGACAGAATAATAATATGACAGAAAAATATAATATGCCCGATGAACGGGGACACTTTGGCCCTTACGGTGGAATGTTTGTCGCAGAAACATTGATTCCACCGATTCAGGAACTGAATGCCGCTTATCAGCAGTATTTAAACGATCCTGAATTTATAGCGGAACTGGATGCTGATTTACAGCATTACGTAGGCCGGCCTTCGCCGTTATATCACGCCGAACGCTGGAGTCGTGAGCTGGGCGGCGCGCAGATTTACCTGAAACGGGAAGACCTGAACCATACCGGCGCACACAAAATAAATAATACCATCGGCCAGGCATTATTGGCTAAGCGCATGGGCAAGACCCGCATTATTGCTGAAACCGGTGCAGGTCAGCATGGTGTTGCGACAGCGACGGTTGCGGCAAGGCTGGGCTTGGAATGTGTGGTTTATATGGGTGCCGTTGATGTTGCCCGGCAATCTTTAAATGTGTATCGGATGAAGCTGCTGGGCGCGAAAGTCGTCGCTGTTGAATCCGGTTCCAAAACCCTAAAAGACGCATTGAACGAAGCGCTCAGAGACTGGGTGACTAACGTCGATAACACTTTTTATATTATCGGTACGGTTGCGGGTCCGCATCCTTATCCTGCGATGGTCAGAGATTTTCAGGCCATCATCGGCCGTGAAGCAAGACAGCAATGTCTGGATCAGGCGGGACGTTTGCCTGATGCCTTGGTTGCCTGCGTTGGCGGTGGGTCAAATGCAATCGGGCTATTTTATCCTTTTATTGACGACCGTTCGGTAAAAATGATCGGCGTTGAAGCGGCTGGCGACGGTGTTGAAACAGGTCGCCACTCTGCGCCTCTATGCGCGGGTCGTCCCGGCGTATTGCATGGCAACCGGACTTATCTGATGGAAGATGACGACGGCGAAATTATCGAGACGCACTCCATTTCGGCCGGTCTGGATTATCCCGGTGTCGGCCCTGAGCATGCTTGGCTGAAAGATACCGGCAGAGCTCAATACGTCAATATTACCGATAATGAAGCGTTGGAAGGCTTTCATGCGCTAACCAGAATGGAAGGCATTATTCCGGCATTGGAATCGAGTCATGCGATGGCTTACACCATGAAGCTTGCGCCTACTATGAAAAAAGATGAAATTATCGTTGTCTGTCTGTCCGGTCGTGGCGATAAGGATATGCAAACGATGGCTCAACGCGAGGGGATAGAACTGTGAGTCGATTAGCCGCTACATTTGAACAACTAGCAAAAGCAGGCCGCAAGGCGCTAATTCCATTTGTTAGCGCAGGCGATCCCAGGCCTGATTTCACCCTGCCGTTGATGCATGCGATGGTCGAGGCCGGCGCTGATGTTATCGAGCTGGGCGTGCCGTTTTCCGATCCGATGGCGGACGGCCCGGTTATTCAGCGAGCCAGCGAGCGCGCTTTGGACCATAAAATGAGCTTAAGACGCACATTGGCTATCGCGGCAGAGTTTAGAAGAACCAATCAACAAACGCCGGTGGTGCTGATGGGTTATGTGAACCCTATTGAAGCCATGGGCTACGAAGAGTTTGCCAATGCCGCGCAACGGGCCGAGGTTGATGGCGTTTTAACCGTTGATTTGCCGCCGGAAGAAGCGGATGAATGCGTTGCGCTGTTAAAGGCGCGCGACATCGATCCGATTTTCCTGTTAGCGCCTAACAGCAGCGATGACCGAATTAGGAAAATGGATGCAGCCGGTAGCGGTTATATCTATTATGTTTCGCTAAAAGGCGTAACTGGCGCAGGGCATTTGGACGTTAAGGATGTAGAAACCAAGCTCAACCAAATCAGGGCAAATACGCATTTGCCTGTGGCGATCGGTTTTGGCGTCAAAGACGCACAAACTGCGAAGACAGTTGCAAATTTGGGAGACGGCGTGGTTATCGGCAGCGCTCTGATCAGCAAAATCGAAGCAAATCTGGATGATCCTGAACGCGCCCAAAAAGAGATAGTCGAGTTATTGGGAGCGATGCGTCAGGCCATGGATAGCTAAAAGACAAGGTTTAGAATACGATGATGAAATACGACGGGGCATGCGAATGAGTTGGTTTGAGAAGTTAATCCCTTCAACAATTAGAACCGAAGGGTCAAATAAAAAGGGCGCTGTGCCCGAAGGATTGTGGAATAAGTGCCCTAGCTGTAATGCAATCCTTTATAACATTGAGCTAGAAAGGAATTTTAGCGTTTGTCCAAAATGTGATCATCACATGCGTATTTCGGCCAGAACGCGCTTGAATATGTTCCTGGATGAGGGCGGTCATGAAGAGATAGGCAAAAATGTTAAGCCTGTCGATCCGTTAAAGTTCAAAGATAGTAAGAAATATAAGGATCGTATCACTCAAGCGCAAAAGCAGAGCAAGGAAAATGATGCGCTGGTCGTGATAAAAGGCCAGCTTAAAGGCCAGGATATTGTTGCAGCCGCCTTTGATTTCAGCTTTATGGGCGGGTCAATGGGGTCGGTGGTCGGCGAAAAGTTTGTCCGTGGCATCAGCAAGAGCCTGGAATTGGGCGTACCGTTTATCGTATTTACGGCCAGTGGTGGCGCACGCATGCAGGAATCGCTGTTTTCATTGTTCCAGATGGCGAAAACCAGCGCGGCATTAACCAAGCTGCCCGAAGCGGGACTTCCGTACATTTCGTTTATGACCGATCCGACCATGGGCGGCGTTTCAGCCAGTTTGGCCATGCTGGGCGATATTAATGTCGCCGAGCCCAATGCTTTGATTGGTTTTGCAGGTCCTCGCGTCATCGAGCAAACCGTCCGGGAAAAGCTACCGGAAGGTTTTCAACGTAGCGAGTTTCTACAAGAGCATGGCGCTATTGACATGATTGTCGATAGGCGTGAGATGCGTGATAAAATAGCCGATATTCTAGCTTTGCTGATGGCGGGTAGAAACATTCCAGCGCAACGTTTTAGTGTCGAGATGGAAGTTGTGGCTGTTGAAGATGAAGCGGGTGATGTTGATCATCACCCGGATCAGGAAGACTGATTTTTTAATACCGGTTAATGATACATTTTGACTCGCTACAGGATTGGCTGAAGTGGCAGGAGAGCTTACATCCTTTAGTGATTGATTTGGGATTGGAGCGGGCGGCACGGGTCTTTCATGCGCTTAACCCTGATTATATTAAGCCTCCAACCATTACTGTTGCAGGAACCAACGGCAAAGGTTCGACAGTGGCTTATCTTGAGTCAATTTACACGGCGCAAGGTTATCGGGTAGGAGCTTATACATCGCCGCATATTCTGAAATATAATGAAAGAATAAAAATAGATGGCAAGCCGGTATCGGATGACGCAATTTGCGAAGCATTTGCAAGAATAGAGTCAGTACGTGGCGATACCTCATTAAGCTATTTTGAATTTGGCACGTTGGCGGCGTTGGATATATTCCACCGCGCCGGGGTTGATGTTCAGTTGCTTGAAGTGGGTTTGGGCGGTCGCTTGGATGCCGTCAATATTGTCGATCCCGATGTGGCATTAATCACCAGTATCTGCATCGATCATATTGAATGGCTGGGCGCTACGCGAGAAGCCATAGGGCGGGAAAAAGCAGGTATCTTTCGAGCCGCAACTCCGGCTATCATCGGTGATCCGAATCCGCCGGAATCATTGAGGCAGAGCGCTATTGAGCGGCATGCCTTGTCATATTGCATAGGTAAAGATTTTGGTTATAAAAAGCAGGCAACAGGATGGGATTGGTACTTTGCGGACCGGCAAATGTTACAATTACCGGAGCCCGGCTTAAAAGGAGAGCACCAATATCGTAATGCATCGGCGGTTATTTTGGCGGTGACCCAGATGGCCGCAATCCTGCCGGTCACTGAAGCATCGATTAAACAAGGGCTAAAAAATGTCCGTTTGGCCGGGCGGTTTCAATTGATCGAAGGCGAAATACCCGTGCTGCTGGATGTGGGGCATAATCCTCAGGCGGTCAGAACGCTGGCCGAATATGTGGCGACTGTTTTCCCCGATAGACGCATCCATGCGGTTTTTTCAATGATGAAAGATAAAGATATCGCTGGCGTTCTGGAAATTATGAATCATGTGGTTTATGACTGGTTTTTTGCGCCGTTGGCAAATCCTAGAGCGGCTACCGAATCCGTTATGCGCGATATTTTTTCACAAAGTTCGATAACCAATGTTTCGTTTGGTTTTTCCGGCTTTACTGAAGCATTTTCGGCAGCAAAAAACCAGTCGCAACAAGGTGATCTGTTATTGGTTTTTGGATCTTTTTTTTTGGTATCTGAGTGCTTGGTTGAATTTGAGAATAAGTGAGTAGACGAAATGGATCATGAATTAAAACAACGTTTGATTGGCGCCGTCGTTGTGACGGCGCTATGTGCTATTTTTATCCCCATGCTGTTCGATGATCCTGTCGATAATAGTGGTCAGCTTGTAAGCGAGTTGAATATCCCCGTCCCAGCCGAGTCAGGCGTAAACACAGCCGATAAACTGCCGACCAGCGCCGAGCAGGTTTCAAAGTTGCCGGATCCCGAGCCTTTAGCTACTGAAGCCGCTGGCGATACGCTTGAGAGTACAGGGGCTGCAGAAGAAATTATCGAAGAGTCTGCATCATCTGGCCAGCCTAAACAGGGAAATTCCGAAGAGACATTGTATGCTGAATCTGAAGGCTATACTCGCGAGGATGCCGGTGCGGAAGAAACTACTGAGCCGGAAAGTAACCAGCCAAAATCGCGGATAAAACAGCTTCCTGCTGAACAACCTTCATCCGCAGGCGCTACGGATGGCATTCGCAAAAGCGTAGCTCCAAAAGCACCACGTATAGAAGCGGTGGCTAAAGAGCCTGCAAAGGTTAAAAAAGCCGTAGAACCCGTACGGCCTACAGTTAAAAAACCTGAAGTTGAACCGGCGATAGCCAGTAAAGAAAATGCGACCAAAGCAGGGGCTTTACAGCCGGCTCTTAAGCAGCCAACTAGCGCAAAGAGCTTGGCCGCCGCTGTAGCTGAGGCAAAAAAACCGGCAGTTGCACCAAAACCAGCTGAAAAATTGGTGCGCTGGTATATTCAATTAGGTAGTTTTAGTAAAAAAGAAAATGCTATGTCGCTTTGGGACAGTTTGCATGACCAAGGCTTGCCTGCCTCATTGGATACCGTTCAAACAGATAAAGGAACTACATATCGGCTCCGAGTAGGTCCGGAACTTGACGGAAAAAAAGCGGCCGCAATGAAGGCAAGATTGGATAAATTGAATATAAAGGCAATCCTGATTTCCGAGTAATGCGCTTAGCAAAAGCATGATTTGGATAGATTTTACCCTTTTAGGGCTTGTTTTTATTTCCTTTGTAATCGGGCTGCTGCGCGGGTTTATCAAGGAAGTTTTTTCATTAGTATTCTGGATACTGGCAATCTGGGTGAGTTTAATGTTTAGTCGTGATTTTTCAGGTTTTCTGGAACCGACTATCAGCCACCCGCCAGCCAGAATAGTCGCATCTTTTGTGGCTTTGTTTGCTATTACATTAAGTCTTGGCGGTTTGATCGGTTTTTTATTGAGCGTATTGGCAAAGAAAACCGGCTTAACCTTCATGGAACGTTTCGGTGGAATGGTTTTTGGCGTTGTTCGCGGCCTGATCGTTGTTACTGTCGTTATCATACTGGCGGGATTGACACCTTTGCCTAAAGATTCCTGGTGGACAGAATCAACATTGATTCCACCTTTTCAATTACTCGCGGTATGGTTGCGGGATCATTTTTCGTCAGGTATGGCGGAATACATCATTTATCGTTAATTTCTTTCGTTAATCTCTACAAAACAATGCAGGTTAAAAAATAATGTGTGGTATTGCTGGTATCGTTTCACATCAAGCTGTTAACCAAGAGCTCTATGACGCTCTGACAGTTTTGCAACATAGAGGTCAGGATGCCGCGGGTATTGTGACCTGTGAAGCCGGGCGGCTGCATTTGCGCAAGGAAAACGGTCTGACCCGTGATGTTTTTACCAATGCCCAGATGCTGAAATTGAAAGGCAATATGGGTATTGCCCACGTGCGTTATCCAACGGCAGGCTGCACCAGTTCTGCAGAAGCACAACCGTTCTATGTAAACTCTCCTTTTGGCTTGACGCTTGCGCACAACGGCAATTTGACCAATACAGCGGAGTTAAAAAAGGCCCTGTTTGTAGAAGACCAACGCCATATTAATACCGATTCCGACTCAGAAGTTTTGCTGAATGTTTTTGCTCACGAATTGCAGAGTTTGGGTAAATTACAGTTAACTGTAGAGGATGTGTTTCAGGCGGTATCCGGCGTGCATCGCCGTTGTCGCGGGGCTTATGCGGTCGTGATTATGATTGCCGGATTCGGGGTCTTGGGCTTTAGAGATCCTCACGGCATCCGGCCGATAGTGTTTGGCGAAAGAAAAACCGAGCAAGGCTCGGAATTCATGATTGCATCAGAAAGTGTAGCGCTTGATGTGCTGGGTTTTGAAATTAATAGAGATATAGAGCCCGGTGAAGCGGTATTTATCGAAGAATCAGGCGTATTGCACACTAAACAATGCGCCGAAAGAATAGATCACTGTCCGTGTATCTTCGAGTACGTCTATTTTGCCAGACCGGATTCAATTATCGACCGTATTTCGGTTTATAAAGCACGTCTGCGCATGGGTGAAAAATTAGCTAAAAAGGTACAAAGAGACTGGCCTGACCATGATATTGACGTGGTTATTCCCATTCCCGATACCAGCAGAACCGCGGCTTTGCAGATGGCAAACCTGCTGGGCGTCAAGTACCGAGAAGGTTTTATAAAAAACCGTTATATCGGCCGAACCTTTATCATGCCGGGCCAAAAAATGCGGGAAAAGTCGGTCAGGCAAAAGCTAAACGCCATCGGCCTTGAGTTTGAAGGCAAGAATGTGTTGCTGGTCGATGATTCAATCGTCAGAGGCACAACATCCGCGCAGATTATCCAGATGGCCAGAGATGCCGGCGCCAAAAAAGTGTATTTTGCCTCTGCTGCGCCACCGGTTCGCTATCCTAATGTTTACGGTATTGATATGCCGGCTGCTCACGAATTGATTGCCCATGATCGTACTGAGGACGAAGTCTGTATAGCAATCGGCGCAGACCGGGTAATTTATCAGGAACTGAATGACCTGATTGATGCGGTGCGTAAAGGTAACCAAGATATCGGGCACTTCGATACCTCTTGCTTTAGCAAGGAGTACATTACCGGGGATATTGACGATGACTATCTGGAGCGCACCGAGGCTTTGCGGAATGACAGTGCGCAAACGCAAAGAAACTCGGAAAACTTCATTATCGAAATGCAGAATGGTGATTGATAAGTAAGGCTGAATAAAGGCAAAAGGCGAAGGACGAAGGGCAAAAAACAGACCTCAATGACCGGTCTTTGCCTTTCGTCCTTCGCCTTTTGCCTGCTCTTTTAACAAACAAAGACGTTAAAAATAAATGAAAGACACTAACTGGAATAACTACTCTCTGGAAACCCAAGCTATCAGAGCGGGGCATCAACGCACTCATGAAGATGAGCACAGCATCCCAATTTTTGCGACATCCAGTTATGTGTTCAAGAGTGCCGAAGAGGCTTCTTTACGTTTTACCGGACAGAAACCGGGCAATATTTATTCCCGTTTTACCAACCCGACGGTTAGTGCCTTTCAGGAAAGGCTGGCATTGATGGAGAAAGGCGAACGCTGTTTGGCGTTCTCATCCGGTATGGCGGCTATTATGGCGGTCGGTATGGGCTTGCTTAAAGCCGGGGATCATGTGGTCTGTTCGCGCGGCGTGTTCGGCAATACCGTATTGATGTTCCAGAACTACTTTGGTAAATTCGGGGTTGAGACTGATTTTGTCGACTTGATCGATACCGCAGCCTGGGAAGCGGCAATTAAGCCGAATACCCGCTTTTTATTTCTGGAAACCCCGTCCAACCCGTTGATTGAAATTGCCGATATTTCAGTGCTTGCGGATATCGCCCATAAACACGATTGCTTACTGATTGTTGATAACTGTTTTTGTACGCCTGTCTTGCAAAAGCCGTTGGAACTGGGCGCGGATATCGTTGTTCATTCGGCAACAAAATATATAGACGGGCAGGGCCGTTGTGTCGGCGGTGCAGTCGTTGCCAGTGAAGAAATCATAGAAAAATATATTTATCCATATCTTCGCACCGGCGGCGCGACCATGAGCCCTTTTAATGCCTGGGTATTTTTATCCGGCTTGGAAACGCTGGCGATCAGAGTCAAAGCGCATTGCGACAACGCTTTTGAGCTGGCCCTTTGGCTGGAGCAACAGGCCGGTGTCGCCAAGGTTCATTATCCCGGTTTGCCATCGCATGCTCAGCACGAGCTGGCCAAGCGTCAGCAAAGCCATTTCGGCGGTGTAGTCAGTTTCGAATTAACCGGCGGCAAAGAGCATGCCTGGAAGCTGATCGACGCCACTGAAATGCTGTCGATTACCGCAAATCTGGGCGATGTTAAAACCACTATTACGCACCCGGCAACCACTACCCATGGCCGTTTGACGCCGGAGGTCAGGGCGGCGGCCGGTATTAAGGACGGCTTGGTCAGGGTTTCAGTCGGACTGGAAAATATTGAAGATATTAAAAACGACCTTTTAAGAGGTTTGTAAAACCAGATAAGAGAGCCATGTGGCGGATTTGGTGCGGATCAGGGAATAATAGTTCCTTGATCCGCACCGCTGGCATTAATCGGTTTTTTATTGCCGGACTTGTCAATACTGACAAAAGTAATATTGGTTTCAAAAACATGGGCAACGCAGCCGGTGTCGCGATCCTCGCAGGAAACTTTAACATTATAAGTCGCCGACGTGTTACCGAGCCTGATCAATTTCGATTCAAACTTCAGGATGGAACCGAGCTTGATGCTCTGTTTGAATACCACATTGTCCAGCCCAATCGTGACAAATTCATGGCCCGGAAACTGGAGATTGGCTGCGATATAGCCAATCTCGTCGATCCACTGCAACAGATTGCCGCCGAATAAATAACCGTAATGATTTAAATGTTGGGGTAAAACCAGTTTATAGTGATCCATCGGATGTCTCCTCGTTGATCAGTATTAAGGTTTAATACGTGAAGATCGTTGCTTTTAAGAGCTTGGCGACAATAAGGCATCCAGCTTCTTTTGCTGATCCAGCGCATACAGCTCGTCAAAGCCTCCGACATGATAATCGCCGATATAGATTTGCGGTACCGTCCTGCGGTTTGTTTTGCGCATCATCTCTTCCCTTAAGCCGGGTTTGGAATCCACATTGATTTCCGTATAAGAAGCGCCTTTTTTGTCGAGCAGGCGTTTTGCCATTATGCAATAAGGGCAAATGTTGGTGGTGTAAAGCAGTATTTCCGGCATATTTTTATTAAAGATTGCTAATATAGGTGCCGGGCATTTTATCGGTTAATACGTTGCTGTTCAATTCCGATGGCCATTGACAAATATTTGATCAATTCCCATGCCGCCTCCTGCATGTTTTTGCCGAATGCAACCACGCCGTCTTCATGCCCCAGCATGGTAAATAGAGAAGTCTGCATGAGTTCACCCGATTGGAATAATTGCTCGACAGCCGTCGCCATTTCCACTGTACCGTAAGGAACATCGGCGTTGGTATGAGGTAAGCCTAGCGCTGCGGTATGCTTCCAAATTTCGGGGTTGTGGGCGTGAATCACAGCTTGAATGGTATTGTTCTGTGCGTAAACGCTGGCGTGAGTCAAAGATTCAGAAGAGGGTTTGCACAAGCCGCAGGATTGAAGGCTATTTTGGTGGGGTTCCGCTTTGACAACAAGAGCGTAGTGTTCATGGCTTAGATGCTCAATATGTCCGGTTTGCGTGCCGCTGATGATAAATTGATCGCTGTGAGAATCGATCCGCTGGCTAATATTACCGAAGCCGATGTTGTCGTATCGCTCAGGATCTTGTCCGATAAGATCAAGCCGGAAGAAAATAGTGCGCCAGGCATTGATTTCGGTTAATGAAAACGAGGAATCGATCGGCTGTCGCGCATGCTTTAGCTGATATTTTATAACGCCTTCTTGTTCGGTCATTGGGCTTGTATCGCTGGGTGGTATAAACGAGGCTACAGTATAGTTTAGAAAATAAAATGCAGATAAAATGCAGAGTGTTATAAAATTGACGGTTCTCAAATTTGAAGACCGATTTTGCCGCGACTGCTCCCGGCAGCCGTTGGCATTTCCTCCATCCTTGGAGGTCATCGGTAAACAAGAAAAACAGTGGCTTAACTTATGCGATGTCCGTTTTGTGGGGCGCAAGATACACGAGTACTTGATTCCAGATTGGCAAATGAAGGCGACCAGGTTCGCCGCCGGCGTGAATGCAATGTGTGTAAAGAACGATTTACTACGCATGAAGTGGCCGAATTAACGCTGCCTCGTATTATCAAGCGCGACGGGATAAGTGAACCTTTCGAGGAAGACAAACTACGCTCAGGCATGCTCAGGGCGCTGGAAAAACGTCCGGTCAGCAGCGATGATATTGAAGCTGCGATTAATCGAATCAAAAAAGAATTGCGGGCAATGGGCGAGAGGGAAGTACCTGCTCAGGAGTTGGGCGAAAAAGTCATGAAAGAATTGAGTTTATTGGATCATGTGGCTTTTGTGCGCTTTGCTTCGGTTTATCGCAGTTTTCAGGATGTCAGTGAATTTACCGATATGATTAAGCACTTGCAAAAGAAATAATGACAACGCCGCGCGACGCTTTTTATATGGCAAGGGCCATAAGCTTGGCAAAAAAAGGGCGCTACACGACCGACCCGAATCCGCGCGTAGGTTGCGTTTTGGTCAGGGACGATGTCGTTATCGGCGAAGGCTGGCATGTTAAAGCGGGCCAAGGCCATGCGGAAGTTGAAGCATTAAAAAATACGCCGGATGCCAAGGGCGCAACCGCCTATGTGACGTTGGAGCCTTGCAGCCATCAGGGCAGAACGCCGCCGTGTTGCGATGCGTTGATAAAAGCCGGAGTCAGTCGGGTCGTTGCGGCGATGCAGGACCCGAATCCTCTGGTGTCGGGCAAGGGACTGGAAAGGCTCAAAGCGGCGGGGATTGAGGTTGTCAGCGGCATATTGCAGGAAGACGCACAGGCGTTAAACCGCGGTTTCATCAAGCGCATGACCGAAAACCGCCCGTTTGTACGCAGCAAACTGGCGATGAGCCTGGACGGTCGTACCGCGATGGCATCGGGCGAAAGCAAATGGATTACATCCGATAAGTCCAGAGCCGATGTCCAGCGATTAAGGGCGGAAAGTTCGGCGATTTTAACCGGCATCAGTACCGTGCTTGCGGACGATCCGGCGCTGAATGCCCGTATCGATGGCGATGTCTTGCAACCGGTCAGGGTAGTGCTGGATACGCATCTGAACATGCCGGTAACCGCGCAAATGGCAAAACTGCCGGGGCGCAGCCTGATTTTAACCTGTGCGGAAGATCAGCAAAAACAGCAGGCGTTGCAGCAGGCAGGTTTTGAAGTCTATCAATTGCCCGGTAAGGACGGACGGCTGGATTTGTATGCCGTGATGGAGTTTTTAGCCGGGCAGCAAATCAACGAAGTATTAGTTGAGGCCGGTTCCGTGCTGAATGGCGCCTTACTGGACGAAGGGTTGGTTGATGAATACGTCATCTATATGGCGCCCTGCATTTTAGGCGACCAGGGACGCGGCTTGTTTGCGTTGCCGGGTTTGCAGCAGATGGCCGATAAAAAGCAATTAAAACTGCGCGATGTCAGACAGGTCGGCCCTGATTTAAAGTTAACTTTCATTCCATTGTAGGATACCCATGTTTACAGGCATTATCTTGGCAGTGGGCCTTATATCGGCAATCGAGCGTAAAGCCGGTGATTGCCGCTTGACCATCGCAACCGGAAAATTACCGCTGCACGATGTCGTGCTAGGCGACAGCATTGCCGTCAACGGCGTGTGCCTGACTGCGGTGGAGCTGGGTCCAAATCATTTTTGCGCCGATGTTTCCAATGAAACTTTGTCCAGAACCACCCTGAATGCCGCGACGGTCGGCACTCCGGTTAATCTGGAACTGGCCTTGACGCCGTCAACCCGGCTGGGCGGCCACATCGTCAGCGGTCATGTCGATGGCATCGGCACAGTGACGGAAAAGCAGGCGGACGGACGCTCTTTTCGATTTAAATTTAAAGCTCCCGATAATCTGGCTAAATATATTGCCGAAAAAGGTTCTATTTGCATCAACGGCATCAGCCTGACCGTCAATGAAGTCGACGGCGCCGTGTTCAGCGTTAATATCGTGCCGCATACGCTCAAAGAAACTACCTTAGGCGAAGCGGTGGTCGGCACTAAAGTCAACCTGGAAGTGGATTTACTGGCCCGTTATATGGAACGGTTAATCAAAGGGGATGCGGCAGCCCAAAGCACTGGCGGCATCACAGAAGAATTATTGCAAAAAAGCGGTTTTTTAGGCTAAGCCCAAAGGCAACATGAATACTATCGAAGAAATTATAGAAGATTTACGTTTAGGCAAAATGGTCATCATTATGGACGATGAAGACCGTGAGAATGAAGGCGACTTGGTCATGGCGGCTTCTTTCACGCGTCCCGAAGACGTGAATTTTATGGCACGTTATGGCCGCGGCCTGATTTGTTTGACCTTGACCGGCGAACGCTGTCAGCAATTGCGCTTGCCGCTGATGGTCAATGAAAACAAGACTGCTCACTCAACCAATTTTACCGTGTCTATCGAGGCCGCAACCGGGGTAACCACAGGCATTTCCGCAGCCGATCGGGCGCGCACCATACAATGCGCAGTCGCTGAGGATGCTAAAGCTGATGATCTGGTGCAGCCGGGACACATTTTTCCGTTGATGGCGCAATCCGGCGGCGTATTAAACCGTGCCGGGCATACCGAAGCGGGTTGCGATTTAGCCAGGCTGGCGGGCGTGGAACCGGCAGCGGTTATCGTTGAGATACTCAATGAAGACGGCTCGATGGCAAGACGCCCTGACCTGGAAGTGTTTGCCAAGCAACACGATCTTAAAATCGGCACGATCGCCGATTTGATCCATTATCGCATTCAGCACGAAAACACCCTGGAACGCATCAGCGAGTGTGCGTATCCGACTGAATTCGGCGATTTCAGACTCTATGCCTATCAGGACAGAAATGACAATAACCTGCACCTGGCGCTGGTCATGGGGCAAGTTTCCGGCGACGAGCCTGTTTTGGTCAGGGTTCATGCGCGCAATTTGCTGGACGATCTGTTTGCATCCAAGCGCAACGATTTCAGTATTTCTTTGCGTTCGGCGATGCAGAAAATAGCCGAGGAAGGGCGCGGAGTGTTGGTCGTTATCAGGCAAAGCGAAGACAATAAATCGCTGGCCGAACTGATACATCATTATCAATTGGAAGATCACGGCATTGTCAGTCCGGCGCAGACTATCGGCACCGTAGATTGGCGCACCACCGGAACCGGCGCCAGAATACTGGCCGATTTGGGAGTGCATAAGCTGAAGGTCTTAGGAACCCAGAAAAAATATGTCGCATTGTCCGGATTTGATTTGGAAGTCTCCGAGCATGTCGGTTGAATAAGTTAGCTCAACAACATTACAAGTTAATCACACAGTAGAGAAACATCATGTCAACATTAAAAACCTTTGAAGGCAATTTGCTCGTTCAAGGCGGAAAATTCTGCATCATAGCCTCCCGGTTCAACAGTTTCATCGTTGAACAACTGGAAGCCGGTGCGATCGACGCGCTGGTACGTCACGGCGCTAATAAAGCGGACATTCATCTGGTTAAAGCTCCGGGTGCGTTTGAGTTGCCGATGGTGGTGCAACGCGTGGCGGCGGCGAAAAAATACGATGCGATTATCGCGTTAGGCGCGGTGATTCGCGGCGGCACACCGCATTTTGAATATGTTGCCGGCGAGTGCGTTAAGGGCTTGGCGCAGGTTTCCCTGCAATATAACGTGCCGGTCAGTTTTGGCGTGTTAACCGTTGACAGTATTGAGCAGGCGATTGAGCGCGCGGGCACTAAAGCCGGCAATAAAGGCGCCGAAGCGGCTATGTCGGCCATCGAAATGGTAAGTTTATTTAACAACCTGGAAATCTAATGAGTCAAGCTCGAACCAATGCCCGAAAAGCGGCTGTACAGGCATTGTATCAATGGCAAATGGCCGGTCAGAACCTGAGTGAGATTGAACGGCAATTTCTGGAAGAAGAGCGTTTAAAAGATGCTCAGAAAAGTTATTTTGTCGAGCTGTTTTACGGCGTACCTAAAAATCTGGATGCCATCGATCAGGTATTGTCGGAATTTGTAGACCGTCCGGTTGATACTATCGATCCGGTCGAGCGGGCGATTTTAAGAATCGGTGTGTACGAGTTACTGCATCGCCTGGACATGCCGTATCGGGTTGTTTTAAATGAAGGCATCAATCTCGCCAAATATTTTGGCGCCGACGGTAGCCACAAGTATGTGAACGGCATACTGGATAAGGTTGCTCAGCAAAGAAGAGCAATGGAAATCAAGGGTAAGGCAAAAATTGAAAAGTAAAGGCACCTCATGCCAGTTTCTGAATTTGCCCTAATCCAGCGATTCTTCACCCAGCAGCAAGTCAACAATCCATCAACGCGTTTGGGCATCGGGGATGACTGCGCGTTGATGTCCATTCCCGAGGGTTTCGAGTTGGCGATAACCACCGATACGATGGTGGAAAATGTGCATTTCTTTGCCGGCACCGACCCCGAACTGCTGGGCCATAAACTGCTGGCCGTCAATTTGAGCGATCTTGCCGCGATGGGCGCCAAGCCTGTCTCCGTTACGCTGGCATTAACGCTGCCCAAAGTTGATGAAAACTGGTTGACGGCTTTTGCCAGAGGCTTATTAAGTTTGGCCGAGCGCCATTCGGTGGATTTGATCGGCGGCGATACCACTTCCGGACCGTTGACCTTGACCGTTCAGGCCATGGGCTTAGTTCCGAAAGGCCGGGCGCTGAGGCGTTCAGCGGCGCGGCCGGGCGATTTTATTTACATGACCGGCCTCTTGGGAGATGCCGGGCTGGGCTTGAAGATAAAGCAAGGCTATAGCTGTGCAGATTCTGACGCAGCTTTAACCCGGTTTAACCGGCCGGAGCCGCAAATCGAGGCCGGACAGGCCTTGATCGGCATAGCCAACGCCTGCATCGATTTATCGGACGGCTTGGCGGGCGATCTGGACCATATTCTGGAGCAAAGCCGGGTAGGCGCCTGTCTTGATTGGGACGCGTTGCCGTTATCAAAAGCGGTACTGGCCTATATCAACGATACCGGCGATTGGGCTATGCCGTTGACCGCCGGCGATGATTACGAGCTGTGCTTTACCGTGAGCCCCGAACAAGCTGCGCAGTTGACCGTAGCGGCGACCAAAATCGGCATCATAGACGCACAGCCCGGTTTGCGGTTGAATAAGTCGGGCATTATCAAACCATTAGAGGTAAAAGGATTTGAGCATTTTTCTTAATACTCAGCTGGGCAAAAATAAGCTGACGCCCAGGCAGATATTGTCCGACCCAACCCTGTTCCTGGCTTTTGGTTTTGGTTCCGGTTTGGCAAAAAAAGCCCCCGGCACTATGGGCACTTTGGCGGCCATTCCGGTTTACTGGCTGTTTGCGCAAACCAATGTTTTTGTTTACAGCTTGTTGACGCTGATCGTCACCGTTTCCGGCATCTGGATCTGCGATGGTGCCGCAAAAAAACTGGATGAGCATGATTTTGGCGGAATTGTTTGGGACGAAATTGCCGGTTACCTGATAACCCTATGGCTGGTTCCTTATAGCTGGCAGGCTATGGTACTGGGCTTTATCCTGTTTAGAATCTTCGACATACTCAAACCGTGGCCGATCAGCTGGGCTGATCGCAAGGTATGCGGCGGGTTGGGCATCATGCTGGACGACGTATTGGCCGGTGTGTTTGCCGGCGCTGTGTTGTTTTGGGCTTCAAGCTATTTTTGATTTTGGTTCGTCGATAAGTGCCGATAAGCGGCTTATTAGTGACGCTTAAAAACCATTAAGGTAATATCATCATTAAAGGACTCGCTACGGCAAAATTGTTTTAACTGTTCCAGCAGCGTTTCAATAATGGCCTGAGGGGATTGCTGTGCATGTTGAACCAAAATATCATTGACGCGCTTTAGTCCGAAGAAATCGCCATCGGCGTTTTGCGCTTCGGTTAAACCGTCGGTATACAGCAGGATTACCCCGCCTTTAGACAGCGTGGTGACTTTTTCTTCAAAAATCACATTTTTATTTACACCCACTATTAATCCGTCTGCATCCAATTGCTTGCATTCTATTTGAAAAGGATTGAGTAGCAATGGAGGAGGGTGGCCCGCATTGGCAAAACTCAGCTGGTGAGTGTTAATGTTGTATTGCAAATAAAACAAGGTAATAAAGTAATCGGATTTATCCAAATCCTCAAAAAGAAAATTATTAAGCACTTTGAGGGTTTCTGCGGGCGTAGCCGAACTGCTTGCCTGAGTTCGAATGGCGCTACGAGTTTCCACCATAAACAGGGAAGGGCCGATTGAATGGCCGGAAACATCGGCAATAATCATATCCAAATGGACATCATTGCGGTAAAAATAATCAAAATAATCGCCGCCAACCTGATCGGCCGGCAGGCAGTAACCGGTGACCTCGAAATGACTGGATTTGATCGGCGCCGAGGGTGAAAGTGACGCCTGAATGCGCTGGGCAATCTTGATTTCACTCTGAGCAATAGCCAGATTGATCTGCGCTTGGCGAATTGCCGCTTCCGTAGCTTTTCGTGTTGTAATGTCTACGATCGTGCTCAGCACCAGTGTTTCTTCCTTGCTATCAATCAGGCTGAGGCCTATTTCAACAGGGAATTCACTGCCGTCTTTGCGTAATCCGTAGAGATCTCGTCCCGCGCCCATGGGTCTCGACACAGGGGCGGCGAGATACGCATTACGATAGCCAACATGATGCTTGCGAAAGCGTTCAGGCACTAATATTTCCACCGGTTGGCCAATTAATTCAGAGCGGGAGTAGCCGAAAAATGCCTCCGTTTGCGAATTGACCATCTCAATTGCTCCTGACTTGTTTACCATCACGATCGCATTGGGCGCAGATTCCACCGCTTGCCGGAACCGATGCTCCAAACGCTTGCGTTCTGTAATGTCGTGAATAAAACCACTAAAAATGTAACTATTTCCTAGCCTTAAGGATGAGATGCTGACTTCAACGGGGAATTCAGTGCCGTCGCGTCGAATGGCGGTCTGCTCGATCGATTTATTTAATAATGGGCCAACCCCGGTACGTAGGAAGTATTCCAATCCCTGCCGGTGCGCATCGCGTTGCGCCGGCGGAATAATTAACTCATCAAGGCACCTTCCGATGGCTTCCTCTTTAGTCCAGCCGAATATTTTTTCTGCCGGATGGTTCCATTCGGTAACAATGCCGTATGAATTCATAATGACGATAGCGCTCAAGGAATTTTCAATAATCAAACGGATACGCTTCTCGCTTTCGATAAGCGCATCCTGAAAATGCATCCTGGCAGTAATGTCTCTATCAACTCCTCGCCATTTAATGACTTTGCCCGTTGGGCTGATAATGGGTAAGCCGGTCGATTCGGTCAGTATCTGCCGACCGTCTTTGTGCTGGTAGTGAGACAGCTTCGCATAAAAAGGTTGGTGGCTGCTTGAGTAGCGCTGCTGGTCTACTTTATCCTGGGGCGTTAAAAATTCGGTATAGTGTTTGCCGAGTACCTCATCCGGCCTATAGCCCAGTATCTGAGTAACAGCGTTACTGCTATAGCTATAGTATCCGTCAGGATCTTGCTCCCATAACCATTCGCCGGTCATTTCCGCCATCTGCCGGAAACGTTCTTCACTTTCAACGAACGCCGATTCGGCGCTGAAGCATTCAGAAGAGCTTTCCTGAATCAGTAACACAATGTCGGTTTTGTCAGGTGTCCGGCCGGCTAGGCGGTTAGCGATATTAAGGCCCGAATTTTGTTGTTTGCTTGGGTGACTACTTCAGCGCTAAAGCTTACCGCTCCCAGCTCACGCCCCTCGCCTACATCCCTGTAGGCTAAGCTTACCGTTCTAGGCTCATGCTCCTTGCCTGCATCCCTATAGGCAAAGCTTTGGTTGATGCTTTTATCCACTACATTTGCAAGGGCTGCCTCCCACAGCGGCTTGTCGCTTCCGGCAGCGTAAATAAGGTCAACAGGCTTGCCGATCAGCTCTTGTTCGCTATAGCCTAGAAAAGCGGCAGCGGAAAGGCTGAGTTCTTTAATGTATGGTGCGGCCCCTGAATGATCCAACTCAAGGACAAGAATGTGATGAGAGGGGTGGTGCGTGAATTGGGTAGATTTAATCAAGTTCATCGTCCGCTCAACTGAATTACCGCTAAAGAACAAAATCACTTACTCTGGGCAAGTCCAACTGCCAACTGATGATAGAAAACTCAACATCATTTAGCAATCTATTTAGTGCGGCTGTGCTAGGCGTAGAAGATCTTAGGGTGGCAGCTTCGATGAACTTAAAACCGCCAGCCGCCGCTGATCGGCTGGGCTATGCCGAATCGCGGAGTTTATGGCGGTTTCAAGGGGGCGATCTTTAAGGTAGGCTCAGCAGACACTAATGCCGTACCGAAACGCGGAAGGGAATGAAATTGTGCTGCGCCGTATTCAATCAATACTTAAATACAATATTGGCGTGAATCCGGTTGTTGCCCGCCTTGGTTGTTCCCGCCTCAGCAGTGTCAAGCGCCGTGGCAAAGGCGATATTGCCCATAAAATACTCGCGCCATTGATAGCGCGCACCAATGCCGGTGCCGCTCAGGTTCCAGTCTTTGACTTGTCCCGGCGTTGCGCTTTGCAAGCTACCGTGCCCATAATCGTAAAAGGCAAATAAATTGATTTTTTGCCAAGCGGGCGTAGTGACTTCGAATTTCACAATCTGGCCGCTATCTGCCCCGGTTTCCCGCTGTTCATAGCCTCTGACATCAAAACTGCCGCCAATGCCGAGTTGCTCTCCGGCTATGAGCGGGCTATGACTCTCCTGGCCGCTAAAACTGGTTTGCACCAGCCAGTCTTTAACAAAGACCGAAAAATTGCTGCCAAAGCGCAACAAATCCCAATTTTGCTTGGCATTAAGACGAGCCGCTTGATAGTGTGCCTGGGTATTGTGGCCGCCGAAGTCAGTATTGCCTACCCACTGTATGTAATAACTGGTATGGGTGTTTTGCCAGGGGTATTCGCCTTTATAAAGAATACTAAACGGCGCACTGCGAACATTGGCGCCGACCTGCGTATTCTGAAATTGAATATCATTAATGAAATAGCGGTTATCAATGCCTAAATCCAGGCTGTGCTCGTATTTGCCCAATTTGGGTAAGAATTGCTGGTAATGGATGCCATACATTTCACCCGATCCGGTGACCGTTAGATCGGTCGCTACCGTGCCTGTATTCACCGATGAATTTGCATAATACGCGCTCAGCCAGCCTTTGAGTTTATATATAGGCAAACTGTAGCTACCGCCGTACTGTCGAACGGTGTCGGCATGATCAGGGGAGGTTGAATAACTTCCGTTAACAATATGATCCAATCCCCACAAGTTGCTGTACTGCAATGCGCCGGTCATTCGATAGTCGCCTGAGGTCGGCGTACCGTAATTATTGACAATTAAAGACGCCTGATAAGGCCGGTGCTCGGACACGGCAACATTCGCATCTAATTTATCAGGGCTTTTACTGGGCCTAAAGAGGACTTGCACCTGTTTCGAAGGATGTTTATTGGCTACCTTAATCGCTTCGGACAGCTCCTGCGTATTGGGCGATTCAGACTTACTGAGAACGGGCAGGCTGGCAATAATGTTGTCGCGGGTAAAGTAATTATTGCCTGTCACTTCAGTCTCGCCCAGGCTAAAGGAGATAACTTGCAGTTTTACATCGCCTGTAGACAGCGTTTGTGGAGGCACTATAACGCGATAAAACGGATAGCCCTGTTCCCGAATTATCTGTTCAAGCCCTTTGCTGACTTCCTGCAATTCCTTGAGTGTGTAAGGCTTGTTTTGTAGCGATTTAAAATAGTCGTCAATAAAAGCTTTGGAAAGCGGCGATGAGCCTTCAACTGAGAAATGCTTAACGTTAAACTTGAATTCCGGCGGCGCAGCGGCAGCCAGGCATAAGGCTTGAGGAATTAAGCATAAACCGGTAGTTATTAAAACTGATTTAACCAAGCGGGCACTGAACCAATAAAATCCTTTATTCCTTTTTTGTTGTTTTCTCATGATCTTTTATATTGTGTATCCGAACTATTTTCTGCACTAACCGTGTAAAGGCGTTGAAATATTACGACTTTGCAATCACAAGCAACCTTCAAGTGAGTTGTCAGGTTCATCGCCGTCAAATAAATTTTCCGGACTGTTTTGATTGTTGTTTGGTGTCGTTTCATTTGATTGAATAGGCGATGTCGTAGTTTCGCCATTCTTATTTGTAGAGCCGGTTTCACCTTCTTTTAATTTTGTCGTGTTTTTACTGGAGTTGGAATCAACGGTAGCTCTACCTTTAGTCACGTTAACAGATGTATCTCCTTTGGCCGGCGGCTTTTCTTTAAACACTGATTTAGGATCAGATTTGTTGGTATCCGGTCTGGGTTCATTAGGCTTAGGGGCATTTGGTGGAGTTCGATATACTTGCGGTTGCGAGTTTGCACTAGGTAAGGAGAGGCTAAATCCCTCATTTACATCATGTTCTACCCCGTCGTTGGTTCTGACAAACATGGCATCTTGCCAAGTTGTTTGGTTAAGACTCGTTCCGTCTGTTTCAGTGTCGCCACCGGAACCTCTGATGCCGATAGTGGCAACCGGCGTGTCCAGGCTATAGGCATTATGGTCGTTTTTGCCGATGCTGCCGGTTAGCGCTCGCAGCCCGCCATTGGCCAAACGCAATAAGACCTGATCTTTTTTGCCTTTAATCTGGTAATTATATTGTTTAATATCCAATTCGCTGTTGGCTTGCAGCGTGATTTTTTGCCCATCAGGAAACACTAGGAGCGCATAACTATCTTTTTCGCTCGAAATACTGTCGGAGTTATATAAGGGATTGCCCAGTGACAGGGGGCGTTCTTTTGCATTTTTGTCGGCACGGTTTATGGCGCTCACATCACCTTTAACGTCAACTACACGCGCCACTACGCTCTGTTCGGTTCTCTCCGCATTAGCTGCGGCTTCTTTTTTTCCCTTTTCTTCGCACGCTTGGTCGCAAATGGCTACCGTAAACTCCGATTTTTCGGAGTCGGGCTTAACCGTAGCTGTAGGTGTCTTTATTTGAAAGCGGTCAGGGTTGCCCTTGGCTATGTCACCGGTACTGGCATTGACTCCGCCTTGATGCAGCGCCAACTGTGCGGCTTTGTTGGCAGACTTGCCGTCATAATGATCGATAGTAAAGTTACTGTCCGGGCGAACGGTAACCTTGGCGCCATCGCTAAATTCGATAATGACAAAACTGCGCTCGGTAGTTTGAATATTATCGCCCTGAAAAATTTCCGTGTCTTTACCGAGAATACGAGGCGCAGCCCCGGGCTGTTGCGCGGCGTTGCTGCCTTTTACAAAACTGATATGGCCAACGACTTGAGGATTGGCAAAGGCTGGCAGGGTGACGATAAATAAGCATAGCCATAAGCCATAACTTTTAACAAGTCGTGTTATTTGAATAGGCATGGGGGGTCTACAGAAAGAGGATGAATAGATTATCATTTGGTGCACTGCTTGGAATTTTTGCCTTTTCCTGATGAGTCTGTAGATTCGCCAGCGCTATTGCTCGACTCATCAGCTAACAGTGGCCCACCTAACTGAGGTGTTGTCCCCAGCACTCCGGCAGTAGTTTGACCGATGGAATTTTTAACTGTGTTGACTAAGGTCTCAGTTGTATTGCTCGCGCCTGACGTGCTTGCTCCCGAAGTACCTGTGCCTGCTGTACTCGTGCCGTTATTAAAATATTGCAAATATGAATCTGCATAGCTTCCGCCAAGCGTACCGCCCGTCAGACTAATGCCGTTGGGCGCGGAAATAGGTGCATTAATGGTGAGAGTATCGCCATTATTAGCCGTAAGACCGACACTGCCACCACTGGAAGTAACCGCCCCATTAACGGTAAGGGGAGACATCGCCTTAATCATGATATTACGAGCGGCATTGACGGCCGTTTGTCCAGGGCTAAGGGCCGCCGAGCCCAGCATAAACCCGCCAATATTTTCAACATCAATCCAGCCGTTGGCGGCGTTCAGGTAACTCATTCGGGAAACACCTTCGGAACGTGAATAAATATTGCCCCCGGCACTAATGTCCAGTACGCCGTTATTAAGAGCCAAGTCAGCGAGGTGGACATCCCCGCCGCTGACAATCTTAAGATTGGCGGCCGTAATCGGCGCTGAACTAGCCATTATTGTGCCAATTGATGTGAGGGTAACGTTGCCGCAGTTACCTGTTGCTGAGCAGGTATCGATGCCGACAATGTCGTACTCAAAGTTATAGTAATTATTTGAATGAGTACCGCCGCTCATTTGTACAACGTTGAACCCTTGCCCGTTATTAAAGGTAAAGTTTTGTCCAAGAGTTTCCGCAGCAAGATTGGTGATGTTATTGGCTGCGCTAAGTATGACTTCGCCATTTGCCTCGATCCCCAGATCTTGGACATTAATGGCTGTCGTACTTTGGGTAATACCGCCGTTGCTGATTAAGCCTATGCGAGTCGTTGCCGCATTTCTGTCGGTCAAGGTTGAGACGCCGCTGGTGATGCCGCTAACGAAAATATCCCCTGTGAAATCGCTGCCGATGCCGATTGTAGGCGATAAAATCCGCCACAGCTCGGTTACGCTCAGACAGGTTCCAGGTCCACTGATACATGCCGCACCGACAGTGATTGGGAGATTGTCTGTATAGGGTTGAATGTCTACCAGGCTGCCAATGACCCTACCATGGCCTGCTGCATCCCATACCAGTTTATCTGCTTCCAGTTCCACTTCTGCGGAGCTGGCATTAATGAGACTATTGATGTTTAGGGTAGTGGCCGAAAGATAGATTTCGCCAATTGTCGAAGTAATCCCTCCATTTACCGTAAGAGGCGATGAGGCTCTGATTTCAATATCGTTATATGCGCTGACAGTACCCAAAGTTGTGTCGCTGCTAAAACTCTGAACATCAATAAAGCCGGTAGTTGCACTCAGCTGGCTAATTAAAGGTGCGTTAATATGCAGGCCGCCCGAGCCGGAGATATTGTTATAGGCGCTGATGTTCACATTACCGGCAATGATGTCTGGACTTGTTCCTGAACCGAAAACAGAGCCGCTAAGCGCTTTTAAATTAACCGTGCCCGTACCTGCATTGATTTGCTCGGGTATATGCAGGTCGTCTGAATTTGCGGTTAGCGAAACATTTCCGTTATTGGTAGTAATGCCGCTAACACCATCTACCGTCGTTACCTTAACCATGTTGGCAGAGGTATAAGTAAATTGACCGCCAGGGGTGGTAGCCTTGCCCGAAATTACGCCGGCACCATTAGCTTGGGTTAACGCCACCGCAGCCCCTGTCAAAGTCAGCCCAGGTAAAGGGGCGATTGTTGCCCCAGTTTGCTGGGTAATAGCGCCGCCGGAAGTCAGGTTTAAAGCCTGGGAAATATGGGTCAGTACCAGTGCCGACTTGATGTCGATAGCACCGCTACTGATATCGCCAATGCGCAGAACAGGTGCTGTGATGGTATTTAACTCAGCGTTGCTCAGTTCGAGCGTACTTAATGCATCGCCGGTAGTAGTGGCAGCCAGGTCAATGGCATTGGTGCTTAAGAGACTGACAGAGTTGATGCCATTGATTGTACCTCCCGCCAACGCCATTTTACCGGCCCTGAATATAACATTACCGGCGTTCAAGGCCGCGTTATTGGTGATCATGCCAGCCGATGTGCTCGCGGGAGTGGCAATGTTTGCGTTCCATCCGGCGCCCAAAGTGATATTGCCGTAAGTACTCAGATTACTGATCAGTGTAATTGCGCCCTTCGCCCACCATTCGGTATTACCTGTGTAGGTTGCCGCAGGTATAGTCCAGTCAATGTTGGTCGTTCCGTTGGCGAAGAATTTAGTGTCGGCGAAATTATTTGCCCCGGAAAATGCCAATGTGCCTTGCTGTTCTCTTAATACGATAAGATTATTGGTGCTTACGTTATTGAAAATCACTGTAGGCGAATAGCTTGAAACAGCATTGCCAATCTGAAGCCGGCCAGGGCCGTTGATTGTTGCACCGTCAAACTTGTTTAAGCCGACGTGGTTTTCAGGAATCCAGAGCGTTTTACCACTATCAATATTGATGGTTCCGGTAGCGACATTAAGATGCTGCATGGACAAGCCGTCGTGCAGGTTGAGTATCCCGCCATCGAGTTGTGAGAATTTTGCTTCCCAAGAGGTATTCGAATTGACATTGATCGTGCCGGAATTATTGACAATACCCTCTTGGACGGCCGGGGTGCTGAGGAATGACCAAGTGCCAGTCGTGCCGATGTTCAATACCCCTCCGGCAAGGTTATTAAAAGTCGATGCCGAGGTTAGATAAGGGCGGATGGCTGACTGGCCCAACATATTAATGGTTCCGTTATTTTCCCAGATCTTTCCGCCTGCTAGTTGAGCTTCAAAACCAGTTCCTTGACCATTTAAGTTCAGGGTTGCACCATTCTCTACTATGACCTTTCCATTGCCCGGATTGAACACTGTGATCAGGCTTCCGGTGGTACCGGTGCCGTAAGTTTGTATGGTCGTATTGCTGGAAGAGAGAAATTTAATATCATTGAATGCATTAAAAGTCAGTGTGGTTGATAACGCATCGGCTGAATTTTTGCTTAATACAATCGCGCCATTAGACCCGTCAAATAGAATATTACCGGCTCCGGCTGACCCCGTGTTTGCCGTAGTTAGAGTAACATTGGTATAGCCGCTAAGCGCTTGATTAATCGTATAATCGGATATTATAGAGTTTGCCGAATCCGACGGCGGCGCAAAGGGTGTGACGCTGTAAATATTCGCATCAGCCCCTGAGCTAGTGGCATGAATAATTTGAATGTTGTTCGGGTCAAGTAGCCAAGTGCCTGCTGCGCCATTCGCGGCTGATGCGTTAACACGGATGCCTTCGACATCCAGGTACTGGTGTCCGGAGGTTTCAATGAAGCCGCCATTGCCGGAAAGCGTCCCGCCTTTGGCGCTAACCGAACCATATGCTCGCGTCGTGTTATCCGCCCAAGCGATGACTTTGCCGCCGTTGCCCCGAGTCGTGGCGTCGGCTTTAAGCGTAGTATTCTGGCCCACGTAAGTCATTTTGGCATTATGAACATCAGCATTTTTACCTTGATAATCACCGCCGATTAAAACCTGTCCGCCGCCATTTGCACCGCTGGCGTCAACTTGTGCCTGATCCAGTACGCCAACCTGCTCACCGAGCAGTTCTATGTTGCCGCCTTTACCGGTCTGAGTGGCCTGGGCTTCTATCCTGCCTTCTGCCAATGTGGTGCCGGTCTTGCTGTCGACGTGGATAGTCCCGGCATCGCCCTGGCTGTTATTGGCCGATATAACGCTGCCGGAGGCCAGCGTTATATCCTGTTGCGCGACCAGCTGGACATTGCCTTGTTTATCGATCTGGACACTGTCGGCATTGATTTCGCCGCTGTGTTTGATGGTGCTGGCAAACACGTTGATTGCGCCGCCTTCGGTTAACAGTTTGCCTAGGTTAAGTACGCTATCGGCGGGCGCCTGGATTTGAAAACGAATATCAGGGTCGTCCAGGTTGGTAATGGTCAGCTCCTGCCCGGCCGCCAGGGTAATGGAGCCGCCATCGCTTTTGATAATGCCGTTGTTTTGGATTTGCGGGGCAATCAGAATAATATTGCCGTCTTTTCCGGCACGAATAATGCCTTCGTTAAGGATGTTTCCGGCGTTGGAACCTGCCATGAAATGGTAGTTTCCACTAAGAAAATCCTGGTCGCTCAGGTTAAGACTGGAAGCCACCAAGCCTTGGGTGTCGATCATTGAGCCTGCGCCGAATACGATACCGTTCGGGTTGATCAGGAAGACTTTGCCGTTGGAAGTCAATTGTCCCAAAATTTCACTGGGGTTTTGGCCGATAATGCGGTTGAGCACCGCGCTCTGGCCGTTTTGTTGAATAAACTGGGTCAGTTCATTTTGGGCAATGCTGAAGTTTTGCCAGTTGATAATTGCGTTGGGACTGTTGGTAATGGCCGTCACGCCCGGCGTGGCGGTATCGATGCTGACTTGCCCGCTGACGATTTGCGCACCCTCCGGGTTGGCATAAGAAAAAGCAGGGTAGAGCGCCGCTAAAATAGCCAGGTTGAGTGCGCGACGCAACGGCGGGACTCCGTTAAACAATGACTGATTCAGGGCCGGCTGTTTTTTGCGATAGGCTTTCATTGTAATAAGTCCACTTTAAATTTTGTAATTGTTTTCTTACATTATATCGTCAATTAAACCAATTCCTTAACCCTGACAGCTAAAAATGTGATCTAACTGCCAGAGTGCTACTTACTGGTGTGGGTAAATGCACCATCCCAGTCATTTTCAGGAGGCGATTCAAGGTAATAGGCTATCCGGTCAAGGTAAATCGGGTACAACTTGTCATGTGGATGTTGCTCGGCTAATTGCCCAAAAATAAGTTGAGCCGAGGCCCACTGTTGCTGGCGATAGTCGCGCAGGCCCTGATTTAATAGATTGAGAGTCTGCAATTGTTCGGGGCTGATGTCGGCTGTCACGCCTAACGGCTCATAAATAGCAATGGGCTTGTGTTTGCCCTTGACGCGTACTTTGTCGAGTTCCCGGTAAATAAACTCAGGAGCCGCCTGAAGGGTGCTCTCACTGACTATCATTTTTACGCCGTATTGCTTGGTGAGTCCTTCCAGCCGTGAACCCAAATTGACGGCATCGCCCATCACCGTGTAAGCAATACGAAACTGCGATCCCATATTGCCCACACTCATTTTTCCGGTATTGATGCCTATGCCAATGTCGATTTCCGGCCAGCCTTTGGCTTTAAAGTCCTGCTGGATGGCCGTCAACGCTTGCAAGATTGCCAGGCCTGCCTTTACGGCATAGCCGGCGTGTTGCGGGTTGTGCATCGGCGCACCCCAAAACGCCATGATCGCATCGCCGATATATTTGTCGATGGTGCCTTTTGACTCGTGGATAACGTGGGTTACCGGCGTTAGAATGTCGTTAATCAGCTCGCATAATTCCTGCGGCTCCATGCCTTCGGAAATAGTCGTGAATCCCCTGACATCGGAGAATAGTACTGTCATTTCCCGACTTTCGCCTTTTAGTGAAAATTCTTCATCCGACTGGCTCATTTGCTCGACCAATTCAGGCGGAATGTACTGGCCGAACATGTTGCCCATTTGTTTTTTCTTGCGGCTTTCGAAGAAAAAGCCGAAAAATATCTGGATGCCGTACAGTAATGTCAATAAGGTGATGGGGGTTGCCAGCATGGTATCGATATTCCAAGCCGTCCAGCAGTAAAAATTGAAGGCGATGCCGCCGACAAGTAACGCGCTGAATACAATGGCGGATAAAAACACCGGCAAGCGGGGGAATACCAAGACTGCGATGAGGCAGATGAATAGTAATTCAGCTAATTCAGCCCCAAGGATATTGCTGGGCCTGGATTTGATGGTTTGATCGAGTAAGCCGCTGAGTATATTGGCATGCACTTCTACCCCGGGATAGATATTTTGTACTGGCGTTACTCGTAAGTCGAGCAACCCTGCCGCTGACGTGCCAATAATAACAATCTTGTCTTTTAATTTCTCGACATCGACAACACCATTAAGCACGTCGGTTGCTGAAACATAGGGAAAGCTTCCTTGTCTGCCCCGATAGGGCACCAACAGGGTGCTGCTTTGATCGACCGGGATTTGAAAGCCTTCAATGTCCAGGCCTTCCAGTTGGCTATCGATGTTATCTTTGCCATAGCCATTTCCGGTAATGAATTTTACCTCGGGCTTGCCCAGCAAGGTTCTGTACAATGCCAGCGACAACGCTTCATAAACCTGGTTTTTATAATTAATTAATAGCGGTAATCTACGATAAACCCCGTCCTCGTCAACATTGGGGTTATTGAAAAAACCGCCCGACATTGCCGCTGCTTGCAGTTTCGGCAGGTTAGCGGTATAGCTTTTTTCCTCGAACAGTAAAGGGCTGAACGGGTATTCATCTGCGGCCGCCAAAGGGGCTGGCAACATACCCACCTCCGGCGTCTTTTCGGTTCTATGGCTGGCAAAATAACCCAGCACCACAGGCCGATTTTCGAGACTTTTGGCAAACACGTCATCGTAAGACAATTTCGGACGCACCGTTTCCAGTGTCCATAAGAATTCAGCATCTTTTTGTAGCGGCCCGGCTGCCAGTTTTTCCAATAACTCAACGCCTCCGCTGGTATCCGGTTCTGAGAAAACCACGTCGAAGCCCAACAACTTAACGTTGTAATAATCAAACATCATATCGACCAAATAAGCCAATTTATCCCTGCGCCAAGGCCAGCGGCCTTCTTTGGCAAGACTTTCCTCGTCAATATCAATAATGACAATGCGCGGATCGACGGTGTTAGCAACCGTTGCGCTCAAGCGCAAGTCATACAAGATATTTTCCATGCGCTGTAGGGTTGGAATGTGCAGCCAGTGTGCAATGTGCGCCATGAACAGCAGCGTGATCAGAACACATGCCAGATGACGATAAAATTTAAGCCATTTATTACTGAATTTCATCAGAGAAGCCAAGTTGATCAGGATTAGTGGGGCGTAGGAGCGGGGAGGGGAATATTTAACTGGCGCACGCACAGGGTTATATTGGCGTTTCCTTTCTCCCTGCGGTAATAATTTTTCTTATTTAGTCAACGTCGATTTGGTATGCATCCAGAAACTTTTCGGCATATTTTTTATAGATCTTATGCTCAATAAAGGCATCATAAAGATCGGGATCAATATGCTTATCTTCTTTCATTTTATTTAAGATAGCCAAAGCGTCGGAAAGTTTTTTTCCTGATTTATAAGGCCGGTCTTTTGCGGTTAATGCTTCGAAGACATCGGCAATGGCCATTGCCCGTGCCGGGATGGACATTTGGTCTCGCATAAGCCCCTTCGGATAGCCTTTTCCGTCCATGCGCTCATGGTGACCGCCGGCATACTCGACGACGTTTTGTAAATGCTTGGGGAACTTAATGGCTTCCAGCATGGCGATGGTCACGTTGATATGATTGTTGATGATTTTTCGCTCTTCGGAGGTCAGCGTGCCCCGGAATATGCTTAAGTTGTAGAGTTCTTCATCACTTAATAACGGGACAGCGACATTGTTGGATGTCCAAGTAAGTTTTTGCAGCGATTTGAGGCGGGCAATGTGTTCATCCGACATCGCTTCGCCGCCGGTGTTGCATTCGCGAACAAACGCCATGTCATCATCCAACTGGGCGATATTGGCTTGATAAGCTTGCTCCAACTCGGGCGATGAGGTGTTCTTGTTTTCCAACTCAGCGAGTTGCTGTTTGAGCAGCGCGATTTCCTGATCGCGCTTTAATATTTCAAAACGCGCTTCCACCAAATGAATGCGGTCGAAAATAGCTTCCAGCTTTGTGGCCTTGTCTATGACGTACTCGGGCGTGATAATCTTGCCGCAATCATGTAACCAACTCGCGATTGTAAGTTCGTAGTGATCTGCTTCGCTAAGTTTGAAATCCTGCAAATAGCCGTGATTGGTATCGCTTGCTGCCTGCGCCAGCATTAGCGTCAACTCCGGAACGCGGCGGCAATGTCCGCCGGTGTAAGGAGATTTTTCATCAACTGCGGTCGCTATTAATTTGACCAGCGACTCAAACATGTTTTCCAGGTCGGTAATAAGCTGCTGCTTTGTTAGCACGGTTGCCGCTTGTGAGGCCAATGCTTCAGCAAAACGTTGTGAAACTGAATCGAATTTGATGATTTCTTGGGTTTCAGGATCAATGGCATTGATTAGTTGCAAGATGCCGATGATCTCGCCTTGATGATTAGTCAAGGGAATGGAAAGGAAGGATTTTGAGCGGTAATCGTTTTTTTTGTCGAAAGACTTAGTCCCGGAAAAATCGAAATGAACCGCATCGTAGGCATCATCAATATTGATAGTTTTATTGTTGTGATACGAGTAACAGACGACATTTTTAAGGTTAGGTTGACCATTTTCCAGATAGAGCGGGATATTCGGAATATTAATAGAGTCTCCTCCGCCTCCCAGAAAAATACCAAGGCTGTCGGAACGGATGATTTCTATTTTAATAGAGTCACCGTCGACTCGATATATTGTTCCTCCGTCTGAGTTGGTAATGGATTTTGCTCCCAGCAGAATCTTTTCCAATAATTTCGCAGTATCTTTTTCAGAGGAAAGTGCAATACCAATGTCAGTTAGTTTTTCGACTTGGCTGATAATTTTTTGTAAGTCGGCAGAAAGCCCTTTATCAATAGCATCGATTTTTTTAAACTGGACGGTGTTGTTTAGCGTAGTCATGTAACTAAGTACTGCAATTTAGAAAGTATTGCCTAACTATAGTTCATGTAAGTTGATGACGCAAAAATAGATTATTAATTATCTACGTTAAGTTGATACGTTTAAATGTCCAGATAATCCGGGTAAACGTTTTATATAAAGCTTTGGAGAGAAATGCTGACTTATACAAAATATTAGGGTAATTCGGCTATTTAATGTCCAGACCGGTCATTAATGCCTTAACGTGAATAGCAACGCTGGCAGCTAATGCCTTAAGATTATAGCCTCCTTCTAAAGCTGAAATAATCCGGCCTTTACAGCAACTGTCTGCAATGACCATGAGTTCTTGCGTGACCCATTTAAAATCATCTTCAACCAACCTGATCGAAGCTAACGGATCATCTTTATGTGCATCGAAACCCGCTGAAATCAGCAATAAATCGGGTTTGAAATTTTTCAGCGCAGGCAAAATAAGGCGGTTGTATTTTTGCCTGAACTCTATACCGGAGTCACCCGCCGCCAGCGGCACGTTGATAATATTACCGGCACCGGTTTCAGTAGGATATCCGGTACCCGGATAATGCGGCATTTCATGACTGGAGGCATAAAGCACGTTAGGCTGATGGTAAAAAGCTGCCTGCGTACCGTTGCCATGATGGACATCAAAGTCAACAATAGCGACACGTTCGAGTTGGTAGTGTTGACGCGCGTAATTAGCTGCAATCGCTATATTGTTAAATAGGCAAAATCCCATTGCCTGCTGGGGTTCGGCATGGTGACCGGGTGGGCGTATGGCGCAGAACGCATTGTCAGCCTTGCCGGCCAAGACTTGATCAACTGCATCGCAAACAGCGCCAACTGCACGAAAGGCGGCTAGTCTTGATCCAGAAGACAGCACGGTATCCTGATCATAATGATGTTCGCCTTGTTGGGGGATGGCTTTAAGAATGGCGTCAATATGCGCCTGGGGATGAACCAGTCTGATTTGCTCTTCTGTACCGAGTGGCGGCGAGCGCCGGATTAAAGCCGAGAACTCCGGTGCGGCCAATGCTTTTTCTATACTTCTAAGTCGGTCTGCGCATTCAGGGTGGTCAATACCTGTTTCATGAAAAAGAAAATCAGGGTGGCTGTAATAAAATGTCTTCACAAAGCCTCACTCTGAAATCCGACAGTAAAAAACAATATTATCTTGGACTCATCCTATTCCAAAAGATGGTTGGCCAAACGCTAGTTTACTTTACCAGGCGCAACCACATTCAATTTGTATCCAAAACCTTTTACAGTCAAAATCCATTGAGGGTTATTTGGATCTTCTTCAATTTTTTTTCTTAATAGGTGCATGTACTGATACAGATCCGATTTGGTTGCCCGGTTATTTTCAGGCCAGAGATGGTTGATAATTTCGTGAGTCATAAACACCCGGTCAATATCTTTCGCCAACAATTCAAAAAGTTCATATTCCTTTCGGGTTAAATTCAACAATTTTCCGTTAAACAGGACGGATTTGGAGCGCTGATCGATGTGGAAAGGTTCGATCATGAAACAGTGCTCATTAGAGGATAAATTTTTGATCGGTTGATTATGATAGGCGGCTTCATTTTGCTGCTCAGACGTTATCATCCTGCGATCAATAACGGCTCGTCGTTCATGATTTCTTTTTTCCTGAATAAATCGATGATGGAGTTTGAATTTGTTATGCAAGTAATCTTTTAGTTGATTGACGTCAAGCGGGGCATCTAAAGTTGCGTCTAACCAGCAAGTTACCTCTTTTGGTAGACTGGGAGCTTTATTGCTGTCACGTAAATAACATACCGGAATTTGATGATTAACACTCATGTCCCGAATCAAGTCAAAGTTGTTTTTTTGATCTTGTGCCAAACTGTCAGTAAGAATGACTATGTTTGGCCGTATCTGAATCATTTTATTGATCGATTCCCTGTCTGCGGTCGATTCGAAAAACTTATAACGATGTGCTTGACAATACCCTTTTAATAATCCCTGATGGTAAGGGTCGTCACTAATCAATCCGATCCGGAAATTTGTGTTCATATGGTTCCTCGTAAAATCCATGAAGATGAACAGACGCCAAGTCTGAAGAGACAACAAGAAAATAATTCGTTTATAAAAGACAAAAGTCTTGACACATAAAAGCTACAACAAATTAGCAAGTTACAATAAGATTATCCCGTCACAACTTAATGCATAAGAAGGCTAATTTCCATTAGTAATAGTGCGTATCTATAAATTCACTCATCATAATTCAAGGTTCTTTGTGAATTAATGGCTGTTTTTGGGGTAGCCGTATCGATTACTAATTGCCTGTTAAAAAACGTTATTGTCGGCTAACTTCTATTGGTTGGTCTGTGCTTTCATGTATGGTTGGTTATTGAAGCCATAATTCACAACCATTATTTCTGTAATCCGGTTTGGCGTCTGGATAGGCATTCGAAATATGCTTTGGCATTCGTGAAAAGGGAAGATAGCGGCATTATCCGTCAGTCCCCCTATGCGGCTTGAAGTGTCGTATTGACTTCTAATTACCATTCCAGTGTTGTGAAATTAACGGCAACCTCCCATCCATCAGCGGATTTATTCACACGTACCACTCTGCCTTCACAGCGAATACGAGTCATATTCTTGCCCATTTTTTGCATGAGGATGAAACACCGCAACATTGAATCCGATTCAATTTCATTAGCTGTAGTAAAGCAGACCCCCGCAGTACTCAGATCGCGCGTTATCCCCGTCCCTGAATCAAGTTCAACAGTATAAAAAGTAGGATAGCGTCCGGCTAACCGGTTTTCTTTGATTTGATTCAGGTCTTGTTTCATATCAATAGTGATTCCTTAATATTAAGAAAAAGTCTGCTGCATAATTTCTACGGATAATTAACAACTTATTTATCAATTATAAAAAGCTCATATAGTTACCAAAAGATGGCGCAACAACCCAAAAGGCATCGTTTGTCTGGTTGTTTATGATCCTAAAAATTCGTTAAGAAATTATTAAGAATTAATTAGGATAAAATTAAGAAATTATTAAGAATAAATTAGGATAGAAAATCCTATGCAAGCAATCAATAAGTGCTCTTACCTATCAGATGGCTGCCTTGGACTTCATTAGCAGTCGGTTTATTCGGCATTGAGAAAGACTGAGTCTTACTTATTTTATGTAAATTAGGTAAAATCAGCAGGTTGAAGCTACCTTGTGTTTTTAAGAACCTGCTCAGGTTTAGTTAGATCTACCGGTAATATCTACTACCCGCCAACAGGATTTTTGTACATCATTGATAAAAGCCCTCAATCATCCATTCGTCCCAAGTAACAATGGGTGCTTTTTTGTTGCGTACTTCGCGTACCTATTTTTTCCATAAAACATGTCGATTACTGAAATAAGCTCCGAAACTAAACGCCGTAGAACCTTCGCCATTATCTCTCACCCTGACGCGGGTAAAACCACCATCACTGAAAAACTGTTGCTGTTCGGAGGCGCAATTCAGCTTGCAGGCTCGGTAAAAGGCCGTAAAGCGGCGCGTCATGCAACTTCCGACTGGATGGAAATGGAAAAGGAGCGGGGTATTTCGGTGACCACGTCGGTCATGCAGTTTGAGCATAAAGACAGCATTATCAACCTGCTCGATACGCCGGGTCATGAAGACTTTTCGGAAGATACCTACCGTACCTTGACCGCAGTCGATTCGGCACTGATGGTCATAGACGTTGCCAAAGGCGTTGAAGACAGAACTATCAACTTGATGGAAGTGTGCCGCCTGCGCACTACGCCGATTCTGACCTTTATTAACAAGCTGGACAGGGAAGGGCGGGAACCTATTGAATTAATGGACGAAGTCGAGAATGTCCTGAACATCAAATGCGCACCGATGACCTGGCCCATCGGCATGGGCAAACGCTTTAAGGGGGTTTATCATCTGTATAAGGATGAAATCCATTTGTTCAGCGCCCAGCACGGCGGCAGAATCGCCCAGGCTGAAATTATCAAGGGTTTGGATAATCCAAAGCTGGATGAACTGCTGGACGATCAGGCCCAGGAACTCAGGGATGAAATCGATTTAGTCAAAGGCGCGAGCCATGAGTTCGATCTTGAAGATTACCTGGCCGGCAACCTGACGCCGGTTTTCTTCGGTTCGGCCATCAACAATTTCGGCATTATCGAATTGCTCGATGCATTCGCTGAATACGCCCCGCCACCCAGGCCCCGCGAAGCAGAGCAACGCACGGTGTTACCGGATGAGCCTAACTTTACCGGCTTTGTTTTTAAAGTGCAGGCCAATATGGACCCGTCCCATCGAGACCGGATCGCATTTTTAAGGGTGTGCTCCGGTAAATTCGACAAGGGCATGAAGATTCATCATGTGCGTATCGGCAAAAATATTCAGGTTGCTAACGCGATTACCTTTCAGGCCGACACGAGAAAAAGCGTCGAAGAAGCCTATCCAGGCGACATCATCGGCCTGCATAACCACGGCACCATTCAGGTCGGCGACACCTTTACCCAGGGTGAAACGCTTAAATACGGCGGCATTCCGTATTTTGCGCCGGAATTGTTCCGTCGGGTGGTGTTAAAGGATCCGTTAAGAGCCAAAGCCCTGCAAAAAGGGCTGGTGCAGTTGACCGAGGAAGGCGCCACCCAGTTGTTTAAGCCGTTAAAAAATAATGACCTTATTTTAGGCGCGGTCGGTGTGTTGCAGTTTGATGTCACCGCGTTCAGGCTTAAAAGCGAATATAACGTTGAATGCGTTTATGACGCAATCCCCATCTCAGCCGTGCGTTGGGTAAGCGCGGATAAGCCGGCTAAATTGGAAGAGTTCAAGAAAAAGGCTTTTGACAATCTGGCCGAAGACGGCGGCGGTTACCTGGTTTATGTCGCCAACAGCCGGGTCAATCTGCAACTGACCGAAGAGCGCTGGCCGGATATTAAATTCAGCGCAACGCGGGAGTTGTAAGTTTTTCTAGGAGTCCTTTGGTGTTAACACTGTCGGATGTAGTGGTTCAAACTTATATCTGACAGTTACTGTTTTTTAAAGGGCTTCCACAAAGAAGCCTCTAAGCATTATCGTCAAACAGTTTTTTTTGAACCAATTGATGAGCATGCGTCGATTGCGTTTTTTGAGCTTCATCATGGGCGTCCATGTGCCCTGTTTTAAGGCCTGATTCCTCAAGCTGGTTTTTCAGGTAATCCATATTGTGTTTGATCAACTCTGTCGTTTGCGTGTTCCGGCTTTTAAAAAAGGTATTAATCACATTGTCCCGGTAGGATGCGATGCAATGGATCGTATCCAGTCCCGGCGGCGTAAGGGTGATATTAACCGACCAGTTGCCGTTGCCGGACTGCGCGTTGTTTTCCTTGTCGCGCTGCACTTCAATTCTGACCGATTCCGCCTGTTGCCTGTCCATGAATGGAATGTCGATGATCCATAGCTGCTTTGGGCTGTCTTCCTTGGGCAGAGACATCAATTGATCGAGGGCTAGCTTGGCAACGGTGTTTTCAGTTTTATGTTGCAGATTTTTTAGCAGGTCAAGATCGGCCTGATTTGATGGCTGCTCGCCTTGGTGGGTGATTTCCTGCTTTAAGGCTTGAATAAATTTAAGCAAGTTGGCTTTGAAGTCCGCGGTCATTGATCCTGTATCGCTTAAAGCGCCTGTCTCCCCGGCATTTGCCGGATTTAACTTTAATTCCGCTTCGGGAACCGGTTTCGAATTGGCCGCCGGCTGTTCAAGATTTGGGCGGTTAAGAGAGGGTTGTTTTTGCGTCAGGTTCTGCAATATTTCAGCGGCAATGCGTTGCAATGATTGAGGTACGCTTTCGTTTTTTATCAGTTGAGGCAGCTCTTTAATTAATTCGGTTTGAGACATCGCAGGCGGCAACTTGGCCTCAAGAAACAATCCCGAATTGACAATCGCTTGCTTAAGTCCTTGGCTAGAAATCAACTGTTCTTTGGGCGGCAGGTTCTGGACTATTTTCGCGGCAATATCCTTTAGCGCCTGGGGCACGCTTTCATTTTTCATCAGCTGCGGCAAATCTTTTATCAGTTGATTTAAAAAGATTGGCGATGCTTCATGCCGCGGCAGGAACTGCTTTATAAATTCAGCCACTTTGGCTTCAGGAATGTTGTTACCGGCAGGAATAATCTTAAATTCGGGCGTGGTTCCTGTTTTGACGATTTCCAGGTTCAGGCTTTGCCCGATTTTTAAATCCGAAGTTGCGTTAGCCAGTTGGCTTCGATCAATATTGAGAGGGCCAACTTGTTTAGTGCCGATCTCCGCCGAGTTAAATACTTGTAATTGGATTTTGTTGCCGATAATGCTGATTATTTTTGCTTCTAATAGCTGCTTTACAGGCAGTGAGAGGGGAGTGCCGTCCTTTTGGATTATGGAGCTTGCCCCATTTCTGGCGGTGGTTGGCTGCATCAGATTCCTCGGCAACTGCTCCCTGCGTTGCTCTACCTCGGCAACCGCTCCTGCATCTGTGTAGTCGTCCTGCATCCTTGCTGTCGTGCTGGTCGCAACACTTCCACCATCCCTGGCAGTCGATATTAGCTTTAGGCGCATATCAACCGTTTGGCTTTTTAGCTCGGGCGGAGGCTCAATAACTTTGAATTCTATGACAGGGGCGACCTGAGTCACCTGGATTTTTAAATCCTGCCCTGAGCTTAGCGAAATCGGCCGGTTGCTTTGGACAGTAACGTCTTTGCCGCTCAATGATAAAGTTACAGCGTTTTTTACCGCTTGTATATCGGCTTCTATCACTTTTACGTCAAGCTGTTGGCCGACTTTCAGGTTTAAAGTGTTTTCCAGCAGTCTGTTGGCAGCGAATAGCGGTTGGGTATTTATTGATGAGTTAATATCCATTTAAGATTATCTTATTCCAGCATTTTCCGGACATTCCCTATCTCATCTTTTACGGCATCCAGCATATTAATCGCATCATCTGCATCCAAATGTCCGGCTAGTTTTCTATAGGCGGGCAGGTCGTTTATTTTGGGTATCTTTTTAATATCAACTTTGCCGATAAAGCTATATATCTGCGAGATCATCACGATATCTGCGTAGCTGGATGGGTTATCGTTATTGCGAAACCAATTTTCGGCATTAATCACTACATCTTCAAAATCGCTGGGAAAATCCCATTGACGAATAATTTGTACGCCTATGGCTGCGCGTAATTCTTTTACCGTTTCCACAAGGTCTTTAGGATTGGCAATAACATCGGGATGATTGTCGGCATAAGTCAAAATAGGCACAATACCAATATCATGCACCAACCCGGCCAGCATGGCCCGGTCAGGGTCAAAGCCTGGAATTTTATGTGCGAAGACAGCGCTGATGGAGGCAATGTAACTGCTGTGCTCCCAGAGCTCTGCCATCTTTTTACGAATAACCGGCGACTTGGCGCTAAATACCGATTTTAATGCAAACGCGGTAATAATGTCTTGGGCCGCTTTTAATCCCAGTCGGGTCATCGCTTCCGGGCAGCTTTCAATCTTTTTTCGTCCTGCATATAAAGAGCTGTTGGATATCTGTATCAGCCTGGCTGTAATTGATGGGTCAATCTGGACTATCCGGGCTATTGAAGAGATATTCGAGTTATCGACATTAATTGCGCGACGAATCTTAAAACACGCATCGGGAATAGTCGGCAATACCAGGTTATTGGTTTGCATATTCTGATAACAGTCCATTAAGAGTTTGTTTTTAGCCAAACTTGCGGCAATATTATTAAGATTGTTGTTGGTTTGGCTCATGTCGCGACTATTTAATATTCAAACAAGCTCGCAAAGTTTAGTTTAAAATCTCTTGTTTCGTCGAACCGTATTGCATCTATCTTATTTTGTCCCGCAATGAAAACAACGCCATCTGAAGTTTTAACAACTTTATCAACCATTCGCGACTACATCCGCTGGGCCGCCAGCCGTTTTACCGAGGCCAACGTATGTTTTGGCCATGGCACTGCATCTGCGCTGGATGAAGCGGCCGCACTGGTTTTACATACCGTTCATCAGCCCTATAATCTGTCGGATGCCTATCTGCAAAGCGTGCTGACGCCAACCGAGCGCCAAGCCGTAATTTATATGATAGACAGGCGCATCAATGAACGCATACCGGCCGCCTATCTGACGCATGAGGCTATTTTTGCAGGCCTGTCATTCTATGTTGATGAGCGGGTACTGGTGCCGAGATCGCCTATTGCCGAATTGATCGAACAGCGCTTCTCGCCTTGGGTGGATGAAGAACGCGTCGTCCGCATCCTGGACTTGTGTACCGGCAGCGCCTGCATCGCCATAGCCTGCGCTTATGCCTTTCCCGATGCCAACGTTGATGCAGTGGACCTGTCGACCGATGCGCTGGCGGTCGCCGAACTGAATGTTGCCAAGCACCAGTTGGAAGATGTGGTAACGCTTTACCAGTCGGACTTGTTTAATGAACTGCCCGAATTTCGCTATGATGTCATCGTCAGTAATCCACCCTATGTATGCCTCGAAGAATGGGAGCAGTTACCCGCAGAATTTCGCGCCGAGCCGGATATGGGCTTTAAGGGGGGACACACAGGGTTGGATATCGTGTTGCGCATTTTGGTTGATGCCGACCGCTATCTGGCAGAGCAGGGGATTTTGATTGTGGAAGTGGGCAGCAGTGCGGAAACCTTGCAGAATGCTTTCCCTGATGTACCTTTTTACTGGCTGGATTTCGAGCGCGGCGGCGATGGCGTATTTTTGCTGACAGCGGAACAGGTCAGCCAATATAACGAATTATTTTTAGCGGCTTTATAACTATGTCTGGAAACTCAATAGGAAAATTATTTACCGTTACTTCGTTTGGCGAAAGCCACGGTCCCGCAATAGGCTGCATCGTCGATGGCTGCCCTCCGGGCATGGCGTTGACCGAAGCGGATTTACAGGAGGACCTGGATCGCAGGAAGCCGGGCACTTCGCGTCACACGACTCAAAGGCGTGAAGTCGATGAAGTCAAAATTTTGTCCGGCGTATTTGAAGGCAAAACCACCGGTACGCCGATTGGCTTGTTAATCGAGAATACCGACCAGCGCTCCAAGGATTATTCCAAAATAGCCGACACGTTCAGGCCCGGCCATGCGGATTATACCTATCAGCATAAATACGGCATTCGGGATTATAGGGGCGGCGGACGCTCATCGGCTCGCGAGACAGCCATGCGTGTTGCGGCGGGCGGCATTGCCAAAAAATACCTGAAAGAACAGGCCGGCATAGAAATACGCGGCTATCTATCGCAACTGGGGCCGATAAAAATAGAAAAAGTCGATTGGACGATTATCGACAGCAATCCTTTTTTCTGCCCCGATGCCGATAAAGTTGCTGAAATGGAAACTTACATGGATGCGTTGCGAAAGGAAGGCGAGTCTATCGGAGCAAGAATTGAAGTTGTGGCAACCAACGTCCCGCCAGGGTTGGGTGAGCCTATCTTCGACCGGCTTGATGCCGATCTGGCCCATGCCTTGATGAGCATCAATGCGGTCAAAGGCGTGGAAATCGGCGACGGTTTCGATTGCATCAACAGCAAAGGCACGCAGTTTCGCGATGAAATCACCCCGGACGGTTTTTTAAGTAACCATGCCGGCGGCATCTTAGGCGGTATTTCCAGCGGTCAGAATGTTACTGCCAGTATCGCCTTGAAGCCGACCTCCAGCCTACGGCTGCCGGGCAGAAGTATTAATCTGCAAGGCGAGGCGATTGACGTCGTTACCGAAGGTCGACACGACCCTTGCGTGGGTATACGCGCAACGCCGATTGCCGAAGCGATGATGGCGATAGTGCTTATGGATCATTTATTGCGGCACCGTGCGCAAAACTTGAACGTTCAATCGGGACTGCCGGTTTTAAGATAAGCGGATAATCATTACCAATAACCAAAGCCGGAAACTTTGGAGCGGGCACATCCCAAACCTTCCAGGTTTTTAAAACCTGGAAGGTTTCACTTACACCGTTTAGATGAATAATTCGATGTCTATCCCTTACTGGCGGCTGTCCGGTTTTTACTTTTTTTATTTCGCAACAGTAGGCACTTTTCTTCCTTATTGGAGCCTCTATTTAAAAGACAGCGGCTTTAACCCTGTTCAAATCGGCGAACTTTTTGCGCTGCTGGGCGGCACCAGAATTATTGCCCCGATGCTATGCGGCTGGATTGCCGATCATACCGGAAGACATTTACGGATTATTCGCATAACCTCTTTTTTGACCGCTTTGCTGTTTGCCGGTTTTTTATATGCCAAAGGCTATTTTTGGTTTGCCTGGATAACGATAGCTTTCGGCATGTTTTGGAACTCCACGTTGCCGCAATTCGAAGCGGTAACCTTGTATCATTTAAAAGATCAAGCGCATCGCTATAGCCGGATAAGATTGTGGGGATCTATCGGTTTTATCGTTGCGGTGCTGGGCGTAGGCCAGTTGCTGGATTATCAGCCCTTGCTCATAATCCCGATAGCGGTCGCCATTTCGATGACGCTAATATGGCTGGTCAGCTTAGTGACGCCGTCAATTCAGGTTCCGCATCATGAAACGGCCGCCGTCGGCATCATGCAAATCATGAAAAGCATTGAACTATGGGCTTTTCTGGTTGTTTATTTACTGCTCCAGCTTGCCCATTCGCCTTACTATGTCTTTTATTCGATTTACCTTAAACATTACCAATATACGGCAAGCCTGACCGGTTTCTTGTGGGCGCTGGCTGTTTTTGCCGAGATTGTTTTATTCATCTACATGCGCCAAGTGTTGAAGCGTTTTTCCCTGCGGGCGATTTTATTGACCAGTATCCTGTTATCGGTTGTCCGTTGGTTAATAATCGGTTGGGGCGTCGATTATTTTTGGCTATTGCTGTTTGCTCAATTATTACACGCCGCAACATTTGGCGGGGCGCATGTCGCCGCGATTCACTTGGTTCATTTGTATTTCGGCGACCGGCATCAGGGTAAAGGCCAAGCGCTATACGCCAGCCTGACTTTTGGTTTGGGCGGAATGATAGGTAGTTACTACAGCGGCTATTATTGGGAGTCCTTCGGCGCAGAGTTCGTCTATTCAATGGCGACAGCTTTTTGTTGTATTGCTTTTATCATCGCCTATATCTGGGTTGGGCGGGAAAGTTCTCGAAACAGAGCCGTCTCCTAGTGCCCCGTGTGGGTATAGGTTAAAATAATGCCGGGTTAGGTTAACCCGGTCTGTAATTTTTTTGGGAAATGATGTGTTTGAAATTATAAAAAGCGGTGGCTGGATGATGCTGCCGATCATGCTGTGTTCCATAGGCGCCATGGGCATTATTGCGGAACGCTTTTGGTCTTTACGAAGAAAGAAAATTTTGCCGCCAGAGCTGGTTTCGCAGGTATGGCGATTATCCCGTGACAACAAAATTGATGACGCCACCCTGCGGCACTTGAAAAACAGCTCGCCGCTCGGTCGTATTTTGGCCGCAGGTCTTGCCAATAGCCATCATGGCAGGAAATTCATGAAAGAATGCATTGAAGAGACCGGCCGCAGGGTCGTGCATGACATGGAACGCTTTCTTAATACCTTGGGGACTATCGCCGCTGTCAGCCCATTGCTGGGTTTATTAGGCACCGTATTCGGCATGATCGATATTTTTGCCTCGCTTTTACAGCATGGGGCCGGTAATCCTTCTGTCTTGGCCGGTGGTATTTCTGTGGCGCTGATTACGACAGCGGCGGGTTTGACCGTGGCTATTCCTAGCCTGATTTTTCATCGCTATTTTGAAAGGCTGGTTGACGAATATGTCGTTACGATGGAAGAGGAAGCGTTAAAACTGGTTGATATTTTGCACGAAGACCGGAAGTTGTCCTGATGAAGTTTCAACGAAAAAAACGAGAAAATGTCGACATCACGTTGATCTCAATGATCGACGTGCTATTTGTGTTGCTGTTGTTCTTCATGGTCTCGACAACCTTTAGTCATTATACGGAAGTCAATATCAAGCTTCCCGAAGCGGAAGGATCGCCGGCTGAGGAACATCCTAAAACAGTTTCCCTTGTAATCGATGCCGACGGTATTTACTCGCTGCTTGGCGCTGACGGCCAGCCTCATCAATTAATCGATCAAAGCAGGGCAGGCTTAAAACAGGAATTGGGCAAGCTTGCGGTCAATTCAAAAGATGTTCCTTTTATTATCAATGCCGATGACAAAACGCCAAACAAAGCGGTCATGACTGCGTTGGATATTGCCGGTCAGGTAGGATTCAGCCATATCACTTTTGCGACACTGCATCCGGCCGAATAGCATGAAAAAAACCTTATCCCGATGGCTGGTGGACATTTGGTATAAAGACCCGTTTATCGGCGTGTGGTTGATGCCGTTGGGCTTTTTATTCAGCGATTTCGTTAAATTCAGGAAATTCCTGTACCGAATCGGCGTGTTAAAAAAGCACACCCTGCCGGTTCCTGTCATCGTGATAGGCAACATTACCGTCGGCGGCACCGGCAAAACGCCGCTGATTATCTGGTTGGCCGAATTGCTTAAAAATGAGGGCTTCAAGCCCGGCATTATCAGCAGAGGCTACGGCGGACAAGCTGAAATCTGGCCGCAATGGGTAGTCGCAGACAGCACAGCCGAAAATGTCGGTGATGAGGCTTTGTTGATTGCCAGGCAGACCGGCTGCCCGATGGCGGTAAGTCCGATACGGGCAGATGCCGCGAAGCTGCTGCTTGAGAGATCTGATTGCAATGTCATTTTATCCGACGACGGCCTGCAACATTATGCGTTGAACAGGGATATTGAAATTGCCGTGATCGACGGGGAAAGGCGCTTCGGCAACGGTTATTGCCTGCCGGCAGGGCCGCTCCGAGAACCGATAGAACGATTGCAGAGCGTCGATTTTGTCGTCGTGAACGGAGAAAAATCGGAAGACAACGAGTTTTCGATGAAAATCACCGGAAACACCGCAGTCAATCTGGCCAACGGAGATCAAAAGTCATTGCAGGAATTCAATGCAACTGGCTGTCATGCCTTGGCGGGCATCGGCAATCCCGACCGTTTTTTTAAACTGCTGGAGTCAGCCGGTTTGAACTGTAAAACCCACAGTTTCCAGGACCATTATAAATTTCGGCACAGCGACATCTCGTTCCCAGGCTCAGCGCCGGTATTAATGACCGAGAAGGATGCGGTAAAGTGCATGGCATTTGCAGGAGATCAGCATTGGTACATTCCAGTAAAAGCTGTTCCTGAAGCGGGTTTTTCCGAACACTTATTAAGCTTATTACGCGAAAAAATGAACAAGTAGAATAATTATTTTATTCGCTCAATATGAATCATCGTTGCGCGTAAAGAAGCCAGCACATCGATAAACAAGCAAACCATTGAACTGAAAATAAACAACACGCTGAGCACGACAAATAAAATCAGGATTTCAGTGCTGATGATCTGATCGGTAAATCGCAACGCTATTGAGCCCAGCATAAATACACCGCTGCTGATCGCACTACATAAAAGCAGGGCGAAACTCCACTTGAGCACTTGGCAGCGGTACACCATGGTATTGAGTTCCTTTTCCAGTTTTTCGCTTTTTTGACTGGTTTTCAGGTCGTCGTAAATATCTCTAACCCGGCCTATTGCATGGGTATAACGGGCGTTTAAGGTCAATACAAAAATGCCGATACTGGAAAACAAGACCAGGGAACCGGTTATCAGTTCAACAATCCCCTCAAGCTTGGGCAGCACTTAACCTTCCTGACCGTCAACTCTGGCACTGGTTAAAATAGGGGCGTAAACAAAAATAAACAGGGAAAATGCCGCCAGCCAGGAAAGCGTTGATAGGTAAAGCAAGTTTTCGTACCAGGTCGGCATCGCTATCGGTAATAACACCCGGAACAATGCGGCGACATTAATCAGCACGAACGCTATAGCTATAGCATTGGAAGCCTTTAGCGCCCGGCCGGTGTGGCCTAGCGATACTCTCGCCATCATCCCTAATGTTAATATGCCGATCCCGCCCAACGTAAAAGCATGCAATGCCAAGGTCGGCAGCACTACCGAATAGGCCGACAGTGCGGTCAATATAAAGCCCAGAATGATCCAGCCGTAACCGGCATAAAGTACCCATAACAAAGGTACGTACCAGATGCGTCGCACATACCAGCCGGCAAGTCTGGCGATGTTAACGGCAATGGCAATTACCGCCGCCAAGGCTAACAGCGTTCCTGAAATATCGAATAATTGCAGAGCAAATACGATGACGGCTGACGCGACAGACAAGCTGTCCAGCAACGGGTTTCTGATGATCAGCGTTCCGGGGATTCCCCGCTCGGTAAAGAAAGGAAAGACGCGCCCGGCGATGATCAATATTAAGATGATAATAGTCGCAACAACCAGCTGGATGCCGGCTGTTGCGCTGTTGTCCTGCAAGCCCAACATTTCAGCATGAATCAAGCCGTTACCCAGAGCCAACAGCAATAACAGGCCGATAAAAAATAGATTTTTAAACTGTTGTGCCTGAATGATCGGCTTGCTGACTTGATAAGCCAGAATAGGTAAAAATGAAAAATCCACCAGTGCGATCAACGCATCAGGCAATGCGCCTGCATAGAACGGCAGAATGCGTCCGTAAAGCCATAACAGGCATAAGCTAGCTAGTTGGTCGCCGGTTATGGTCGGTTTTCCGGTCCAGTTTTTAACCGCCGTTAATAAAAAACCTGCAATGACCGCTACGGCATAACCCAACAACATTTCGTGAGCATGCCAGTAGTTGTTAGGATAATAGTGTTCGGACGTTAACGTGCCGCTGTATATGGCATTCCAGAAGACAATCAGGACCAGCGCCGCAAGGCCTGCCAAAGCAAAAAAGGCTCTAAATCCAAGTGCAAAAAGCGGGTAGTCAAAAATAGGTTGTGATTTCATTGCGAGGTTTCCGTCCAATTCAGCTCAGCATTCGATAATGCCGCTAATTATACTCATTTATCTCTTAAAAGAGCTTTTTGTGTTTCCAGCATGATTTTTTTTATTTGCTTCAGCACTTGCTGTTGCTGCTCTAAAGGCAGATTGGCAAATTCCTGCTCGAATTCGTCCAGGCTATAAGGGGATTCACCGGCTGCGTTATCGGACACACTAAGGCCGCAATCGGCAGCAACGTGTTTAATAGGTTCGGCGGCGCTTTCCAATGGCAGGGCTGCGGACAAGACCTTGCGTATCATGGTGTTGACACGGATAAAAATGGACTGCCCGGACAGCATGTCATCAATGATGCGTTTGGCATGTTCTTCCGTATAGCCTCTTCGCTTTGAGTCCGGAAAGGCCTTCATTTGAATCTTAACGGCAGGATTTTTATCGATTTGATATTCAAAATCAAAAGCTCTACCTTGCGAGGCAATTAAACTATCGGCATCAATAACCACTTGTAAGGCATTATTCTTGCAGACGATTTCCAGCCTGACATTGTCGTAAAGACCGCGAGTCGGCAGTGGTGCCCGGGCAAAACTATAGGTTCGATTGCTTAATTTGTCGGTTTCCTGGTGATAGCTCCAGGTATTGGCAGCGATTGCGCTAAAGGGACAAAAAATCAGCAGCGCCAAAATAAACCGTTTAGGGACTTTGGGCGGCAAGTGACCGGATGATGCCACCGCTTTTTGCTCACGCCTTTTACCACCATCACTGCAGAAGATACGAAATGCGCGGCTATGTTTCATTTTTAATGCCCTCTAGCCCAAAAGAACAGATCATTCGACCAATTTAAAAAAACTCTTTGGAGCGCCGCATATTGGGCAGGCCCAGCTATCGGGAATATCCGCCCAGCGGGTTCCCGGTGCAATACCGCTGTCGGGATCGCCTTTGGCTTCATCATAAGTATGTTCACATTCCAAGCAATGATATTTTTTAAAATCCGACATAGTGTGCCTCTTAAGCTAATTGAAAGGGTGGTATGCGTGCGTTAAATCGGCTGCACGGTTAACCTTTACCGCGAGTGCGGGTTCTCGTACTGGTATTGGTAGGCGATTTGTCCTTTGAAATTTCCAGTGTCTCAAAGCGTTTTTCAATAAATTGAATAATTAAATCTGCAATATCCTTGCCGCTGGCCGCTTCAATGCCCTGCAATCCGGGTGATGAATTAACCTCCATGATGACAGGGCCGTGATTCGATCGCAGCATGTCGACGCCACACACGTTCAGTCCCATGATTTTGGCGGCACGCACTGCGGTAGAGCGCTCTTCAGGCGTTAAGCGTACTAAAGCGGCAGACCCGCCGCGATGCAGATTGGAACGGAACTCACCTGGTATTGCTTGCCGTTTCATCGCGGCTACGACTTTGCCGTCGACTACAAAACAGCGAATGTCGCTGCCGCCGGCTTCCTTGATAAACTCCTGGACCATGATATTGGCTTTCAGCCCCATGAAAGCCTGAATAACGCTCTCTGCGGCATTGTGGGTTTCCGCCAGAACCACGCCGATGCCTTGCGTGCCTTCCAGCAATTTAATCACCAGCGGAGCGCCGCCAACCTGGGCAATCAAGTCCTCAATATCATCAGGATTGTTGGCAAAACCGGTTACCGGCAGGCCGATGCCTTTTCTGGCAAGCAACTGAGTCGATCTTAATTTATCACGGGAGCGCGATATGGCTACAGATTCATTCAAAGGGAACACATTCATCATTTCAAACTGCCTTAAAACCGCAGTCCCGTAGAAAGTGACCGAAGCGCCAATTCTGGGAATAACGGCATCGAATCCCGTTAAGTCTTCACCCCGGTAATGGATAGAAGGATTGTGCGAGGTAATGTTCATATAGCAACGCAATACATCCAAAACCCGTACCTTATGACCCCGTGCTTCTGCGGCTTTGACCAATCGAGAGGTCGAATACAGTTTGGGGTTACGGGACAAAATAGCTATTTTCATAAAGACTTATAAATTCTCGATTAGTACATTTGAGATAAACGCATATTTTGACATGAAATAAGGCAGGATGCTTTAGAAATGGGGTATGAAATTGATGTTGTCGGCTGGGTACAAAGAACTTAAATTTCTAAGCTGCCTGTACGGCAGGGAACTCGCTGGGCGTCACGCAAATGCACGGCCTGATTTTCTAAGCTGCCTGTGCGGCAGGGAACGGGTTAAACCAGGGTGATGTTTTCAACCAGGGCTTTCTAAGCTGCCTGTGCGGCAGGGAACACTACTACCGATGTATCCGCAAGCCGAAATCCTTTCTAAGCTGCCTGTGCGGCAGGGAACAAACCTACCAGGATCGACTTTGTGCGCGTTATTTTCTAAGCTGCCTGTGCGGCAGGGAACGCCCTGAGTGTCTGTGTTACGTGTCGATATCCTTTCTAAGCTGCCTGTGCGGCAGGGAACTAGGATTCACGGCAATCATGCCGCCTATTTCTTTTCTAAGCTGCCTGTGCGGCAGGGAACATGACCGCAACTATCATGAAATGGGCGGACTTTTTCTAAGCTGCCTGTGCGGCAGGGAACTTCTCGGGTCAGGTCGACGTCGCCTCAGTAATTTTCTAAGCTGCCTGTGCGGCAGGGAACGGCAATCAAGCCGCTCTTGTTCAAGTTCTTTTTTTCTAAGCTGCCTGTGCGGCAGGGAACAATGCTTGATATGGAAAGGCTTGTCATCGGTCTTTCTAAGCTGCCTGTGCGGCAGGGAACGCATTGCGCCGGTCCGGCCCTTCCTTGATGATTTTCTAAGCTGCCTGTGCGGCAGGGAACGCGCCTGGGCGGAGGAAAACCATGAATACAGCTTTCTAAGCTGCCTGTGCGGCAGGGAACTGGGCATGCCTGGCGAAGAAATGGCTATGCAATTTCTAAGCTGCCTGTGCGGCAGGGAACCCTCTTCGCTGATGCCGAACACTAACGGTTCATTTCTAAGCTGCCTGTGCGGCAGGGAACTGGAAACTTCTGGAATCGGTGAATGCTTAATATTTTCTAAGCTGCCTGTGCGGCAGGGAACGACAAAGCCGACAAGGCCGAAACGCAGATATGTTTCTAAGCTGCCTGTGCGGCAGGGAACTGATTTTAAAAAGCTTTAAAGCCAGTTGCATAGCAGTTTACAGGAGATTTAGCTTGGTTTACCCATCCCCAAAAACACATTATACAACTAGCTGATTTCTATATATTTTTAAAAAGCGTCAAAAATTTTGGTCAAAATTCGGGTACGCTGGCTACGGCACTTAAGCCATAGCTGCTGAATGTCGACCCTGACGGTTCTGCGACCACGGTTTTTTTAATCCATAAGCAAAACGCCTGATCACCACTCAAACTTTTTAGACGGATAAAAGGAGTTGCTATGGTTTTACTTGTCATGGCGCTATAACGCTCCAATGCAGCGTCATAGTCCACACTGTGTCGTTTGGCATAACGTCTGGCTAAACGCTCGTTACTGGTTTTGGGTTGTTCGCGCTGATAAGTGGCGTATCCCGTGAGTTTTTCCGGCACCGGGCGAATGCCGGTGCAATGCACATAATCACTCAGGCGCGATAACCACTTGGCGGCGTTGAATTGATTGAGGGTTGCTTCATCCTTAGCCAATAGCCGCACTTTACCACCCAACAGGCTGTGTTTTTCGCCGATAACATAGTCAGGAAACGATAGGCCAATCGGCACGCGGCCTTGCTCGTCTTGGATTTCGACTAAGCCTAAGTGGATTTGCTGGAATACTTTGGACCAGAGGAAATTTATCCCGACTTCAGGATTAGGTAATAAGGTGATTTCTAAATAAAACCCCATGACCTAGTCCTTGCCGCTTTGTCCAAATACGCCGCCACGTAACAAAACCGCCATCACATAATGTTCTTGCGTTTTGTCGGCAAGACTTTCACCTAAGGCGAAACGGTCAAACAGCGTGTAAAAATCGGCTTTATCTTTCGGCGTACGGTAGGCTTTGCCCAAGTTGGTGACTGAGCCGTAAGGTTCAATGGCTATCGGGCCGATATTGGCTGTTGCATAGTCGGGATACCAGGTATCTATGGTGCGTAGGGCGTTGCCGATTTTTTGCGAGTGCATCGCGGCCACATCATTGACGTGATACAAGATTTTACTTTTGTCGCCTTTGCCTTTATCCAGCACCAGTTCTTCGCTTGGATAAACTTCTTGGGCTTTACCGACCAGGGCATAGGCATCAACGACAATTAGCAGATACGGCAATTTACCGCTAAGCGCAGCGGCGATTTTATCGGTCAGCGTTTGCAGGTCCGGATTGTTCGATTCAAAATCGCGTAGGGAAAATTCCGCGGCGTTAAATGTTAACGGTTGGTCATCGCCGGTATTAACAACGACTTCGATTTTTTCCGCGCCCACCCGGTTGCGCCACAAATAGCGGCCATTGGCGATATTAATGGCATAGCGTTTCGCCAGTTCGGTAAAGCCTTGCTGTTCAATATAGGTTTGAGCTACTTTGGGATAAGATTCATTAAAAGCTGCGCCGTTACAGGCGGAGGGTTTATCGACACCACCAAGAATCTTAAGGGTAAAGTTAAGATACAGTGTGTCCTGGTTTTCGCCTAGCGCACAGGCATCGACTTTTTGCAGATTGGGCTTTTCAACTTCGGTGTTGAGCTTTAAAGGGTCGTTCTGTATCGCCGGTTTTAAGCGATTTGAAATGGTTCCGCGCACCGATTTTTCATTCAATTTTAAAGCGGTTGGTTTTGCCTGGTGGCGTTCGGCCCAGTTTGTGCCGTACAGGTAACCGTCCGAGGGAACCAGTTTTTTCTCAAAAGCCAATACTGTTGCGTCATGTTTAGCAGCCATTTTTTAATCTCCGATAAGGTTTGATGAGGAAAGGTTTTGGCAAAGGTATAAATTTTGTTCGGGTTCAACACGGTATTGCCAGAGCATGTTGTCGAGGTCTTTAATGCGATAAGGCATCACAAATTCGCCCAGCGTGACCACGCTTTCGGCAAACCGGTGCGGTGTGCTGTTGTCCCGTTGATGTTTGGCGGTTCCCGGTTCGGAAATGCCTTGAAAGCCGGTCGCAATCGGCACTAACCATCCGGGCGTAAGACGTGAGCTTGTCCAGGTCGCGTTGCCTTCATCATCTTGCGTGGAGCGGTGCATGACTTTCAGGTGATCGAGCAAAGCCTCTAATGCGTCTTTGTTTTCATCCTGCATGGCTTTAATCATTAAGTCGCGGCGCTCAATCAGCACATAGCCGAGCATTAATTTGCCCAGCACTTTTTTAACGGCTTGCTCGTCTTCTTCATCAACCGGAATGGCTTCGACCGCTTGGACAGATAACACATCGCCGCCGGCTAGTTTCATGCAAAGCAATTGGTTATTGACCAGGGTTTTAAATTGTTCAAGGTCATCGCTGTCCAAGCCGCGATATTCAATCAATAGCGAGACTTCTAAATGACAGCGGGCTTCTTCGATAAACGCCGGGCGGCTGCCGTCTTTGTCCAAAGGATTGGCGGTGCCGACGATGGAATTAACAAAATCGCCTCGGCCTTTGTAAGTCTGTAAATCAAATTGATGGCAGCTGACCGCAACGCCGGTTAATGTCACATCCGTCAAACCTTGCTGTTGGATATGGCGCTGTAGCGCATGAACCGCGCCCAGCCATGCGGTCACCGCCGGAAAGCCTATGGTGTAGGGGCTGCTCATGGCGTTGGCGTTGTGGATTTTGATATGAGGTATTAATAAAAATCGTCTCATTTGAAAAACTCCCGGTCGCTGCTGACAGCTTGTTCCACGATGCCGCGAATCTCGCGTAATTCGTGGTCGCTGAGTTTGATGTAGGTTTCTTTGAATGAATATTCGTAAGCTTGCAGTATCCAACGGGAAAAACCGCGAGTAATGCTATCAATCCAGTCGTCTTCATTTTCTCGATGCAGTCGATGTGCATCGTCTAGCCAAATGCGTTGAGCAAGTGGTAAAGATTGGTAATGTTCTGCTTCAGACCAGCCTTCGTCGGTTGCTCTAATTCTAAAGGCGCGTTGTAACACTTGGTCGATAATATACTTAAGCGTATTACTGATGCCTTCCCGAATATGAACATTATTAACAGGCGCTACGATGAGGTTATGCAGCGTTTGAAAACTTTCTTTAAACTGGCTAGAGCGTAGGCTATTTTTGAAAAAGTCGTCGATAGGTAGGCGTAAATCTCGACGCTTCAGATTGGGTGGTAAACTAGGCAGTAAATAAGCGATACCCTTATTTCTTACATTCAGATAGCTAACATTACCCATCTTTGTAAATTCAGTATGGCTGAAGCCAATTTCTGTTAAGCCAAAGACTTCATCAAATCCATCTGAGTGAAATTTATTATCTTTTTTCAATGTTCTGATTGGCTGCCCTTCGAACCACCGATTAAAATCATCAATACGATTTTTTACTTCGTACATCAGCATTGAAGGCGTTATTACAGAAAGTAAATGGTATTCTTCATTCTCTGACGAGACAGGAAAATAAACCTGCCTAATGAGATCGTGCGTTGTTTGCTCTATGCTTTCCCCATAAAATATTTCTATGCACTTGCCTTTAAAAGATAAATATTCAATGTTAACTCCATTAATAAATTCTATTAATTCAACACAATCATTTTCGAATTGATTAATTAACTGGCTTCCGTCGCTAAGCGATTTTTCCAACAAAGAATATAATTCAAAAACCAATGTATTCGTTGCCGCATCACCCGAAACATCAATCTTTACATCTAATTGAGCATTCCCTGTTTTTAGATAACCATCATTCATGGGTTCACCATAAAATAGGAATGAGGATGCCCCCTTAATTTTAGGATTGGTAAATTTAGCTGGATGAGTAGTTACATTTGGTTTTGCTTTGCTGAATACCTTATGAAACCATGCGTTAAGTTCATATTTTTCATCGGCTTCTGGTTGAAATTTGATCCTGGCTTTAGCAACTGATTGGTCATATTTCTGCTTTTCTTGAGCTAATTTTTCATTTTCGGATTCCCTGCCTTTTTGCTTTTCCAGCAATTGTTCATATTTTGTTTTTTTATCTCTGGTTTCTTGCGAAATTCTTTTATCCAAGAATTCCGCTTTTTGGTCTTCTAAAAACTGCCTAATAATTATGCTTATTTCACTCATTTGTTCTTCCTCTAATTGATAGACAGCAACCCAAACTGATCTGAATAAACCAGCGATTGGTTATCCCTATCAGGTATTGTGATTTCTCCAAACCGCCTGGATTTTATTTTCATGATTTGCTCTTCTTGGTTTTGGTTTTCCACGTTATCTAATTCAAAAAGTTTGCGTAGCGCAGTTTCATAGTCTCTTTCCAGCCATAACTTTGTACGCATCTCGTCTGCCATTGGCACAGCCCTAACGATGTTGTTCATATCTTCGCGAGGAATAAACTCGCCTCGCTCGGTCTTCTCACAAAATACCGCCCCATCCTCTTGCCAAACCAAATACAACGTAATGTCCGGGCTGCTTTCGCGAAACCGGTTCAACTGTTGCGGCAAGGCCGTTAGCCACCAGCATTCCGTCAGCCATGCCTGTAAACACTGCGGGCCTTTCTCTGCGTATTGGGTCAGGCTGTTATTCATGGCCTGATGTTCAAGGTCTGCCAATTGCTGCTTGGGACGCAAGGTTTCCGGCTGTTGAATGCGGGGAACGGCATTGATCCCTGTATTTAAAACAGTCTCATCGACTAATTGGCTCAGGTCGTGGGAAGCCAGTCTCAGGCTTTTTAAAGTCTCGTACCCTGGACGACAATAGGCCGGCCTGCCGTCTTTGCGCAAGGCTCTGAGGTTATATTGCATGACGGCAATATTCGGCTGTTCGACACCGGTTTGCCGATGTCGCCGGACGCGTCCCGATAACTGGATAATTGAACGGTAAGAGGACGGTTCGACGATTGCCCAATCAAAATCGTGGTCCCGGCCGACTTCTTCGACCGGCGTTGCCACCAGGATAAACAAAACATGACTCGCATCTGTGGTATCCAGGTGATTTCTAATAATGGGGTTATTAAAAGCCGCAGGCATTTCGCCCGGCTGTTCTTTGCGTTTTAGCACTTGATCCAGGTGCTTTTCCTGTTCGTGGCGGAGTAACAGCACTTGGCGGCTGTGGTAAGCCATGACTTTAGGCGCAAAATCAGTGTCCCAATCGGCTTGTAACAGGTATTGGCTTAATTCGATGCAGGGCGGAATGTTCGCCATGCGCACCAAACCGAACGACACTTTTTTGCCTGTTGTGCCGTCAATAGTATGATGCTGTTGATGCAACTGGCTGGCGACGTATTTGATTCTGTCGAAATACTGTTGCTGGATGGATTCTTGGGCGGCTTTTTCGGCAAACAAATCATCGCAACGCACAATATAAGCCTTCCGCCTGACGGCTTGCTTGTGGAGATCGCCCACCCGTTTGCCGATAAATTGCCGGTGAAAGGCTTGGTACTGCCTGCTGCGGGCTAATGAATCGTTTTTATCGAGACTTTGAACCAGTGTGCCGAATTCATCGACCCAGGCGCAGGCTATGTGCGGATGCGCTTGTTTAAAGTGGCTGTGCAAACTCCAGCCTTCTTGGTAGGCATTAAAAAAACCTTCCGCCAGGGCGGGCGGTATCGTCGCCGAGGAAATCATTACTTTACGGCCCAGCATTCCGGCTAAGTGAATTAAGCGGCCGATGGCGATCAAGTCCTTGCCGTCAAAATCATCGACTTCATCAATGACTAAATCGGAAGACAGCAATCTGAGGCAAGGCAAAATATATTTACCGCCCCGTGTCGTTTCTGTGGCGGCAATAATATGGTCGATGGTGCAAGCCAAAACCGGTTTGTATAAAAACGCTTTGTGTTTTTCGGCGAGTTTGGGGTTGTATTTGGGAATAACGGCATCCAGAAAATCGGCGGTGGGTGCGTTTGCGTAATCCAACTCTTCATCCAGCAGCAATTCCAGCGACTCCGAACCTGAGTCTTCATAACCGGGTTGTTCATCGGTTTGTTTGGCTTTTTCGTGTAGTTCCTTGACGGCCGACGAGCCGATTAAAACGGCCAGTTCATCGCTTTTTAAAGCGATCCGGTCGCGGTATTCGTCTCCTGTTTGCAAGGTCAAAGTGCGCAAGCCAAGCGCCAGAATGTAACGCAAGCTTTCGCCGTCGTCGGATAAGGCCCGCATGATTTTGGCGTTGGCAATGGTCTTGCCGCATCCGGTACTGGCCATGTTGACTACAAACCAGCCATAGCCTTTGTCGTTAAAGGGTTCATGTTGGCTTTTGAAACGGATAAGGTTTTCAACCGCTTTGTCTTGCCATTCATAACCTTTAGGACTTTTTTGTTTCAAGCTCTTAATGTCATAAGCGGTTTCCATTTCTGATGTGAAGCGGGACAGGGTTTGGCTGACTTTCAACGCTTGGCCGCTAACATGTACCAAATGTTCATCGAGTTTTTGTTTTAACCCCTGCTTATCGGTGTTGGCGTACAGGGTAAGGGTACTGCTCCAGTATTGGTCGGCAGAGCAAGATGAATAGTAGTGATCACCCAACATCAAGCAAAGCCGAGCGTGGTGCAACAGCAACCGGTAAGCGCCATTTTCAAGGAGTTGCTGTATTTGCGGTTGGGCTTGCAGCAGCTTGGCTGACCATTTTTTTACTTGCTTTAGCCAAGGCGCCGATTGGCTGAGCAAGCCTTCCGGAAACTCGAAACAGGCTTTTAAACGGTCTTGATAATCAGCGTCATTGATTCCGTTTTGATAGCCCCAATTGGCGCCGATGCTTTTGAGCATGCTTTGTAAGTCTGTTTTAGGGTCGCCGTGACGGTCTTTAAGATTTTCTTCTTTTAGTAAACAAGGCAAACGATGGTGGGTCACAATTAACCAGCCCACTAATTGAGCAATGGGAGGCAGGTCTTCTAAAGGCCTAATTTGATCGAATTTGCATGGCTTGCTGGCAATAAAAGTTTTGAAGCCATGATCATCAAAGTTACCGCTTGCCAAAAGCTGTAGCCAGCCCTCATCGGTATTACCCGATTGCTGGACAAGCGCATTTAATAACAAGCACGAAATCCATTCATGACGTAGAGGATCGCCTTGTTTGGTGGATTTTTTGAGCTTGTTTTGAAATAGCGCAGTGGCTTTGCCCCAGTCATGCAGTAATGCAGCTACGGCAGCCAAAGCTTTGATCAATGGCAAGTAAGTCCAATTATTTTCATACCGACTATTCATGATGTTTTTTTGTGTGCTATTCACCGGCACAATCCCTTCGGCATTAAAACACTTGCGATTCCCCACAATCCAAACCAACTCACTCCGGCTTCTGGAGCGTATCCAGTGGCAAGCCACGGCGGTATTCTTGGTAGCGGTTTTGCGTAACAGGGTTTTGACGGCGATCAAACCGTCTTCGGTGATGATGGTTTGCCAAGTGTTGTCGCCGATGCGGTTGGCGAAGGCATCCAAAACGCGGCGGGTGCGGTTAAGAGCTTTTTTTTCGCATTGGCTGACAAAGGTGACCATCATGCCCAGTCATCCCGCATTGCTTGTTGCTTTACCTGTTCAAACATAAAGTCCAACGCTTTATGCTCGGTGAATTTTTGCAAAATTTGCTGGCGAAACTCCTGTTCGGTGGCTTTTTCTTTGGCGCTGATAAAGGCCCAGGGCAGGACGATGGCATCTTTGATCAGGTCGGCGACATCGAACACTAAGGCTCCGCGCCGGGTTTTGCCGTGCATGACGGCGAAACCGTGCGGGATGCCCAGCACCCAAAGCGTGGTGGCGGCTAATCCGTAGGCCAAATAGTTGCCGTGGTTTAAAAAGCCGTTGGCAAGATCGGTGGCTTCGCGTTCGCGGACAAAGTCGCCCAGTTGAGTGGCTTTGGCGGCGTAGCGGTACAGTTGTTTGGTGAGCAAAGCTTCCCGCTGCAACAGATCCCCGACTTTTAAGGCGCTTTGGACTTGAGCGGTATAGCCAGTTAAGGCGGAGCTGATTTCCAGGTCAGCCGCTAAAAAATTCTCGGCTTTTAAATCGCGGTCTTTTTCCCAGATGCGTTGTAAATAACCGACCCGTGCTTGCTGAAAGGTTTTGGCGACATTAAGCCGTTTGGCTTCATCAAACCAGAAGCCCAGCCATGATTGCACGTATTCGGTGGGGCGGTACTCGCTTTGTGGGGTAAGCCATTCTATTTCGCTGCCGGAGAACAGCGGCGAACTTCCGCCGCCACAAAAGCCAACTAACACTCCGGCACTCGCGAGCATGCGCATAGCTGCCTGGGTGATGGAGGTGCCGGTGCCTAATAGGATGACGGTGGTATTGGCAATGGGGATATTCCAGTAGTAATTTTGCTCTTTGGCTTCTGTCAGATAGAGTACGCGGCCATCCTTTTGCATGACCCGGCATTTTTCCAAATAGTAGATGTTCGCGCGTTTTGAATGCAGTATGGCTTTTAAATCAGTTAATTGTTCCATAATCCTACGGTAGTTGATCTTTCTTGAGCCAATGCAATCGGCATTGTGTTCTTTTATCGTTTTATGGGTAGTGGGGAAAACGCCGTTATTTTTTAGAGTTACAATTTGCCGGTTTCACTGAGTTGTTTTTCACGTTTAGCCAGCTTTTCATCATGCTCGGCTTTTTTTCTTACGCATAACGCGCCTTCGCGCGGGACTGGATTGCCTGCTTGGCTTTGGCAATCAATGCTAGAAGGTCTGGCGCCGCTTGAGTTTTTTGGTGCGGCCATGTTTTCGGGAAGCGGTGTGTTATCGGTTGCTTCAGCCAGTTTCATCAAGGTGTCGATTTTCTGTTTGAATCGGGCTTCAAGCTGAATGGCGTAATTCCAACTCAGGGTTTTATATTTGCCGTCCAGGCTTGCTGTGTGCAGTTTAAACAGAGGAATTGGGTGGTCATTTTTGTTTTTAATTCAGTGTTTTACACTGTTAAATCCGACAGGCTCCTAGTATTTGCTTTTGTTTTTAAGATCAAGCGCCGCGCCATGCAGGGCTTTGGCGAAAGTGGGATGCGCATGGATGATTCTGGCCAGGTCTTCGCTACTGGCGGAAAATTCCATCGCCAACACGGCTTCAGCAATCATTTCGGAAGCTTGTGCGCCAATAATATGAATGCCGAGCAGGGCATCGGTTTGTGCATGCGCGATAATTTTTACCATGCCATCTGTTTGGCCTGAAGCTTGGGCGCGAGCAGTGGACTCTAACGGAAATGTACCCACCTTAATGGATTCGCCCATCCCTCTTAACGCTTGTTCGGTTTGGCCTACCCAGGCAATTTCCGGATCGGTAAAAACCACGCTGGGCAAAAGATCGTAATTGACAGGGTTATGACGACCGGCAATTTGTTCGGCGACAAACAGGCCTTCTTCTACGCCTTTATGGGCAATCATGGGCCCGAGCAAGGTTAGGTCGCCTATTGCGTAAACGCCGGGCAGGGTGGTGCGGCAGTTTTCATCGACGTGAACATAGCCGTTTTCATCGAGCAATAAATCGGCTTCCGCAGCAGCCAGATTTTCGGTATTGGGTTTTCGACCGGATGAGACAATCAGTTTATCGACACGCAGGGCATGAGTGCCTTCACTATCCTGGTATTCTACAGTGACTTTCTTGCCGCTTTTTTTGGCTGAAATAACCCGTGCGCCCAAGCGCAGCTCCAGCCCTTGCTTGCTGTAAATCCGGTAGGCTTCCCGCGAAATTTGCTGGTCGGCCAGGCTTAAGAATGATTCCTGCGCTTCCAGCAGAATGGTTTCAGCGCCGAGTCTGTTCCAAATGCCTGCCAGTTCGAGACCTATAATGCCCGCCCCGATAATAGCCAGTCTCTTGGGGACTGCATCGAGATTCAAAGCCTTACTGGTATCAATAATAAACTCGTTATCTATCGGTGCGCAGGACAGATCGATAGGGGAGGAGCCTGTGGCCAGGATAATATGCTTGGCTTCGATGACCGATACAGACGAATGGTCGGCCGGCGTGATTTCCACCAGTCGCTCATTGAGCAGTTTGGCCTCTGCCTGAATGCAGGTAACTTTATGATGAGCAAACGCATCAGCGATTTGTTGGCTGAGTGCGCCAATAATATTGTTTTTCCGCTGCATCATCTGAGCAATATCCACGGAAACGGTTTCGACTTGAATGCCGTGTTCTTTCAGGTTTTCAGAAATCGACTGATAAATCTTTGCCGATTCCAGCAGAGCGATAGACGCGACGCATCCGGCGTTGAGATAAGTGCCGCCCAGACTGCTCCGGCCTTTTTTGTCATGCCAGTTATCGATACAAGCGGTTTTTAAGCCTAACTGGGCGCACCGGATGGCGCTGGAATAGCCCGCTGGTCCTGCGCCGATGACAATTACGTCAAACGACAGCATGGATGCCGGGGGCGGGCTGGGAACAATTGCTGATTTTTTTGCCATCGTCTTATATGTTAAGCAACAGGTGAGCGGGCGATTCCAGGCATTCTTTGATGGTGACTAAAAACTGCACGGCTTCGCGGCCGTCAACCAGTCGATGATCGTACGATAAAGCCAGATACATGATCGGCCTGATAACGATCTGGCCGTTTTCAACCACCGGTCGCTCCTTGATGGCATGCATGCCCAAGATGGCGCATTGCGGCGGATTGAGTATCGGTGTGGACAGCATGGAGCCGAAAATGCCGCCGTTGGTAATGGTGAAAGTGCCGCCTTTCAAGTCATCGTAAGTTAAGGTGCCGGATCGGGTCTTTGCGCCGAAATCGACGATGCTTTGTTCGATGCCGGCAAAATCGAGTTGATCCGCATCGCGCAGTACCGGCACGATCAGGCCGCGTTCGGTACTGACCGCTATGCCGATGTCATAGTAGCCGTGATAGATAATATCGTTGTCGTCAATGGAGGCGTTGATGGCCGGGAAGCGTTTTAAAGCCTCGATGGACGCCTTGACGAAAAACGACATAAAGCCCAGTTTGACGTGGTGCTTTTTCTCAAAGCGCTCCTTGTACTGGTTGCGAAGATCGATCACGTTCTGCATGTTGACTTCATTGAACGTGGTCAGCATCGCTGCATTTTGCTGGGCTTGCAGCAGGCGCTCGGCAACTTTGGCCCTGAGCCGGGTCATCGGAACACGCTGTTCCGGTCGCAGGTTTGAAATTCCACGACTTTCAGCCTCGTCTTTTGATACAGCGGGAGATGGGGCGGGTTTTTCGGTTTCTTTGGGCGCTTCCTGCTGGGCTTTGTCGGACGGGACTATCAGCTGAGCTTCCTGCAAGGTTTTTTTGTGCAAATAATCCATGACATCGGTTTTTGTCAGACGACCATCTTTTCCAGTGCCTTTAATAATGGAAGGGTCCAGCGCATTTTCAGCAATTAACCGGCGCACCGAAGGGCTTAGCGGAATGTTCGCTTCTTCCTCTTCATCAGGTTCGGGGCTGGTCTCCGTTGTTTTTTGGCCTTCTGCTACGGCTTGAGGCTCCAGCAAAGCCAGTATCTCGCCGCCGACTACAACGGCACCGTCTTCCTTAAGTATTTTACTAAGGACGCCGGATTCCGGGGCAGGAACTTCAAGCACCACTTTGTCCGTTTCAAGGTCGACGAGGTTTTCATTCTTGATAACGGTATCGCCGGGCTGTTTATGCCAAGTGATCAGTGTTGCATCGGAAACGGATTCGGGTAGATTGGGAACTAGGACTTCAATACTCATGTTATTTTCCTGAAAGTTTGCCGTAAAGTGCCGAGTGAACGACTGCTTTTTGTTGTTCTATATGGACTCGGAAATTACCGACAGCCGGCGCGGCCGATGCTTCTCGTCCGGCATAAGTCATGCTGATTCTGGAGCCGAGATTATCGTTAAAGTGATGCCTTGATTGATACCAGGCGCCTTGATTTTGGGGCTCTTCCTGACACCAGATAAATTCTTTGAGCTGCGGGTATTTTCCGACTTCCGCCTTAAATAATTCTTCGGGAAAAGGATAGAGTTGCTCGATGCGGGCAATGGCGACATGTTTGAGGTCGTCCTGACGCCGGGCTTCCAACAGGTCGTAATAGACTTTGCCCGCACACATGACAAGACGCGTCACTTTCTTGGGATTGATATCGTCCTGCTCGCCAATGACCGGCAGGAATTGGCCGTCAGTCAAGTCTTCCAGTGTCGAAACCGCCAGTTTATGACGCAGCAAGCTCTTGGGGCTCATGATGATCAACGGTTTTCGATACGGGCGCAGCATCTGGCGGCGCAGCAGATGAAATATTTGCGCAGGCGTCGTCGGGCTGCAAACCTGCATATTATGTTCGGCACACAGTTGCAGATAACGTTCCAGACGGGCGGAGGAGTGTTCCGGCCCCTGGCCTTCAAAACCGTGCGGCAGAAGCATCACCAGGTTGCACATGCGTCCCCATTTAGTTTCGCCGGAACTGATGAATTGGTCGATAACCACTTGCGCGCCATTGGCAAAATCGCCGAATTGCGCTTCCCAGATGACCAGGGTATTCGGCATTGTCGTGCTGTAACCGTATTCGAAACCCAACACGCCCGCTTCGGAAAGCAGCGAGTCGAATATCTGCGCGATGCCCTGGTCTTTGTCCAAATGTTTAAGCGGCGTATAGGTTTTATTATGCAGTTGGTTATGCAAAACGGCATGACGATGCACAAAGGTGCCGCGCCCGACATCCTGCCCGGTCAAGCGAATATTATATTTTTCCATCAACAGCGTGGCGTAAGCCATGTTTTCGGCAAAACCCCAGTCCAGCGGCATGGCTCCGGCCGCCATTTTACGGCGGTTGTCCATGACCTTGGCGACTCTTGAGTGCATTTCAAAACCGGTTGGCAAGCGCTGCATCCTGTCGTTGCAATAGCGCAGGCGATCTATGGAAACCGAGGTGTTGCAGGGCGATTTCCAGTTTGTGCCCAGAAATTTATTCCATTGATTAGTGTACTGGTAAGGGCCGTCGGCCAGGATAGGCCGGGAAACAACTTCGCCGGCTTCCAATAATTTTTGATAATTTTGTTCCAGCTCGGAAGCCTGTTTATCAGTGACCAGCCCGGCTTTAATAAGCTGCTCGGCATAAATTTTCCGAGTAGTCTTCAGTTTGCGGATTTTTTTGTACATCAAGGGCTGGGTCGCTGAAGGTTCGTCAGCTTCATTATGCCCCAGCCTGCGATAGCAAATAAGGTCGATGACCACATCCTTGTTAAAGGTCATCCGGTAATCGATCGCCAGTTTGGTGACAAAGATAACGGCTTCGGGATCGTCGCCATTAACATGAAAAACCGGCGCCTGGATCATGCTGGCCACATCGGTGCAATAGAGTGTTGAACGCGCGTCTTTGGGATTGCTGGTGGTAAAACCGATTTGGTTGTTGATCACAATATGCACGGTGCCGCCGGTAGTAAAAGCGCGGGTTTGCGACATATTCAAGGTTTCCATGACAATGCCTTGCCCGGAAAAAGCCGCATCGCCATGAATTAGAATCGGGATGACTGTGTTTTTGCCGTTTTTTCCTGCCCTGTCCTGACGGGCCTTGACCGAACCCTCGACAACCGGATTGATGATTTCCAAATGTGAAGGGTTGAATGCCAGCGTGATATGTACAGGGCCGCCGGGTGTACCGATGTCGGATGAAAAACCCATGTGATATTTTACATCGCCGGTACTGACACCCGGAGAAAGCGGCGAAGTGCCGGCAAATTCATTAAACAGGCTGGCAGGACTCTTGCCGAGAATGTTGACCAGTACATTTAACCGGCCTCGATGGGCCATGCCGATCACAATCTCTTGAACACCTTTTGTACCGAGTCCTTGAATTAATTCGTCCAGAATCGGAATCAGCGATTCGCCGCCTTCCAGGGAAAAACGTTTTTGGCCGACGAAGCGATTGTGCAAATAGTTTTCTATGCCTTCAGCGGCAGTCAGTAACTTTAGCAACTCCTGTTTTTTTTCAGGCTCCAGCTCCAAGTTGTGTTTTGAGCTTTCCAAGCGGTTAATTATCCAGCGCCTGATTTGGGTATCGACTATATGCATGTATTCAGAGCCGATACTGCCGCAGTAAATTTCCTGCAAATTGGCGATAATATCGCGTAGAGGCAGCCGCTCAGTGCCATAAAGCGCGCCGGTGTCGAACAGGGTGTCCATGTCAGGTTCGGAAAGACCGTAATAAGCGGGGTCCATATCCGGAGGAGGGGGCGTGCTTTTGCCCAAGGGATTGTTGGCGGCAATCTGGTGGCCGCGAACCCGGTAGTGGTTAATAAGCCGGGCAACAGCCGACTGCTTTTTTACGCTTTCTTCGGTAAAGCCTTGCAACTTCGCCAATCGGCCTTGGGATTTAAGCGCGAGCTGCGCAAAACGATCTACGACAGGGCTATGAGGTGTCTCAAAATCCGCGCCATCGTGAATTTCGCTGAATTTATTCTGCCAGCTGGGCTCGACTGAGTCAGGGTCTTCCAGGAACCGTTCATACAAGTCCTCAACAAAACCGGCGTTGCTACCATAGAGAGAAGAAGAATCTTGAAAAAGTTTAAGCAGCTTACTCATCGTGAATGTCCAATTTATTCTGTAAGGATTTTGTCTTTATCTGAACTCTTAAGTAGCATAGTACCAAGATTTAACGCATTCGCTGACTAAAATATGCGATATTGAACCTAGAAAGACAACCCATAGTTTTCACCCAAAGCACGGTCCATATGATTTTATGACAGACAAAAGAAACATTGTAATTAAAGTTAAATATCCGGTACCCGGAAAAGAAGTAGAAAACTTTACGCCCAAAATGGTAACCGAGTGGAATATTAAAAGAATATTACTTGCCGCCGGCGTGCTGGTTTTTATTCTAGCGATGCTGTTTTATGTTATTAATAAATATCCGCAAGAAAACGATCCTGATAATGCAGAGCTTGCAATTAATACTATCCAAGAAAAGGAAACGCCGCCGGTTGAAGTTAAAGAGCCTGAAATAAAAAACCAGGAAATATCCCAACCAATAGTTGCTAAAACTAACGCCAAAATTAAGCCGGAAAACGAATCCTCTAAGAAAAATAAGCCAATTTCCAATACTGCGGTTAAACAGGAGGTAAAAAAACGATCTTCTAAAAAAGTTATTAAAGACCTTGGGTATTCAAAGCTTAATCATAATGTGACAAGGGCAGTGCTGACCTACGGTATTAACAACAAAGAACCTACAGGCGAAATAGCGAAAGCTGTGAATGTTGGTAAAAAAAATCCGACATGGGTTTATTATTTCACTGAATTAAAATCAATGAATGGCAATAAGGTTTACCATGAATGGTTGAAAAATGGTGTGCTTGATTCCAAACGGGAGTTGATTATATCGGGTGACGCTTGGCGGACATCAAGCCGCAAGTTACTGGCCGACTCTGCAAAAGGTAATTGGACTGTAAGGTTAGTTGATGAGCATGGACAAGTATTAAATGAAAAGTCTTTTAAGGTTGATTAATGCTGTACGTTATATATCTAATATATTTATAATTAGGATAATGGTATAGTTAATATAGCTTTTTCTTATTTTAAGGACTCAAAATGACCGAATATCAAAATCTTTCTGAACATGAACTGCAAGCCGTTATTGAAAATGCAGAAAAAGCATTAAAAAATAAACAGGCTAATAAACGCAAAGAAGTTATAGCTCAGATTAAAGAATTGGCGGCATCCATTGATGTATCTGTAGAAATACATGAACCTGAGAAGGCGTCTACTCGCAAAGGCTCAAAGGTTGCTATTAAATATCGTCATCCTGATGATCTTAACAAAACCTGGACGGGTCGCGGAGTGGCACCCAAGTGGATGCAAGAATTACTGAGCGCGGGGCATGATCGCTCCGAGTTTGAAGTGTAGCGTTTGCAATATATCCAACAATATACGATGAAACGCATCGAGCGTTTCATCGTGCGCATAAAACCCCTGCATAAGCCGCTGTAAAAACGCGCGAAATTCTATCCGCATACAGCACATCTAAACTGACTCCAGCGAATTTCTTGCCTGGCTTCGATGACATAATCGTTTAGTAAATGGCTATGGCTTTACTGTCTATTTCAATTACCTGAAACCACTATTTTACTTTTCAGATTTACGGATAGTGTTGTTTCCGGTTGATGCTTTTCTACCGATGAGCTTGAGATAAGTGCGGTACCGTACAGACAGCAACGTACTGCCGGACATACTCTTTATCTACCTTATATAGAGCAAATACTTTCAAGCGGGCGTAATTATTATTCAAATAGTCTCCGCCGCTTATCGATATCTAGTTAAGGAGAAAAAACGATTAAATAGCTTACGAGCCGACAGAAACGGTATCAGTTGCTTTTATGCATCAGCTAAAACAGGTTTTTATATGGCGGGGATAAATTAATGACCTTAATTCAAATAATCTTCACCTTATCGTTGTTGGCAGTGTTGCCGCTTGCATTCTCTTTGCCAAACGAAAAACTTGAAAAAACCTTTGTCTGGTGGAGTGCTGCCAAGAGAATCCGCAAATGCAAGCTAATGTATTAAAGTCATACGCCTTTATGGAATTGACGGCCTTGGCCATATTGGCTTTGTTGGCGTTTTGCTATGCCGAAATTGCAGGCATCTTTTCGCGTCATATGATTATACATATCGCGCTGATGACTGTTGCAGCACCGGCTTTGGCAAGCTTGCTGCTAAAGAGGCGGCACTCATCTACCCAACCTTCCAGTGTTTCAACCCTGTTCGCGGCAATCGCCATACAAACGACTTTGTTGTTTGCATGGCATTCTCCGCCTGGCATCGGTCTGGCGATGGACGGCCATGCCGGTGCCTTATTCATGCAGGCAACGCTGCTTTTGTCAGCTTTGTGGTTTTGGCTGGCTGTATTCAATCAGACCGGCAAACATTTGTGGCGTGGAGTCTTTGCCCTGTTGTTGACCGGCAAGCTGTTTTGCTTGATGGCTATATTATTGGTATTTGCACCGCGTGTGCTTTACGGCATGTCGGCCGCCAATATGCCTATGACGATTGAGCTGGCCGACCAACAGTTCGCCGGACTGCTGATGGTTACCGTTTGCCCCCTTACTTATGTGCTCGCTGCGGTTGTGCTGATTTGCCGTTGGTTCCAGACGCTGTGTGATTCGCAAAGTGATGCTGCACTATCGGCAGCCTGCCCGGAAAGCAGTTCATGTCAAAACCGGTAAAAAGGCTTTTACGTAAACTTCTTCCATGGACGCCTGCACTTTTAGCCGGAGGCATTGTGCTGGTTCTGGCTATCGCATATTCCGGCATTTTCAACATCGCAGCCAGTGCAGGACATCCGGCGTGGCTTGAGTGGCTTTTAATGCTGGGCAAGGAACGTTCGGTTATTGTCAACAGCAAGCCTGTTGATGTCCCGGAACTGGATTTTGCCGAGCTGGTGCCGCTCGGCGCTGCGCACTTTCAAGGTGGATGCGCTACTTGCCACAGAATGCCAGGACAATTGCTCAATCCGGTCTATGACCAAATGCTGCCGCCGCCTCCTGATCTGACGATTCATGCGCCAATGTGGACACGTGAACAACTGTTCTGGATGGTGCGCAATGGCATCCAATTCACCGGCATGCCGTCTTGGAGCGGGCATGATCGCGATGACGAAGTTTGGGCGGTAGTTGCGTTTCTGGAGGTGTTGCCGTCGATGAAGAAAGAGGATTACCTGAAATATGCAAACGGTAACGTCAGCGATAAAATTAAAGTTAAAAACTATCCCGCTAGCCGGTTAGCAAGTGAGGGCAGGCCCAGGATTAATCCCAACGCATGTGATCGTTGCCATGACACCGGTGATTCGCCGCCGACAAGCCCTTACGTGCCTCGCCTTGGCGGTCAGGATAATGCTTATTTGAAACGGGCATTACACGAATATCATAGCGATCTGCGACAAAGCGGCTTTATGGAGCCTATTGCTGTCGAACTCGATGATGAACATATTAATAGCTTGGCGAACTATTACGCATCGTTAACGGTTCCTGCTGCTAAAACCGCCCAGAGTCCGCCCTTGACAGGGTTCGAGCTGGGTCGGCAGCTGGTGGAACATGGCGACCTGTCGCGCAAGATTCCGGCTTGCCTGTCATGCCACGGAGCTAATAAACGTTCGGATTATCCTCGTCTTGCCGGACAATCCGAGCAATATATCAGGCAGCAATTGCAGGTTTTGCAACGAGGCGTCCGCGCAAAAACACCGCACGGCGCGATTATGACCGCCATTGCGCAGCGCTTGACCGAGCAGCAGGCAGAAGCCGCGGCAGCCTTTTTCGCGAACCAATCACCGGCTGGACTGAAAGCAGAAGAGGGCTTGCGACAATGAGACCCGCCATTAATAGTTTTCACAAAACATTTTGCGTTATGGCCCTGCTGTCCATAACAAGCTGTGACGGTCAGCAATCGGTATTTACAGATTTAGGCCCGGTTTCATCGCAGATTACGCTGCTGATGTGGATCATGTTTATCGGGGCGGCTTTGATAACGGTTTTTATATGCGTGTTGATGGCGGTTTCAATAGCCGGTCCTACCGGTTGGCGGCAAAAACTTACTACTGAGAAAAATATTATTTGGGGAGGAATTGTTTTTCCGGTAGTGACTTTAACCGCTCTTTTGATTTACGGTTTTATGGTTTTTAAAGCCGGAGGCACATTGGCGCAAGCCGAAAATCCTGTGCGTATTTCTGTGGTAGGGGAGCAATGGTGGTGGCGGGTTATCTATCGACACGGCGACGGCCGGATTACGGAAAGCGCCAATGAATTGCGCATTCCTACAGGCCGGCCTATTGAAATCGAGCTATCGACAGCGGATGTGATTCACAGCTTCTGGATACCCGCGTACGCGGGCAAGGTCGACATGATTCCGGGGCGCACCAATCTCCTGCATTTTGTTGCCGACAAGCCAGGCATCGTGACTGGACAATGCGCAGAATATTGCGGCGGTGCGCACGCGCTGATGTCGTTTTATACCGTGGCGATGACGCCTTCCGACTACGATGCCTGGCTCGCCAAAGAACGGGCGAACGCTAAGCCTGCACTGGATAGCCAAGGCGAGCAGGTTTTTTTATCCAGTGGATGTGGTGGTTGCCATACGGTTCGAGGCACTCAGGCGAACGGGAAAATAGGGCCGGATTTAACTCATGCCGGCAGCAGGCAGTCGCTCGGTGCGGGCATTCTACCCAATACGACGGAAGGCTTTGCCAAGTGGATTAGTCAGCACAAAACCATTAAACCGGACAACTTGATGCCGCCTTTTGATATTTTTTCTGAAAGCGAGCTTCAGTCCTTGTCGGCTTACCTAAACAGCCTGGAGTAATCGCGATGTTTAATGCTGATGAATCTAGCCTGGCTGGTAACCTGATGATATTTACAGCGGCGGCTTGTGCGGTGTGGATCGCTGGCACAAAAATCACTGCCTATGCCGATGAGCTGGCTGAGCGCTTTGAGCTTAGCCATGCGCTGCTCGGTCTGCTGCTGCTCGCAGGAATTACTTCGCTGCCGGAAATTGCGACCAGTTTTACTGCGGCTCACGCCGATCATGCTCCGCTGGCCGTCAATAATATGCTCGGAGGGATCGCAATGCAGGTGGCGGTACTGGCTGTCGCCGACTTTTTTTTCGGCGAGCGGGCTTTGACTTCAGTGGTTCCTAATCCTGTGGTCATGTTGCAAAGCGCATTTAATATTTGCCTGTTAACCTTTGTCGCCATGGCGATCATTGTCGGCGACGTTCCGTTTTTAGGTGCCGGGGTTTGGTCGTGGGGAATATTCGCGGCTTGCGCATACAGTTTTATCAAAATCAGTAAAGCCGAGCAGCGTCTACCGTGGGTTATCAACAATCCCGACGATATGGTGTTTGGCAGTAGCGATAGAGGAAAGAACGCGCGGTCTCTTGAAGGCGATAGTTCGGTTTGGCTGATCTCGAAAATAGTCATCAGTGCTCTGGTCATCCTGTTTGCGGGTTATACCTTGGCGACTGTCGGAGATGTCATTGCCCGGCAAAGCGGATTAGGGGAGTCATTTGTCGGATTTGCCTTGATGTCAGCCGCAACATCGTTGCCGGAAGCGAGCATGGTGTTCGCCAGTGTGCGTCGCGGCCTCTACACCATGGCTATATCCGGGATTTTGGGCACCAATCCTTTCAACGTGGCGCTAATATTCGGCGTTGACATGATAGCGCCTGGAGCACCGGTGTTATCTGACATGGGCGATTTTTCCGCAATCGGTACGCTGCTGGGTTTAGCCGTCACCGGCTTTTTTTTAATGGGGCTGATAGAGCGTGCCGACCGGACAATTTGGCGTATGGGCGTGGACTCAGCGGCGGTTCTTATCGTTTATACCGGCGGCATGGTTTTGCTTTATTCGATAAGGGGGAGTTAGTGAAAAAAATAACCGAACAAGAGGCCGCTCTACCTAATTCTTTACCGCGCCCCGAAGGTGAAGAGGAACAACTGCTGCGCATTTGGTATGCCCCGACCGGGTGGAGGTGGTTTACAGCGGTCAACAACACAACGGTGGGCTTGCTTTATCTTGGCGCCGCCTTTGTGTTTTTTGTTCTCGCCGGTTTGGTCGCTTTAGTGATGCGCACGCAATTGGCCGTACCGGAGAATCATCTGGTCAGCCAGGATTTATACAACCAGCTTTTTACGGTACACGGCACGACCATGATGTTCCTGTTCGCGGTACCGGCCATGGAGGCATTGGGAGTGTTGCTGCTGCCGCAAATGCTGGCGGCCAGGGATTTACCGTTTCCGCGATTGAGCGCGTTTGCCATTTGGGCTTATATCATTGGCGGCGGGGTATTTTTCAGCACCATCTTTTACGACCTGGCACCCAAAGGCGGCTGGTTTATGTATCCGCCTTTGACATTGACCGAGTACTCTCCAGGCGATAACGCCGATTTCTGGCTTCTGGGCATAGGGTTTATTGAAATCTCGGCCATCGCCGGGGCGATTGAGATTATTGTCGGCATTTTGCGGACCCGGCCGCCGGGGATGAGCCTCGATAAATTGCCTATTTTCGGCTGGTCCATGCTGGTCTTCGCCGGCATGATTGTGGTGGCGTTTCCGGCGGTAATTCTCGCAACGATGTTTTTGGAAATCGAGCGCTCTTTTAGCTGGCCTTTTTTTACGGCTGCGGGCGGCGGCGATCCGTTGCTATGGCAACATCTGTTCTGGTTTTTCGGTCATCCGGAAGTGTACATTATCTTCCTGCCGGCGGCCGGTCTGGTCTCGATGATTGTGCCGACCATGGCGCGCACCCCTCTGGTCGGTTACAAGCTGATTGTCGTCGCGTTGATTGCCACCGGTTTTTTCAGTTTCGGCTTGTGGGTGCATCATATGTTCGCGACCGGCATTCCTTCCCTCAGCCTGGCCTTTTTCTCTGCGGCGAGCATGGCCGTAGCGGTGCCGTCCGGTATCCAGGTTTTTGCCTGGATCGCTACCATCGCCTCGGCCAAGGGCCGGTTTCAGTTGAATACCCCGTCGCTTTTCGTGCTGGGTATGCTGTTTATTTTTACTGTCGGCGGGCTGACCGGCGTGATGGTCGCGATGGTGCCGTTCGATTGGCAGGCGCACGATACGCATTTTATCGTCGCTCATCTGCATTACGTCTTAGTAGGCGGCATGGTATTTCCGCTGTTTGCCACCTTTTATTATTGGGCGCCGATGGTCAGTACGCGCATGCTGTCCGAGCGGCTCGGGAAGTGGTCTTTCTGGCTGATGTTTATCGGCTTTAACCTGACTTTCCTGCACATGCATATTACCGGGCTGATCGGCATGCCGCGCCGTGTGTGGACATATTCGGAGGCATCGGGGTGGGGGCCTTATAACTTTGTATCGACGGTGGGCGCTTATATCATCGGTGCCGGAGTGCTGGTTTTTATCATCGACATGATGCGCAACTTTCGGGTCGGAAAGCACGGCATGAGCAATCCCTGGCAAGCCGGAACCCTTGAATGGCTGCCTACGGATGTGTATTCGACCCGCTCCATTCCCCATGTGACCAGCCTCGAGCCCCTGTGGGACCAACCCAACCTGGCGGAGCAGGTCGAGGCGGGACAGCATTATTTGCCCAATGCTCCAACCGGCTGGCGAGAAACCATTGTCACCTCACCCATTGAAGCCAAACCGCAATATGTCATTCAAATGCTGGGGCCAGGCTGGATGCATTTTTTCGCCGCTGTTTTTACCGCCGCCTGTTTTCTTTTGCTGACTATCAAGGTGGTTGTGCCTGCGCTGGTTTGCGGTGTGCTGGCTATTGTTTGCTTTCTGGTTTGGGCGTGGGAACTCGACAAAGGCCCTGCCAAGGGACCAATAGATATCGGCGCAGGGTTTAAGCTTCCGGTGTATGTGACCGGCCCGGTCGGTCATGGTTGGTGGGCAATGGTTATCCTGATGCTCGTCGCCGGCTCGCTTTATTTCGCCTATTTATTTTCTTATCTATACACATGGACGGTATCGCCTGGGGTTTGGCCCTCCGATGCGGCGAGCCTGCCCCGATTGCAGTGGCCGGTCGTCAGTGCAGTGCTGTTTATTGCCAGCGCCGCATTTTTTGCTGTCGCAAAGGGGACACTCCCGGAACCGGGTGAAAAGAGTTTATTGACGCCGCTGCTGGTATTGCTCGGCGCGCTATTGGGCGTATTTGCAGTGTACATGGAAATCTGGTGCCAATGGCAGACGGGGCTCCGTCCCACAGAATCAAGCTATGGGGCATTGGTGTATATGGCCGGTGTTTTAGACGGCGAGCTGATTTTTGCGGTGCTGATGATGTCGCTGTTCGTTATCGCACGGCATTTTACCGGTAAGCTGGACCGGGTGCGTTTTGCCAGCCTGGAAAACACTAATTTGCTGATTTATTACACTGTAGTTCAAGCACTTATTGGTATTTTTATGATTCACGGCTTTCCGAGAATGATTTAATTATGGCAACATCAAAGCAAGTATTTTCTGATAAATTTATCGGCATAGCGCTGCTCTCTCTAGCCGGTCCTTTGATTTGGGTAGTGCATTTTGCTGTTGTGTACGGGGTTCAACATGTTGCCTGTGTCGCACTCCTTAACAACGCCGATTTTTGGGTGGCGACTTCTATTATTGTGATGACGGTTGTGGCGCTGCTGGCGTTGTTGGCGTTAATCTTCAAACCTGATATTTTGCAGCGTCTGAGCAGAAACCGGATTCAAGAAGAACGCATCATAGTATTTTTATCGGGAGTTATGCGTACGTTGGCGTTTTTATCTATTTTGGGCGTTTTATGGTCAGGAATTTCTTTATTTTTTCTACCCGCATGCGGTTCAGTCACGTAAACCGGAATATTCACATTGCTCGATGAATGGTTGAGCTGTTCATCACGCTAATTTTTGTTAAGCTTCTCATGGATTAATTGCAGTCTTTTTTCGATACAATCTTCCTTTAGGACAAGCAACAGCTTGCTCCTTCTTTGCCCACCCTTCGTTAAAATTGCTTGGCTGTCGTGTCACCTCTCATGTCCATAAAGACTTGATTTTCATTACGGTAATATCTCTTCGCCGGTGGGCTAAATACCCAGTGCAATATTGCCCGCGCGGCATATTTTTTCTGCAATTAAAACACCCATTTAAAAATACGGAAATTGCTTGGTATTATGATATAGTTATTTTAATGAGAATGATTACTGATAACTTTTAGGTCGGTGGTTTTTTAATGCATTTTATTTCAATGGTCAATTTATGACATTAAGCCTAAAAAATTTGGCGGCAGGCGATTTGGGAAAGATTGTTGGCTTTGACCAATCAGGCAAAGCTTACCGAAAACGTTTGTTGGCTATGGGCTTAACGCCGGGAACCGTGTTTAGTGTGACCCGTTTTGCCCCGATGGGGGATCCGGTTGAAATTAAATTGCGTGGATTTTCGTTAACCCTGCGTAAGGATGAAGCGGCAATATTGTTGATAGAGAAACTCTGATGAAAACTGATTTTACAGTTGGCGTTGTCGGCAATCCAAATTGTGGCAAGACGACATTGTTTAATGCGCTGACCGGTGCCAAACAGCATGTGGGTAACTGGCCCGGCGTTACGGTCGAGAAAAAAACCGGAGAATACAGCTCCGATCATCAACGGGTCGACTTGGTTGATCTTCCGGGCACTTATTCTCTGGAAGCCGCCGACGACCAAGTTTCCTTGGATGAAAAAGTCGCCCGTGATTATGTCGCTTCCAAGCAGGCCGATTTAATCATCAACATTGTCGATGCTTCCAATTTGGAGCGAAACCTGTATTTGACCTCGCAACTTATTGAGATGCGGGTGCCGATGATTTTAGTGCTGAACATGATGGATGCCGTTAAACAGCGCGGCATTAAAATTGATGTTGAGTTTCTTGAGCAGTTTTTAGGCTGTCCTGTTATCCCGATTACTGCCTCAGTCAAGGGCGGCATCGGCACATTAAAGTCGGCAATTAACAGTGCTGCGATCACCAAGCCGATACCTTCGGTAAAAATCAGTTATACCTCGGCGCTGGAGCAAGCTATCGATGATATTTCACCGTTGCTGGTTGAGACCGCTCAACAGCATCACTGTGACCTGCGCTGGCTGGCCATACGCTTGCTGGAAGACGACACGCTGGCAAAACAGTTTGCCGGAACCGCCTTGTTGCCGACAGCTACGCAATTACAGCGCAGGGTGGAAGACCAAACGGATGATGAAATCGATATCCTTGCCGCCGATGCCCGTTATGGCTTTGTCAATGAACTGACTAGTAGCGCAGTCTGCAAACTACATGAAGTGAGCCGTCACACGACCGATAAAATCGATACTATTGTCTTGAACCGTTTCTTGGGCATCCCGGTTTTCCTGCTGGTTATGTACGCGATGTTTATGTTTACCATCAATATCGGTAGCGCCTTTGTCGATTTTTTCGACCAAGCCGTCGGTGCCTTATTGGTTGATGGCTTAAGTCAAGCGCTCACCGGTTTGAGTTGGCCCGAATGGCTGGTTGTATTAATCACCAAGGGAGTAGGGGGCGGCATTCAGGTGGTCGCTACCTTTATCCCCATCGTCGGTTTTTTGTTTTTGTTTTTATCGGCGCTGGAAGATTCCGGGTACATGTCCAGGGCGGCATTCGTGATGGACCGGTTTATGCGCATGATCGGCTTGCCCGGCAAGTCGTTTGTGCCGATGATTGTCGGTTTCGGTTGTAATGTGCCGGCGATTATGGCGACGCGGACGCTGGAAAGCCAGCGCGACCGGATATTGACCAACCTGATGAACCCGTTCATGTCCTGCGGTGCCAGACTGCCGGTTTATGCCTTATTTGCCGCCGCATTTTTTCCGGTCGGCGGCCAGAATCTGGTCTTTGGCTTGTATTTATTGGGCATCGCGATCGCGGTATTGACCGGTTTAATCATGCGCCATACCTTGTTTAAAGGCGAATCGACTCCCTTTATTATGGAATTGCCTGCCTACCACATGCCGACCCTGCGCGGCGTTTTTATCAGAACCTGGGACCGGCTCAAGTCGTTTTTGTTCAATGCAGGGAAGGTGATAGTACCGATGGTGTTAGTACTGAACTTTCTTAATGCACTGGGCACAGACGGTACGTTCGGACAGGAAAACAGCAACAAATCGGTCTTAAGCGAGATCGGCCGCAGCCTGACACCGGCGTTTAAACCGATGGGCATAGAAAAAGACAACTGGCCGGCAACGGTAGGCATTTTTACCGGCGTGTTAGCCAAAGAAGCGGTGGTGGGAACCTTGGACGCTTTATACAGCCAGCTTGCAGCGACCGATAGCACTGATAAAGCGCCGTTTAATCTTGAGCAGGCTTTAACCGATGCTTGTTTAACTGTGCCTAAGAACCTGCGAGACGTCGCGGACAAGCTGGTGGACCCCTTAGGCCTGAATATTGGTTCCGTGGATGATGTAGCGGCGGCAGCCAGTGAGCAGGAAGTCAATGCCGGCACCTTTGCCGCGATGCAGCAAAGCTTCGACGGCAAGGCCGGGGCTTTCGCCTATTTGCTGTTTATCTTGCTGTATGCACCTTGCGTTGCGGCAACGGCGGCCATCTACCGGGAAACCAACTTGAACTGGACTATGTTTGTAGTCTTCTGGACAACCGGCATTGCTTACATGACCGCAACTGTTTTTTATCAAGCGATGACCTATAGCTTGCATCCCGAGTATTCCTTGGTTTGGATAGCCGGCCCCATCTTTGCGTTTTTAACCGTATTGTTTGGACTGTGGCTGCTAGGCAAAAATGCGGATGTAACAGGCTTGAAGCAAAGCCGGGAGTCTTTAAGTGATCCTGTCTGATTTGAGAGATTATTTAAAGAAACAGCGCCGGGTAGCCTTGGCGGATCTGACCAATCACTTTGACATGGATGCTGACGCCTTGAGGGGCATGCTGGGCAAATGGATCAGCAAAGGTAAAGTGCGTAAACTCCCTTTAACATCCTCTTGCGGCACAAGCTGCTGTCAATGCGATACAGCTTTGACGGAGATTTATGAATGGGTTGATGAGTGAACAGCTTGGAATGCTATATATTCGCTTAACGGTTACCAAAATGCCGCATTTATAGTGTCAGAGTTGATCCAACGGGCTTAACACACCCCTGCCGCCTTTATTCAATACATGGGTATAAATCATTGTTGTGGAGACATCGCTATGCCCCAACAATTCCTGCACCGTACGGATGTCGTAACCCGCTTCCAGCAAATGTGTCGCAAATGAATGCCGCAAGGTATGCGGCGTGGCCGGTTTG
>NZ_JALOCF010000063.1 GCF_023227905.1 Methylobacter sp. | reverse complement strand
AGGTCTTCGAAATACGGCAGCGGATTGGGTAACATTCTTGTTATCTCTGCAAATTGCCAATTCTATACTTCTTGTCCTGTCAATGGCGAGATAGCGCGATTGCCCTGGTTACCACTCTGATTAATACGCGAAAGTATAGATAGAGGGGATTTTTGTTGGCTGTAGCTTTATGGTCTAAATAAATTGAGTGGCGATTTTAACTTAATTTATGACAACGCAAAATTTCCTGTTTATGCGCATCTTATTTATACGACTGTAATGGTCATCTAAAACAGGGCGCTTTCTTAAGCATACTTCTTATGGAATTTCTGCTCAAATTCCAGCGGGGACTGGCAGCTCAATTTTGAATGCGCGCGTTTGCCATTATAAAAATCCAAATAATTAACAATATTCAGCTTTGCCGCCTCTTTAGTTCTGAATTTCTCCTAATTAAGCTGCTCGTACTTTAAGCTTAGAAAAACCGCTCAGTCGGCGAGCTTCCCAGCAGTTGCTTTTACGGCTCATGCTGTCTGTAAACTGTATTGACTCAGCAAATTCCGATAATCCTGGCTGGCCATATTGGCTGCCGCTAAGTAATCGCCATCTGCAAGGCGGAGCATACCAACTCGGCCGGTCTATTCGGTGCCATCGCCCAACCCACAATCTCGCGTGAAAACAAATCCAATGCCACGGCCAGATACAACCAGCTGTTACGGACGCGGATGTAGGTGATGTCCGCCACCCACCCAGGCCTAATTGATTGCGGACTGTTCAAACTGGCGATTCAACACATTGTCGAGCACCGGCAGGTCGTGTCGGCTGTCGGTGGTATGGACAAACTTGCGCCGCCACACGGGTTTAAGCTGATGGGTGCGCATGAGGCTTCGTACGTGATAACGGCCGATGCGGACGCCTTGATGATTGAGCACATCGCGCAGCCGCCGACTGCCATAGCTGCGCCCCGAAGCTTCGAACGCACCGCGGCAGATGGACTGTCGTTGCGCAGACGGCCTGAGGGCTTTGTCGAGCCGCATGATAGTGATCTCTAGCCCCTGGCAGTTCTGTTGAACAGGAATAGCCTTCTGTTGCAACTGTTGCAACTGTTGAACCAGCCGATAGTTCATTTTAGTTACCGGGCAAAGAAGGCTGAAGCCTTTTTTAAGATATCGTTATCCTGCGGGAGTTGGCGAACTTCAGCTTCCAGCTGGCGGATACGCCATTGATCGGCAGTCAGCAGCGCCGATTCCCCTACCTCCAGTCAGTTCATTGTCGACCTGCTTTAACCAGCGACATACTGCGGTTTCACCCAGATTCATATTCTGGCAAATCTGGCTGATACTCAGGCCTTAGACCTTTAATCATTTGTAGCACTTGCAACTTGAAGTTGGCATCAAACGTTCGACATTTCTGATTCATCGGTGGATTACCCTTGCTTTGGTTGAGTTATTTTGTCAACCTATCGAGCTGTCAGTTTTTATTAGAGCACGGCAAAGAACAATCTATTTATTTAAGGTAAGCTGAATTTACAATACGAATTTATGGGAGTGTATTGAGTTATGCCAAATTAAGCGTTTTAGAGGCTGATGTTTATTGTAAAAGTAATATCTGCTAATATCGGATTAGATATAATTTTGTTGCTGGTTAACTCAAGACGTAGGGCGTTATGTTTCGTAGAACCACCTCAATGCGAAATCTAACTAAACAATAAGTGAGGTGAATTTTGGGAATATACTATGAATAATCTTACAGCACTTTCAATAAGTATCGCCGGTTTAGCTGGTCTCGCAACGTTCTTGGCCGTAGGACCTCTTAGTGGCATTTTTTTTATATGGGCGGCAACTATTGCTTGGGCAGCTTTCTTTTTTCTGGGCGCCACTCAAGAAGCATTAAAAAACACTATCGTGTGCGGAATTTTCGGCGTATTTATGGCTTGGTTGGCAGCTATTCAAATTACTAATATTCCGTCTACAGCCGTTCTTGGCTTCCCGTTCTGGGCTGCTGTCACTGTAACTTTCTCCGTTGTTGTTATGTGTCTTGCTGCGAACATTCCGGCTCTAGCAACTATACCTGCAAGCGTATTGGGTTATTCTTCTACATTTGCTTACTTGTTGCAAACTCCCGGAAAATTGACTAAAGACATTCTGCTGAGCGTTTCTTTGGATAACCCTTTAGTTGTAATATCCGTCTCTATTATAGTTGGTACATACTTTGGTCTGTGGTCAGGACAGTTGAGCGCAAAATTAACCAAATAGTTTAACGTCCGGCTTAAGTTTAAGCCGGACGGCAATATTATGATTTACTCATCGTCTCATTGTTGTATTAACGCTGATTCATATAGCATGATGCGGCTATTTCCTAATAGGATAAGCGTTTAGACCCACAATTAAGAGCTCAGGATTGATCGTAAAATACTCAAGTATGGCCTCGAAAGGCGGTATGCGTCCAAGAGCAGGCAATTTGAGGTTGAAGTTAAGTTTAGGATATACCATATAAATGCGCCTCTACGCCGTCATGCGGTTTCCGTCCGCTTGCTGTTGTGCAATTTTACACAGACATGGCGCGTAGATCGATCAATGGCGACAAAGAGGTACCCTTTGTCCTTGCCCAAGTTGATTGAGACGGTGTTCAATGTGCAGGTAGCCAGGACATAGGCCTTTAAACGCCCCGGTATTTCCATTTGTGGGTTGTTTTGGGATTTGATGTGTGGCTTTGTTGGCTATCTCTCTGAGGCTCGCCTTCAGACGCCTGTATTTTTGCTTTGGTAGCGTGCGTGGTCGTGGCTGTTCCGTGCAATACTTGTCTCCTCGCTTTTCTCCTTTAAGCTGGTAATAAAACCTACCGTTAATGAGGGATCAAACATTTACCTAAGCTCGGTTAATCGCTGCTTAATATAGTGAGTAATGGATTCTTTCAGAGTGTTTTTGCTTAGCGCCTGTTGATAGGCCTCGGTGGCAAGTTTTGTATTACCGATTTTTTCTTGCGATAAGGCTAGACCCAGCCAGTTTTCGGCTTTTTCCGGATTGACGGTTACCAGCCGTTGATAAACTTTAGCCGCACTAGCAAAAGATTGCAGCTGTTGGTAAGTTGCTGCCAATAACGACAGATAAGTTCCGTTAGAGCTATTTATTAAATCAATGCGCTGTAGTGTTTTAAGCGCATCGTTAGGGTTTTTCTGTTGCAGATATAGCTGGGCACGGGTGTTGATAAATTGTAGGTTGTCAGGAAATAAAGCGAGGCCTTGATCCAGCAGTTCGGCAGTCCTGCTAACTTGTCCTTGATCGTGCAGCTTTTTAGCCAACAACAGCCGAGCCTTGAGATGCCTCGGATCAAGCTTAAGGGTTTGTTCAAGTTTATAGGTTGCCGAATAATCTTCGGAGTTACTTTCTGTCTGGCGATAGAGCGCATCCGCTTGTTTTTGAGCCGTTATTGATTTGACTAAGGCCGGTTTAGATGCGGTAGGCATTTTCTTGGCAGGTGGCTCAGAGACAATCTCAGAAGGGGGGGGAACAGCAGGAACTGTTGTTTGGGCCGGTTGAACTGGGGGGGCGGGTTGAATTATGGGTGCTGTCTGAACTGCCGGTGCGGGTTGGGCAGCTGAGACCGGATGAGTTGTTGTGTTTTCGGATGGCTTAGGTTCGATGTTGGGCGTAGGGTTAGTAACGGCATTTGGCGCAACCAATACCTTTTCATAAGCTACAGCAGGAATCGGATCTTCTTTGATGTTGTCGGCAACAATTACTGAAGAAGTCTTAGCTGGCGTTTTGCTGTATTGATAAGCCGAATAGACACCGCCTGTCACAGTAACAGTTAATAAGCTCCAGAGCAGGAGGGGTGTTTTCGAAGGCAAAGGTTGAGTTGCCTGTATATTAAGTTGCAGAGTGGGTGGCGTATTATTGGATGTTTTACGACTTTCCAAGTCGCGTAGCATCTGGTTAATCAGGCTCATAACTTGGCTGCCATAAATGCCGAGAAGTAGCCGATAATCGCGAGTAACAGCAGCACTAAATAGCGCTTGCGAAAGCCAAACAGCTTGAAATTGGTATTAGCGTCTTCGGTATCCAGAGCGGCTAGATAAACTTGTTTGGCACTTATTGACGAATGGCCTTTGCCGTAAGCTGACAGCATCGCTTTATTGGCTAAGATATTAACCAGTCTGGGTATGCCTCGGCTGTAATAGTGCATAGTGCGGATAGCCAGCCCGGAAAAAATACTTAGATTGCCCATGCCGGCAATACGTAACCGGTGTTTAACGTAATCAGCAACATTTTTTGGCGTGAGCGGTTTAAGCGCATAACTAAAGGTGATGCGCTGTCTGAGCTGCCGGATGGCTTTGTTATGCAGCTGTTCGTCAAGTTCGGGCTGTCCGAATAGCACAATTTGCAGCAGCTTTTGCTTTTCAGTTTCCAGATTGGTGACCAGCCGCAATGCCTCTAATGTTTCGATCGACATGGACTGCGCTTCATCAATGATCAGTACCGGTTTTTTCCCGGCAACAGCGCAATTGATCAGAGCGTCATTAATTAACTTCATTAACCCGTTTTGTCCGATGTGGCGGGAATATTCAACACCCATTTCATCGGCAATTGCCATGAGCAAGCCCACCGGCGGCAAACGTGGGTTGGGGATGTACGAGGTTTCAAAAGGTTCGGGTAATTCATTAAGCAATTTTCGACAGAGCATGGTCTTGCCGGTGCCGACATCGCCGGTAATTTTGATGAACCCTTCGCCGTTATGCAAAGCAATCAGCAACACATTGAGCGCTTCTAAATGGGAGGGTAGCTCACAAAAAAACTGTGTGTCAGGCGTTAAACCAAATGGCTGACTATTGAGGCCAAAGTGTGTTCTATACATAAATAACTTTAAACTGTTTTATAAAAATATTGCCGCTATTGTAGTCGGGTTATCTTGCGTTCGATCTGGTGCTCTTACACAATGTTGGAGACTGCATGTTTAAGGGAGCCAGCTGTAGCTGCTTTGGCCGATGCGGGAGCAATATCCATATTCTATACAACTTATTTCCAGCGCGGCTGCGAGTCAAGCCTTTCAAAACGTTGTTTGCTGGAATTTATATCCTTTTGCCAATCTGCGTCACTGCCGATAAAAGAGGCTTTGAGCAATATAATCAGTTCTGATTTTTGGGTTGAGCCGGTGTTGACTCTAAACAGGTTGCCGATATAAGGAATTGCGGCTAAGCCCGTGACGCCTTGTTTTTGTTCATCATCATTCTCCTGCATCAGGCCACCCAGCACAATAACCTGGCCGTTTTTAGCCTTGACTATGCTATCTGATTCTCTGACTGTGGTGAGCGCCATTGGTAGCGGGCCTATGGAATTGCCAAAAGTTTTGGTTACTTCTGTAACCTGTGTAATGGAAGGATGGATGTGCAGGGTGATATTCTCATCGTCATCGATTTGCGGTGTAACATCCAGCGCTATGCCGGAAAAGAAAACATCCAGCTTGGGATAAGGTGTGGTGATAATGTTTGCTGTGCCGCCGGTAGGAACATTACTGGATTGAATGTCATAAGCAAAATATTCATCCTGACCCACTTTAATGATGGCTGTTTGATTATTTAACGTCGAAATTCTCGGACTGGACAGCACGTTGGTTTTTCCCTGAGTTCCCATCAGCTCGACAAAAGCACGAAAATCGCCCGCATGACCGCCCAAGGTAAAAACAGAAGCAAACACAGTGGGGTCCATCACGCCGCCTATGCCGGTCAGCAGTGGGGCTTTGTTAATGCCTTCTCTGACGATACTTTCCCAGTTAACGCCGTCTTGGTGGCTATCATCCAGAGTCACTTCCAGTATTTTAGCTTCAAGAGTGACTTGACGGCTGATTTGAGTCTGGGTGGTAGACAGGAAATTTTCGATCTCCCGCAGCTGCATGGGTTTTGCCCGGACAATCACGATGCCCGATTGTTGGTTAATATCGACGGTTGCCTGTGGATCGACGGCAAGAATATGAGTAAGGGAATCTTTCATTTCCTGCCAGAAATCAGTATTCGTAACGGTGCGTACGGAGCTGCTGGATGAGTTGGAGGTTTGCGTACTCCCGTAGCCCTGCGGACTGGCTCCCATGGGATTGCCGGCTTGATTGGCATTGCCTTGCTGATTGTAGCTGCCCTGTTGATTGTTGTATCCCTGTGAATTGCTTTGACCGGACTGTTTTCCGGACGACACGGAGGTATTTGAATTGCCTATCCGTAGCAAATCCAGCCGGTCTATTTTAAAGGTTTTTGTTTGTAATGTAGCCGGGTAGATGATGTAACCCATATCGTTTTTTTTGTAATCATAGCCATAGACTTTTTGTACGGCATCAAGGACTTGTGCAATGGTTACATTCTTTAGTTCCAACGAAATGGTACCGGTTACTTCAGGGTGTACCAGCATGTTTTCATCGGTGTCTACAACCAACCCCATAAAGAACTCACGCGCATCCACTTCATTAACCGAAATGTTGAGGCGTGTTTGCTGTGTTGTAGCTTGTGAAGTGGCTAAGGTTTGATTGAAATCAGGAACCAGGGCATCGATAATGACTGATGGTGCTTGGGCATTGCTACGGGCTTTTGGCGTAGTATCGGAAAATACACTGGAAACATTGGATGACTTGGTTGATTGAAGCGAGCTGCAAGATACCAGTAGTAATATCAATGCCACGGCAATGGCTGGATGAGCGTTATTCATTTTAGTGTGTACTTGGTATTTGTTGTTTTGTAGGGACGTTGCACCAGTTGCAAGGTCTTGAGTTCGCCATTTTGGGTGATGGTGACCGAGTTTTTGCGAATGCTGATGATTTTAATCGTGCGTGAGCGCGCAGGCGCCGTTTCGGCATGATGAACAGTATTCGGCGATTGCCGGGTACCGGCTTCTGCCGTTACAGTGCTTTGTCCCGGAAACTGTGGAGCAAGCACATTTCCTTGCAAAGACGTTATGCTTTCTTGCATTGGGCTCGTTGTTGCCTGTGCTGCGGCATCAAGTGATCCGGTGTTTTTATCCTCAGTCGTCGCGGGATGTGCCGGCGCAGGTTTTAAATCCGGAGTTTGTCTTATGACTATGGTTTGGCCTTGTTTGGCAGAGATACCATTAATGGTAGCTCGTCTTGAATGTGATGATATCCAGATAGCCGACAGAACCAGTGGACTATCGCTGACGGCATCATCGGCCGTTGTTGACGGGAGCGGGTAGGCCGGTTGAGTCGGGTCACGGAATTCTGCATTACATGGCATGGAGGCAAGCCCTGCGAGCAATATCAATATCCTAAACGCCAAGCCAGTTCTCCTTGAAGCTAAGCGTATACGCTTTAATTGTAGTTTCAGCTGTCGGATACTCTTTAACCTGGTAGTCGATGCTTTCCCAGATAAGATGCCAAGGCAGCGATTCCAATGCTTTTAAGTAATTGAGTGTTTCCAGGTAACTGCCGGAAAAAGTAATTACCAACCCGTGTTTGTATATCGGGTTTTGTTGCGGCTGTTTCGATTCAAGCAATGTGGTTACCGGCAGTGTATCCAATTTTATCAGGGTTAACTGGTTGTTCTGATTGAGTATATCGCTTAATGCAATAGCCATTAAATGTGGCGGAACAAAATTTTTGTCGTTCTGCATCCTAATATCTTGCAAGCGGTTGTATTCGGTTTTTAGCTTGGCAAGTTGGTTCCGGTTATTGAGGTTCGGGTCTACATAGGTGCTGTTTTCAAGCTTGATCAGTGTGAGTTGTTGATCGGTTATCTGTTGTTTAACGCTAACCAGTTCCTGCTGAAGCGCCAGCTGTTCTGTTCGGATCGGTTGATACAAGAAGTTATCCCAGGCAACCCATAAGACAATCAGCACCGCACCCGTCACGATAATTTTTTCCCGTTTACTCAGGGCTTCGAATTTTGCTTGAAGATTATTGAGCATGGTCTTTTTTATCCGGAGCATCCAGTGTTGTGCTGAGTTTAAAATCCATTTGGTTCGGTATTTCTTCTGACTGCTGCATCACCAGTTTTGCGAAGGAGTATCCGTTGAAGGCAGATTCTTTTTGCAGTTGTTGGAGAAAATAAGGGATTTTCTGCGGTTTAAATGTGCTGCCCTCAATGTTGATAATCTGCTGTTGCCCGTCAAAATACAAGGCGCGTAACCAGACATCAGGAATCGACTGGTTGGACAGTGCCTGAAAATAGCTTGAAAAGCCGGGTGAGCGGTCTTTACTTTTGTCTGATAGCAGTTGCATGGCTTGTGTTAACTCGTCCACCATGCTTTGCCACTGCGCGACTTCTGCGGCGAGTTGTGCGTCTATGTCCTGCTTGGGGATTTTCGACGAGATAAGATTCACCTGAGCTTGTCCTGCTTGCAAATTCTGGCGAAGCTGTTGTATTTGAGTTTCGGTGTTTTTTAAACTCCATATTAAGTATCCGCTGAATCCGACACATAGCAAAACGATAGCTGTAAAGCCGATCCAGTATGGGTTAGTGCCCGATCTATGGCGTCCTTGATTAAGAATGTCCTGATATAAATTGACTTGCTGTATCATGCCGCTTCTATTGCATAGCGCAATGTTGCGCCGATTGCCGGCGCACAAAGCAATTGAGTCGGTGCATCCACTAAAATGTCGCAATCAACAATAGTCGAGAGATCTATCATCCGCGCTGCAATGCCAAGATTGCTGCTCAGGCTATCAAGCAGGTTATGGGTGTTTTCCGCCAAGGGGATGACGGCTAAGGCTGAAATAGGAGAAATTCCGTAATAACTTTCTACATAATCCAGCGAACGTTGTATCTCAAGGGCCAAACTGCTATGAGCATTTGCGGCCGGGCTTTCGCTGGAGAACGGATATTCTAATTCCAGTTTGCTATAACCGATCTCAAATTTACGGGATACGTAAATGCTCCCTGCTTTTTGTATCAATAAGGTGCCGGAATGTTCCAGCAGGTACAAAAGGGCAATGCCGCGCTCATTTTCCGGTAATTGCGCCGCCAGATTACGCAAAGTAGTTTCCTGGATATCAATTACTTTAAGCTGTAGCCCGGCCTTGGTGCATCTTTCGACTTGTTCGGTAATGATATCAATGGGGCCGGCTATGACTTCCAGCATTTTACTGCTGTTTGCGCGAACGGGCATGGGCGTTTGGTAATAATCGATGACGGCCTTGTCAACGGGAAAATCAATGAGTTCGTTAATTTTCCAGCGTATAGCTTCAATCATTTCATTTTCAGCGACTAGAGGAGTCTCCACGTTGATACGGCGGTAGCAATCGCTGGTCAGTACCAGATGGCAGTCATACGCGGCAAGATTATGCTGGGCGGCAAGTTCTTTCAATTTGTCTTGTTGATGCGTCAATTTTCCCGCATCAATGTATTCGCAATGTATTAGAGTTAATTTATTGTCTTCGGTGAACTTCGATATGGCAACGGCGATGCCGTTCTGCAAAAAGCTGACGCCGACAATACCTTTGCAAATGTTTTTTTTGCTAAAGAACTTTTTTAACAGTTGCACGATAGGTTAACCCGAACCGACTTTATGTAAAAAACCGCTACAAATGTCACAGTTTACATAAAATTGACTGGAAATTCTTATTTTTAAGTTGTAGGGGTTTTCAGGAAGCTATTAAAAAGTAAGAAATTACCCATCCTCACCCAAAGACAGCACTATTTCCTGGGCTGATTGCTGATTTATTTTAAAGCCGCGCATTTCCAAAATACCTTTGGTGTTGAGTGAAATGATCAGGTAAAGCGCGCCGGGGTAAGATGCCAGGTTTAAATCGGTGACTGAGGGTATGGCCGGTGAGGTCGGGTGAGAATGATAAATCGCAAATAGTTCTTCTCCCTGAGCGCGCATTTTTGTCATCGCTGAAATTTGCTGGCTGGGATCAAGCTGGAATCGCTGCTGTGGCTGTTCTGCCGTATTTTTAATGGGATAGCAACTGCTCGGCTGGCCGTTTTTACTGCCGATAAGTCCGCATACTTCAAGATCCGGCGAAATTTGCGCAAGATGTAGCAGTTGATTGGTTATTTTGCGGGGAATTTGGATGTGTTCTTGAGTCATAATATTAGTAGGTCTCAGGATGACGGGGTTATCTGGAACGGATTGAAGGGTATCAGGCATGATAACCCGGCATTAATTCCATTGCCCATAAGTTACCCGGGGCTGCCCCGATAAGTCTGAATAGGTTTGCACTTTATCATAATGCAAATTCTTAAACAGGGCTTGGACTTGTTGCTGTTGGTTGTAGCCGTGCTCAATCAACAAGTGCCCACAAGGCTCCAGATAGTTGCGTGCCGCGTCGGCGATGGTTTTAATGTCCCGAAGTCCTTGATCTTCGGCGCACAAGGCGGTTTGCGGCTCAAACCGGACATCGCCTTGCTGTAGATGTCCGTCATCTTCCGCAATATAAGGCGGGTTGCTGATAATCAGGTTGAATTTTGTGTCAGGAATGTCAGTAAACCAGTCACTGTGGTAAAGCCGGATGTTGCTGATATGGTGCTTGTCGGCATTGAGTTGAGCGATACGCAGCGCGGCCAAGCTAAAATCGGTGGCACTGATTTGGGCATGCGGACGCTCAGCGGCCAGTGTGATGGCAATAATGCCCGAACCTGTGCCTAGGTCGATGATCTTGGTGGGTTCATTGGCCGGTATCAGATTCAAACTGAGTTCAATGAGCAGCTCGGTGTCGGGTCTTGGAATCAAAACGTCAGGAGTAACCTGAAAATCTCTCGACCAGAATTCCCGGCTGCCGGTGATATAAGCGACTGGCATGCCTTTGTGGCGTTGTTCAAGCAACGCCTTAAAAGCGGCTAGATGCTCAGGCTGTAATTGCTGGTCCGGCCAAGTGCGAAGATATGAGCGTTGTTTATTAAGCACTAGACACAGTAAAACTTCTGCATCCAGCACAGCTGAATCGGAGACTGCTGCCAGTGCGGCTGCGGCCTCTGCCAGCACGGATTTTATACGGCACATTTTGACTTAATCTTCACCCAGCTGAGTGAGCAGTTCGGCTTGATGCTCGCTGATCAGCGGCTGAAGGACCTGCTCCAGACCACCTTGCATGATGTCGTCCAGCTTATACAACGTCAGGTTGATGCGATGATCGGTTAAGCGTCCTTGCGGATAATTGTAAGTGCGGATACGTTCCGAACGGTCGCCGCTGCCGACTTGCAGTTTACGGGTGGCCGATTGTTCCGCGTGATGTTTTTCCTGTTCGGCGGATAACAGGCGCGATGCCAATAAGGACATGGCTCGGGCACGGTTTTTATGTTGCGAGCGCTCGTCCTGGCACTCGACGACAACGCCGGTTGGGATGTGGGTAATGCGTATCGCCGATTCCGTTTTGTTGATGTGCTGGCCGCCCGCTCCTGATGAGCGGAAGGTGTCGACTTTAAGATCGGCAGGATTGATGTCGATGGCGTCGACTTCTTCGACTTCCGGCATGATCGCAACGGTGCAGGCCGAGGTGTGGATACGGCCTTGTGATTCGGTCTCGGGAACGCGCTGCACTCGATGTGCGCCGGATTCGAATTTTAACTGCGAATAAACATCCTTGCCGGCAACCCGCAGTATGACTTCCTTATAACCGCCGTGATCGCCATGGCTTTCGCTGATAAGCTCTGTTTGCCAGCCTTTGCGCTCCGCATACCGTTGATACATGCGGGCCAGGTCACCGGAAAAAATGGCGGCTTCATCGCCGCCTGTTCCGGCGCGTATCTCTATAAAGATATTGCGATTATCGTTGGGATCTTTGGGCAGTAACAATACTTGTAGTTCATGCTCGATCGCGTCCAACTGGTCTTGCGCATCGCTGGCTTCCTCCTTGGCCAATTCCCTTAGCTCGGGGTCGCTGTCATTGGCCATTTCTTTGGCCGATGCCAGGCTCTCCAAAGTTTGCTGATAGCGTTTGTAACAGTCAACCAGCGGATTGATCTGGGCGTATTCCTGGCTCAGGGAACGGAATTTGTTCTGGTTGCCTTGTACTTCGGGTTCCGAAAGCAAGGCGGCAATTTCATCATAGCGTTCGCACAGGTTTTCGAGTTTATGTTGGATGGATGGTTTCATTGAGATTTGGATAATTTAAAAATTTCGCGAGCGGCGGCAATCAAATCGTGGCGCTCGTTTTCGGCTGCCGCTCTGATTTGGGTGCTTGGCGTATGGATGAGTTTGTTGGTCAGGCTGTGAGCCAATCGGTTAAGGACTTGCTCTGCGGGGACGCCGCTTTTTAACAAGCCTATTGCTTTTTGCAAAGCTTCGTCACGGGATTGCTCGGCTTGCTGGCGATAATCCTGAATAGTTGATTGAGCGCCTTGGGCGCGCAGCCAAGCCAGGAAATGGTCAACTTGAGTGTCGATTATTTCTTCGGCCTGTTCTGCCGCAAGGCGGCGGGAATTCATGTTTTGATCTATGGTGTTCTGCAAGTCGTCAATAGTATAAAGATAGACATCTCTAAGCTGTTCGACTTCCGCCTCGATATCCCGGGGAACAGCAAGATCCACCATGAACATCGGTTTATGTTTGCGTTTTTTTAAGGCGCTTTCAACTCGGCCTTTGCCGAGTATCGGCAATTGACTGGCAGTTGACGAGATAACGATATCGGCTTCGGCCAGATGCGCGGGTAACTCCGACAAGGCGATCGCGTAGCCGTTAAATTGCGCGGCCAATGCGTGGGCTTTGTCGTAGGTGCGATTAGCGATAATAATGCGGCCAATGCCTTGTTGCGATAAATGTCGGGCGGTCAACTCTATGGTTTCACCTGCGCCTATTAACAGGGCGGTCTGTTCGCTGAGTTTGTCAAAGATTTGCTGTGCCAGTTGAACGGCGGCAAAGGCAACCGACACCGGACTGGAGCCGATGGCTGTGTCAGTGCGCACTTTTTTGGCGGCGGTAAAAGTGTACTGAAAAAGTCTGCCCAAGCGTTTGCCTAGCGTTCCTGCTTCATAGGCGGCCTGATAAGCGGTTTTCATCTGCCCCAGAATTTGCGGTTCTCCCAGAATCATGGAGTCCAGGCCGCAAGCCACTCGAAACATATGGCGAATGAGATCGCTATCGGTATGGCAGTATAGATAGGGCGTAAAATCGGCAGCACTGATTTGTTTGCTCTGGGCAACCCAGTCGATCAGGATCTGTTTATTCGCTGTGGTTGATGTGCAGTAAAATTCAGTGCGGTTACAGGTCGACAGTATGGCCGCTTCATTGATTCCTTTGATGCGCCACAGTTCCTTCAACGAGGATTCCAGAATATCGGCAGGGAATGACAGGCGCTCGCGTATCGAGACTGGCGCGGTATTGTAATTAATCCCAACTGCAAGAAGTGTCATGTGCTTAGGTTCATGGTAAAGGGTTCAAGGTTCAATGTGTAAGTCGGTTTTTTAAAATGCGAACCTTTTACCTTGAGCCTTAAGGTCTGTATTATGTCAGTTTATTCTAAGAAATATAATGGCATTATCCAAATGGAATAAATCAGCTATCCGACTCGGCTGATTTTTCTGATAATCTATAGCGAAAATACTTGTAGACAATAAATAGGACGATTGTGTGTTAATTTTTAGATTGTTTCCAGTGCTGATCCTTGTTTTTCTTAATGGCTGCGCCAGCTCGCCTGAAAAACCGAGCGCACAAGAAGAAGTGCTTGAGCCCGTCAAGATAGCCGAACCCAAGAAAGAAACACGGCAAAGCGAAATCAAAACAGCAATAGATCCGGATGTGATGTATATGTTAATGGCGGCAGAGCTTGCGGGGCAAAGAGGTCAATATGCCGTTGCACTGGAGGGCTACATGGAAGCTGCCAAGCGTGTTAATGACCCAAGATTTGCAGAAAGGGCGGCAAAAATTGCCATGTATATGAGAGATAGCAATAAAACAGAGGAGGCTGTCTCTTTATGGTTAAAACAAGACCCTAAAAATCCTACGGCAAGAAAAATTGCTGCATTATCAGCATTGAGGGCTAACGATAAGCAGGCTTCTGTTGATCATTTAAGTGCACTATTGAAGACAGACCCTGCTGGGTTTGAGAAGACCGCGCTTGAATTGGCGAGTGTGCTGCAAAGAGATGACAAGTCTGGTTTTTTTTATGAAGTACTGGAAGCTGTAGGCGAGAAGAATCCTAACCAGGCTGTGGTGTATTTTGTGCAGTCATTATTAGCCATGGAAATGAAAAATAATGTGCTGGCTGAAAAGAAAGTGCAGCAGGCTTTGAATATTCAGCCTGATTGGGATAAAGCCTTAATATTTCAGGCTCAGATAGCAGTATTTTCAGGGGATTTAAATAAGGCAAAAACCTTGCTGAGAAATGCATCTTTTAAATATCCCGAAAATGACAAGTTTAAAAAACTACTGGCGCAAGTATTGATAAAGACAGCGGAATATGAGGCTGCGGCAGATGTTTACCAAAGCATTGTTATAGCCAATCCGAAAGATACTGAGAGTCAGATTGCGTTGGCTTTAGTGTATTTGCAGTTGAATAATGATGAGAAATCTGAAGATATCTTTAAACAGTTGCTTGATCAGCCTGAATGGCAAAACCAGGCCAATTTTTATTTGGGAAAAATAGAAGAAAAACGTGGGCATACGGAAAAGGCGTTGGCATGGTTTGACAAAGTGACTGAGGGGCAGTTAGTTTTTGAATCAAAGTTGTCGGCAGTTTCATTGCTGGTAAGAGACAAAAAATTTGATGAAGCTGGCACGCGGTTGGACTTATTGGCAGGTCAATTTCCAAAACAAAAGCTGCGTATTACTTTGATGCAGGCTGGGTTGTACGGCCAGCAGGGACAGTATGAAAAAGCGTTTAAGTTGTTGACTGATACGTTGGCTGTTCATCCGGATCAAAGAGATTTGTTATATACGCGTGCGTTGATGGCGGAACGGATTAACAGGTTGGATGTGCTGGAAGCTGACCTGAAAAAAATATTAGTCCAAAACCCCAGTGACGCTGAGGCCTTAAATGCATTGGGTTATAGCTTGCTGGCTAACGCCAGTCGATATGCCGAGGCAGAAAAATACCTACAGCAGGCGCTCAAATTACAACCGAATGAGGCTGTAATTATGGATAGCTTTGGATGGTTGCAGTTTAAACTGGGCAGGCGTGAACAAGCCTTGGATTATCTTGAGCGAGCCTATGCGAAGCAACAGGAAAGTGAAATAGCGGCTCATCTTGTCGAAGTGTTGTGGGTCTTGGGTAGAAAAGAGGAGGCTAAAAAAATATTTGATAAGGCTATTAAAAAGGCCCCAGATGATGAATATTTATTGGATTTCCAAAAGAGACTATTGAGCGGCGAAGAATAGCGTGTTGCATTTTAAAATAGGGTTGTTGGTCGGGTTGTGTTTGATTCTTCTGTTGCCAGCTTGTTCGGTTGTACCTGTTGAGCCAAGTGCTCCTGGTTCTCAGTATTCAAGGGTTGCGAGGCAATATCTTTATGATTTGGAGCGTTGGTCGTTTGAAGGTCGGTTGGCATTAACGGGGCAAAATGATTCCTGGACCGCTAATATAAGCTGGGAGCACAGTCCTGAAGGGGAGAATATAAAATTATCCGGGCCCATGGGCCAAGGGACGGTTATTATTCTGTTAAAAGGAAATGTCGTTACCATTGATCGAGGCGGGGATGATGTGCAGTCATCAGCGCAACCGGAAGAGTTTATTAATCAACAATTGGGCATGTTTGTTCCGGTACGGTCATTGCGGTATTGGGTAGTGGGTCTGCCTGAGCCGTCGGGTTCGTATAAAGATACTGATAGCGGCTTTAATCAGTCGGGATGGTTGAGTGAATACAAGCAAATGCAACCCGTCGAAAACGGCACTATGCCGCTCAAAATGATGGTTATGAATAAGCAGGTCAAATTAAAGTTAATCATCGATCACTGGGTTATAAATGATACAAAAACAAATTAATCGGTCCGCATGGGCGGAAGAATGGCCGGCGCCGGCAAAATTGAACTTAATGTTACGGATAACCGGACAAAGAAGCGATGGTTATCATTTACTGCAGACAGTATTTCAATTTATAGAGTTATGCGATTGGATAACATTTCATCCTGTAGATGACGGGCGGGTAAGTTTGTTAAACCTCATTCCCGGCGTTCCTGAAGCGGATGATTTGACGGTTAGGGCTGCAAGGCTGCTAAAGGCAGAAACAGGCTGTGAGCAAGGGGTTTGTATCGAGGTCAAAAAGAATCTGCCTATGGGTGGAGGTTTGGGTGGCGGCAGTTCTGATGCGGCAACAACGCTGGTTGTGCTGAATGCATTGTGGGGGCTGCAATTATCAATGGAAAAATTGATGGAATTGGGGCTGGCCTTAGGCGCCGATGTGCCTGTATTTGTATATGGCAATTCGGCATGGGCAGAAGGCGTTGGAGAAAAACTTGGAAGAATAGATATCCCCGAGCAGTGGTTTGTGGTGATAAAGCCAGACTGTCATGTAGATACAAAAGAAATATTTTTATCTAAAAATTTGACACGGGATAGTAAATCGATCAGAATAGCCGACTTTATAGCGGGCCAACACCAAAACGATTGTCTTGGGGTGGTTCGTGAGCGTTACCAGTCTGTAAGGGATGCTTTGGTTGATTTGTCTGGGTTTTCGGAGGCAAGGTTAACCGGAACGGGGGCTTGTGTATTTGCACAGTTCGATTCAGAAAAAGCTGCGTCCAGTGCGTACCAGTCACTTCAAAAGAAATGGCAGGCGTACCTGGTAAAAGGTGTAAATGAGTCGCCTTTGTTTTCAAAGCTTAAAAATGGTAACTATATATCTTGATTATTGGGCCGTCGCCAAGCGGTAAGGCACGGGGTTTTGATCTCCGCATACCAAGGTTCGAATCCTTGCGGCCCAGCCATTTATTTACCTCCGCTAAGTTAAATTCTATTGGGAGTGCTTGATGAGTGACACCTCGGTGATGGTGTTTTCTGGAAATGCTAACTTAGCTTTGTCAGAGGGTATAGTAAAGAAACTCAATATGCGCCTCGGAATGGCGACCGTCGGCAGATTCAGTGATGGGGAAATCGCTGTAGAAATTGAAGAAAATGTTCGTGGTAAGGACGTTTTTGTTATTCAGCCGACTTGTTCTCCAACAAATGAAAATTTAATGGAATTGTTGGTGATGATAGACGCTCTTCATCGGGCTTCGGCGTCACGAATAACTGCGGTTATGCCATATTATGGGTATGCGAGGCAGGACAGAAGGTCGCGGTCAGCTCGGGTGCCAATTAGTGCAAAATTAGTTGCAAAAATGATTGAGCAGGCGGGCGCTGATCGGGTTTTGACGGTTGATTTGCATGCGGATCAAATTCAGGGTTTTTTTGACATACCTGTGGACAATGTTTACTCGTCGCCTATTCTTCTTGGGGATGTGTGGCGACAAAAATATAAAGACTTGATTGTCGTTTCGCCGGATGTTGGTGGTGTCGTTAGGGCTAGGGCGCTTGCAAAGCGTTTGGATGATGCTGACCTCGCGATTATCGATAAGCGCAGACCCAAGGCTAATGTTGCAGAGATTATGCATATTATTGGGGATGTTGATGGGCGCAGTTGCGTATTGATTGATGACTTGGTTGATACGGCAGGTACATTGTGCCATGCTGCTGAAGCGCTGAAAAAACATGGTGCGATTAAGGTGGTTGCGTACTGTACTCATGCGGTGCTGTCGGGTTCCGCTTTAAGAAATATAAATAACTCAGAGCTGGATGAATTGGTTGTGACTGATACCATTCCATTGAGTCGAGAGGGTGCTGAATCGGGCAGAATAAGACAGTTAAGCGTCGCAGAGATGTTGGCTGAAACTATAAGGCGTATAGCTGCCGGCGAGTCGGTAAGTTCGCTCTATGTGGATTAGCGGTCGTAGATTGTAAAATTTAATTTGTTGTGCTTAGTGGCACGGGGTTGAGAGGAAAATGTCTAACGTATTTGAGTTTGTTGCCGAAAGTCGTGGGCAATCAGGTAAAAGCGCGGCCAAAAGAGCGCGTCGCACAGGTAATGTGCCAGCGGTAATATACGGCGGGCATAGTGAGCCTCAAATGCTTATGCTGAATCACAATGAAGTAATTAAGCACCTTGCGCATGAGGCGGTTTATTCGCATGTATTAGATATTAATGTTGATGGCAAGACAGAAAAAGCTGTTCTGAAAGGTGTTCAGCGTCATCCTGCAAAATTTCAAGTCTTGCATATGGATTTTCTTAGAGTAACTATGTCGGAAGCGTTGAAAGTGCATGTGCCGTTGCATTTTACTAATGAGCAAACATCTGTTGGTGGAAAAAAGGGCGGTATTGTAGCTCATGCCATGATTGATGTTGAGGTTTCTTGTTTGCCGACTGCTTTGCCTGATTATATTGAAGTGGATCTGGTTGGTTTGGATATTGGTGAATCAGTTCATCTTTCTGATATTGTTTTGCCAGCGGGTGTTGAAATCGTAGCTTTGGCTCAGGGTCCTGAGCATGATCATCCTGTTGCATCAATGATGGCTTCAAAGGCGAGTAAAGATGAAGTTGCTTAATGCTCTATAAGAAATCATATGATTAAGCTTATAGTTGGTCTGGGTAATCCAGGTCGGCAGTACGAAAAAACCCGGCACAATGCCGGGTTTTTGTTTTTAGATAGATTGGTATCGGATTCAAATGGTGTCTGGGTTAGCGAATCTCGATTTGACGGGCAGTTGGCGGAGATAGGGGTTGCGGGTAATAAGGTTTTGTTATTGAAGCCGGGCACGTTCATGAATCGAAGTGGTCAGGCTGTAGGTAAGGTTGCCAGATACTATAAATTAACGCCGGATGAGGTTCTTGTTGTTCATGATGAGCTTGATTTTGAGCCTGGTGTAGTAAGGCTAAAAAAGGATGGTGGTCATGCGGGGCATAATGGTTTGCGTGATATTATTGCTCATCTGGGGGCAAAAAATTTCTATCGCTTAAGAATAGGGATTGGCCGGCCTTTGGTAGGAAGGGTTGTTGCGGATTTTGTGTTGTCCAGCCCTTCCGAGAGTGATTGGGAATTGATGTTATCAGCTTTTGATTTTGCTGCGAACTGTATTGGGCAGATAGTAACGGGCGATATAGTAGTAGTGATGAATAAAATGAATTCTAGGTAAATGATTCGTTGACATCATGAGTTTAATGATAGATAATGACTGGGTTTTCCGATAACGGAGGGGTTCCCGAGCGGCCAAAGGGATCAGACTGTAAATCTGCCGGCTCTGCCTTCGGAGGTTCGAATCCTCCCCCCTCCACCATCAATTAAAAAATATCCGCGGGTGTAGTTCAATGGTAGAACTCCAGCCTTCCAAGCTGATCACGTGGGTTCGATTCCCATCACCCGCTCCATATTCAAAAAATATTAAGCTCATATAGCTCAGTAGGTAGAGCACTTCCTTGGTAAGGAAGAGGTCACCGGTTCAAATCCGGTTATGAGCTCCATGTGTTGTGTTGATTATTAGAGGTGTATTTCAAATGGCCAAAGAAAAATTTTCACGTAGCAAGCCCCACGTAAACGTCGGCACAATCGGTCACGTCGATCATGGTAAAACTACTTTAACTGCTGCATTAACCAAAGTAATGGCTGAGCTCCAAGGTGGAGAAGTTAAAGCCTTTGATCAGATTGACAATGCGCCAGAAGAGCGCGCACGTGGTATCACCATTTCAACCTCACACGTCGAATACGAATCAGCCACGCGTCATTATGCGCACGTTGACTGCCCAGGCCATGCTGACTATGTAAAGAACATGATTACCGGTGCGGCACAAATGGACGGCGCTATTTTGGTCTGTTCGGCCGCTGATGGTCCAATGCCGCAAACCCGGGAGCATATCCTGCTGTCAAGACAGGTGGGCGTGCCTTATATTGTGGTCTTCCTGAATAAAGCGGACATGGTTGATGATGCAGAGCTGATTGAATTGGTCGAAATGGAAATTCGCGAGCTGCTGGATACGTATGATTTTCCAGGCGATGACACGCCTATCGTTATTGGTTCAGCCTTGAAGGCGTTGGAAGGCGATACCAGTGACATCGGAGTGCCTGCTGTAGTTAAGCTGGTGGACGCGTTAGACAGCTATATCCCGCTGCCGGAAAGAGCCGTGGATGGTGCGTTCCTGATGCCGATTGAAGACGTCTTCTCGATTTCAGGTCGTGGTACCGTTGTTACCGGGCGTATCGAACGCGGCGTTATCAAGGTTGGGCAGGAAATTGAAATCGTCGGTATTCGTCCAACGACCACAACGACTTGTACTGGCGTTGAAATGTTTCGCAAGCTGCTTGATCAAGGTCAGGCGGGCGATAATGTCGGCATTCTGCTGAGAGGCACAAAGAGAGATGATGTTGAGCGTGGACAGGTATTGGCGCACAAAGGCACCATTAAGCCGCACTCATACTTCAATTCGGAAATTTATATCTTGTCTAAAGATGAGGGTGGTCGTCACACTCCATTCTTTAACGGCTATCGTCCACAGTTCTATTTCAGAACGACTGACGTGACAGGGGCTGTTGAATTGCCGGAAGGCGTTGAAATGGTTATGCCTGGCGATAACATTTCGGTAAAAGTAAAGCTGATTTCACCGATCGCCATGGAAGAAGGGTTGCGTTTTGCAATCCGTGAGGGTGGTCGTACAGTAGGTGCGGGCGTTGTTGCATCAATA
>NZ_JALOCF010000107.1 GCF_023227905.1 Methylobacter sp. | reverse complement strand
TGTCCCAACCACAAAGCAATTACGCTAAATGCGACACCCGATTGAAGTAGATGCATTGCTGTCGTATGCCTAATGGTATGCGGCGAGATGCTCCGCTTGGCGAGACTGCTATGCACCTTGGCTGCCTGTGCCACGGCGATGTTGAGGCGCTGAGTAACGTTGCAACGCGTCATGGCATGACCGTCCCTGTTTGGCAGCAATGCAGCATCTTCCCTCAGTGAGGGATTGCGTACCAGCCAAGCCCGGATTTCCTGAATCGTACTTTTCCATAAAGGTGTCGTGCGTTGCTTTCGTCCCTTGCCTTGCGTATTCTGATTAATTTGAACACTGATTCTGGCCGAACTTGAACACCTAAAACCTAACGCATCGGTGGAAGTTAATTTTTACTCTAAGTGTTCAACTTGGGTCAAGGAATTCATTTTTTTTCGCATATTTTCTCCTTGTAAATTCATCCGGTGGGCGTTGTGCATCAGCCGATCCAAAATAGCATCGGCTAAGGTATTATCACCAATAACGTCATACCATTGTTCGGTCGGTAGCTGACTGATCATGATGGTTGCGGATTGTTGATAGCGATCATCCATTATTTCCAGCAAGTCATTTCGGGTGGCGGCATTTAAAGGCTCTAATCCCCAATCATCAATGATCAGCAAATCCAGACTGGCGATGGCTTTTAGCAATTTACTGTAACTGCCATCCGCCTTGGCCTGTGTCAATGCGAGTATGAGGCGCGGAAGCCGGTAATATCTGACGCTGTAACCTTTCAGACAGGCTTGATGGCCGAGTGCGCAAGCAATATAGGTTTTGCCTGTTCCGCAGGGGCCAGTTAACAACAGGTTCTGGGCTTTTTTTAACCAGTCACACATTAATAACGATGCCATTTGGGACTGTTGCAAGCCTCTACCGCTCTGATAATCAATGTCTTTGGCATGAGCCTTCAGTTTGAATTGTGCGGCGCGTGTCAAGCGATCCTGTTTACGCTGATTACGCTCCTGGTCTTCGTGATCGACTAAGAGTTGCAGTCGTTCGGCAAAAGCTAAACCCTCATACGTGCCTGGTTGATCCAGTTGGGTTTGCAGCGCAGAGGCCATGCCGGTTAATTTCAATTGGCGTAGTTGGCTGAGGGTGGTTTCAATCATGTTAATGTCCTGTAATTAGCTTTTAAAAAAGTGCGAGCAAGCAGAGTCTTCTGTAAACCCTGCTTGCTCAACGCGTTAGGGCTTAGTGGAAACTCTTTGCACCACGAATATTGACATGATCCTGAGGCAATAACGAAAGCTGCACCGGCGCTGTGTCAGGCAGCTTATCCCTGTTGCTTACCAAAATGGCTTTGACGTTTTTTAAGCGGAACAGGGATTCTTTGTTGGCGATCGCACAAGCTTTATTTAAACGCTCAGAGGCATAGCTTCGATTGAGGCTCAATAAGCCCAGGCAGACGCGGTAAGCCTGCTCTGGATGCTCTCTGCGGTGCAACTGCCCCTTCACCCACACCAGCACCTCAGGCCCTATGGATTGCGCCCAGTTCATTAACCGTCCTGGCGTCCACTGCTGATGCTGAGCATGCTGTTCCGGCATGTGCCCTGGCTCTGTGGTTATGCCTGGATAGAACTTTCGAACATGGGTAGCGATGCGTTGGTGGTGAAAATAGACCTCAATCAGTTTGTCACCGGCATGCAGCTCAACCTGTTCACCCACACAGTGATGCGGTACTGAGTAGAGGTGTTGGTCGTAGATCAGGTGATAATCGATATTAACGCGGGCGGTTTTGATGTCCGTGTATTGATAGGCGTACTTCGGTAACGGTGATAGCGCCGGTCGATCCAGCGTTTCAAACCACTGCTGACGACTGCCTGGCATTTGCTTGAAGGGTTTTTGATTGAGTTCGATCAATAAGGCGCGGATACAGTGATTCAACTCTGCCAAGGAGAAGAAGGTTTGATGGCGGAGTTTAGCCATAATCCAGCGCTCAACCAGCTGAACACCGGCCTCGGCTTTGGCTTTATCCTAAGTCACCAACTGTCTGTCATGTGGACGTTGTTACACCCGAAAGCAAAACTTTTGAGATCACCCATCCCTTTCACCCGAGGCGGGGAATGCGTTTCATATTGACGACGCGACGACAGAACTGGGGAGAAGACCGGGTGATGTTTTACGACGCCGAAGGCCGACTATGCTCAATGTTGGCATCGTGGACGGATGTCCCGGAGCAGGATCTGTTTGCCCAAGCTTCAGCAGGTCGGTCCTGGTTCCGCACTGATGACCTTCTCCGCTTGTCAAGCATAATGGATGAAATAGTAGGAGGCCTAAGTGTTAAGTAAATTTTGCCGCACATGTAAGGCTAAATATGCCGCATGCGCCAATTTAGAACAAAAATATCAGCTATTAATTGCTATTTATCACGGAATATTAATCACTCTAGCTATCAGCTTGCTTGACATGTTTGTTAATGACGGCATATATTTAATTACAGTAAGGCCGCTTAACCTATCACTATGTCAAAAACTGAACCGAAACTTGAACGCTTGCGTCGCTTGGGAATGCTTAATCCCAATCCCCAGCAAATCAAAGCCCCCTGGTTTTTGTCGGGTGAATTCTTTGACCCCAATGATATGGTCCAGGCGAAATACGAGATGCTGCGTCACGTCCAGGTTGACGGTGTCTCCAAGGTCGAGGCGGCGGCGCTGTTCGGCATGTCGCGGCCAACCTTCTATCAGGCGGAAGCGGCTTTCGCTCGCGAGGGTCTGGCTGGCCTACTACCTCGGTCACGTGGACCCAAAGGCGCGCACAAACTTACCGCTGAGGTTATGGCCTTCATCGAAGAACACTTGCCAAACGATGGCGAGATGCATGCCCGCTCACTGGCTCAGCAAATTGAAGCTGAGCTCGGCCTATCGATTCACCCGCGCAGCATTGAACGTGCCATCATGCACAAAAAAAAACCCAACTCGAAAGCGCGTTGACAGCGCAAGCGGCCTCGTACATCACAACCTACGAGGCCCTGCGTGCGAACGTTCTTGCCAAACAACTCCCATCCGAGGGCATGGCCGCATTGCACTACCACGGGATGCTCCCTGGCCTGGAAATCCTGTTCAAAACAACGGCCGCGACATCAGCGGTCACGCACGCTTCATTCAACTTGCCATTACCCCGCGACAACAACGCGATGGTTCGGTTATTGGCAAATTTCCTGTTGCACACTTATGCGGAGCACACCCATGTCTGCTGATCGATTTCAGAAAGTAACCGCTGATCATTTACGGCGCGACGCCTTCTTATACATCCGTCAATCCTCGTTGCGGCAAGTGCTGGAAAACACTGAAAGCACGAAGCGGCAATATTCGTTGCGTGATCGGGCCGTTGCATTGGGTTGGCCAATTGAGCGTATTCATGTTATCGATTGTGACCTGGGACTGTCCGGCGCTAGTGCAGAGGATCGTGACGGTTTTCAGCGCCTGGTCGCTGAAGTGGCAAACAGCCACGCCGGCATTGTGCTGGGTCTGGAAGTCTCGCGTTTGGCCCGCAATAATGCCGACTGGCATCGCCTGCTTGAATTGGCCGCGTTAACCCAAACGCTGATCCTGGACGAAGACGGTGTCTATGATCCTGCTTACTTCAATGACCGTCTTTTACTGGGCTTAAAAGGCGCCATGAGCGAAGC
>NZ_JALOCF010000062.1 GCF_023227905.1 Methylobacter sp. | reverse complement strand
GGTCAAGACTGCCAGGGCTGCCTGCCCCGAAAGAACTGCGCATTTTACAGCCTTTACAGCCGGCGTCAAGAAATTATTACGCAAACCTGTAAATTGTCAGTAGAACACTAAACTTCGTCCAATCTTGCATATGCCATCAAGAATAAACATCGTCTTTATGTTATAGCTTTTGTCCTTTATATAGAATATTGAGAATTATTAGCTATGAAGCCATAATTTAATTTCATAGGTAACTATTCTTGCTACACCAATCAACTTCTTTCCTCGTAATTTTCGCATCATTTTTTAAAGAGCGATACCAATCGAACACTTAGCATATACAGGAATTTTCCATCATTATGTTCTGGAACATTTTCAAGAAAAAATACCCAAGCAGACTTCGAGCAGCAATCAACCGAATCTCTCACCTGTCTCAAACAAGCAGCTTACATCAATAAAGAACACAACCATTTCAATCTGGTTTCTAAAAAGACTGATGCCAGTTACTCAACTGCTAACCGAAAAGAAATGCTCTAGCAACTGGTTTACAAACACCACCAAGGACCTTAACCTGAATGACATAGTGTTGCCATAAAAACACCATAGTCTTTTGATATATAACCAAAATAATCACTCCCATTAATCACCACTCTACCAGCTTTCCAAAAAGGAAAAACAACCTTTAGCTCCGCAAATGTCTCTACAAATCCTTCATATGCGCATCAGCAAATTGTCGAAACAATGAGCTTTTTCTCGCTCCAATCATTATGCTTGTTTGCCAAATTAGATCGCAGCGCATTTCTTCACTGTTTCGATAATGGCAGGGAATATACAATGACCAAAATCAAGCTTGAGCTTTTCAGTCATACACGATAATATTGATTCAACACTACATTGGAGTCCAACTTAAATGAATACAATAAAAAAACGCCTACCCAAATCAGTCATTATCGGTTTAGCCGCTATCATTTTACCCCTTGGAGCGCAGGCAAACCCTGACACGACCAAAAACATGCACCAATTATATGAGGATAATTGCGCCAGTTGCCACGGATCAGACCATGGCGGATTTATTGCTCCCGGATTGAATGCCGACTCCCTGAAAGGCCGTAGCCCTACTGCTTTACGCAGCCTGATCATGACTGGAAGTTTCGATACTTTAATGCCTCCGTTTTACGGTCGCTTGTCAGATGATGATATCCGTGGCTTGGTCAATCATTTACAAACCACGCCAAAACAGGCGAATCCAGCCTGGACGATTAACGACATTAAAGCGTCAATTAAAGTCTATGTTAAAGACGAAAGCACCCTGCCTGCAAAGCCTACCTATGAAATCAACAGTATGGATGATGTGATCGGTGTGGCTGCTCGAGGAAAATACGGTCGCGGCTCAGGTTCAAAAGCGGTGTTCATCAACAGCGTCACGCATAAGCAAATCGGTGAAATTCCTACAGTTACCGCCGCGCATATTATCGACTATAACCCCGCCAACCCTCGCTGGGCGTACGTAAAAACCGATACCGCGGAAATTTTTAAAGTGGATTTATATTCCATGCAAGCCGTGCGTAGCGTTAAAACCGGCTTCAACGGGCCTGGACTAGGCGTTTCCCGCGACGGTAAATACATTATGGCGGGCTCTTATGTACCACATAACGCCGTCATTCTTGATGCTGACACCTTGGAGCCCTTAAAAACCCTCGAACTGGAAGGCGTTGATCCGGATGGCAAAATGGTTTCTTCCGATTCCGGCATGATTATCGGCACACCATTTGACGATATTTTCGCCATCGCCTTGGAAAACGCAGGTCAAGTTTGGGTGGTTGATTTAAAAGAAGGTTTCCCTGTCACTAAAATCGAAAAAGTCGGCCGTCATTTACATGATGCCTTCTTGAGCCATGGCGGCAGCAAATTGATGGTCGCTTCTTATGATGACAGCATTGTTACTGCCATTGATTTAAAAGACCGCAAAATCATCAAAAAACTGGAAGCCGGTTGCGTACCTCATGTAGGCGGCGGTTCTGTGGTTGAAGTTGACGGCCGCACACTCGGTTTCGGAACCAATTTCGGTGACTGCGACAAAATGGTGGTCAGCGTCTGGGATCTGGACAAAATGGAAGTAGTCAAGCAGATTCCGGTTGCCGGGGGCACCGAATCACCGGCTGCTCACGCCAATGCGCCTTATGTCGCGGTTGACATCATCTCTAAAGACCGTCGCGCCCGCACCATCCAGATGATCGACAAGAAAACGCTGGATGTAGTTAAAACATTGGAAGTAGGCGGACACGCTTATTTCCCTGAATACAGTGCAGATGGTAAGTTCCTGTATGTTAGCGCCGGTTACAGCGGTGACGAAGTCGTTGTCTATGACTCCGTATCCTTACAAAAAGTTGCTTCCGTGCCCATGGAAAGCCCTGCGGGTATATTTTCTCATGGTCGCGTCAGATACATGACTCGCGGCCTTTCTCCTGACGAGATGAAAGGAGCAAAATAATGAGATTATCCACTCTTACAGGATTGTTGATCTTGGGCTTGGTATCCGCCCAAAGCGTCAATGCAGCAAGTATTTACGCAGGCGAAGCAAAAGCGGCGGCGGTCTGTTCGCAATGTCACGGCATTAGAATGCCTTCAGCCAACGCGCCTTTTCCGCCGCTGGCCGGGCGTGATGCGGATTACTTGAAAACAGCGCTCAAACAGTACCGGGACAAAACCCGAAAATCCGACATTATGAATACTATCGCCGGCTCCTTAAGCGATGACGATATCAACAATGTCGCGACGTACTATGCCAAGTTAAAACCATAAGAATCATGAAAAAACTGCCGTTATTAATGCTGGTCATTACAGCTGTTTTGACTGAAACCAGCTTAGCCGGCGAACCTTCACCGGCGCGGCAAAGCGCGATCCGCAACATGCTCAATCATGATTGCGGCGCGTGCCATGGTTTAACATTAAAAGGGGGCCTTGGCCCTTCCCTGTTACCCGAAGCATTGGCCGGAAAGCCCGATGATTTGTTGATTTCAACCATACTTAACGGTCGCCAAGGAACAGCAATGCCGCCTTGGCAGCCGTTTATGAATCGAGATGAGGCCGCATGGCTAGTTAGCATTTTGCGTAGATCCGAGACACAGAACCTTAAGTAAAGCTATCAAATGAAGACTTTTTGTTTTTTATTTTTGATTGCATTTTCGATTAGCTCAGTCAATGCAGCAGTAAGCATTGCCATTTTGGATTTTGAGCTTAATGACTTGACGCTAGCCCCCAGGACGCCTACTGAAATTAATAGAACAGCTAGCTTAAAACCCTTATTGGAAGAAGAGTTAAAAAGCGCTGGTTACCGAATTATTTCAATTGATTTAACCACCCAACATAAAGCCAACAGCGGTTTCGGCTATCTGTTCGACCATGACGATGTCGCGGCAGAGCTTGGCAAAACAGCAGGTGCTGATTATGTATTGGTTGGAAGACTCCATAAGCCCAGTTTTTTATTCGCCTATATCATGGGTCACTTAATCAGAACTAAGGATGGGCAGTTGGTCGGCAACTATATTTCAGAAACTAAAGGGGGTGATGAGAAACTAACCCTTAAAGGCGTTGAAAGCATTGCCAGTAAAATTGACAAGGATTTGGAGAATCGTTACACACCACCACCCCCTAAGCATATTCCATTACATTAATATTTTGTTCCTCGTCTCTACGTTCAAGTAGACTTTAGTCCGGCTATTAACATTCTTATACGCACAAACCCATGACCAAACTACTCTCTCTTCTAGCCTTGCTATTCTCCTTCAACGTCATGGCAGAGCTACGCGCCACCGGCGATTTAGGCATCGTCATCGAACGGGAAGACGGCAATGCGCTGATCATCAATACCACCGAGCATAAGCGCTTAGCCAAAATTGAAAAACTGGGCGACTTGTCCCATGCCTCAGTGGTTTTTTCCCGCGATCAGCGTTACGCCTATGTTTTCGGACGGGACGGCGGCTTGACCAAAATCGACATGCTCAAGGATGCAATCGACAAGCGCATCATCCAGGCCGGCAACAGCATCGGTGGGGCGATTTCCCAGGATGGTAAATTAATTGCGGTTTCCAACTACACCCCCGGCGGCGTTAAAGTTTTTTCAGCCGACACGCTGGAACTGGTTGCCGATATTCCGGCAAACTATGGCGAGGGACTGCGCTCTAAAGTGGTCGGCCTGGTTGACGCGCCGGGACAGCGCTTTGTATTTTCCCTGTTCGATGCCGGCGAAATCTGGATGGCCGACTTTAAAAACCCTAAAACACCGGTCATCAAAAAATTCCCCAACATCGGCAAACAGCCCTACGACGCGTTAATGTCGCCGGACGGTCATTATTACATTGCCGGTTTATTCGGCGAACCCGGACTGGCACTGCTGGATTTATGGAATCTTGATGCCGGAGTTAAACACATATTGCCCAACTACGGCAAAGACGATGAAAAAATGCCTGTTTATAAAATGCCGCATCTCGAAGGCTGGGCGGTAGCCGGCGACTACCTGTTTGCGCCCGCGATAGGCCAACACAAGGTTCTGGTTATCGACAAAAACACCTGGGAACTGCGCGGCACCATAGCGGTCGCCGGGCAGCCGGTTTTTGTGATGGCAAGGCCCGATGCGCGGCAAGTCTGGGTTAACTTTGCTTTCCCCGATAACAATCAGGTACAGATTATCGATGTTAAAGACCTGTCTATAAGCAAGACCTTATCGCCCGGAAAAGCCGTGCTGCATATGGAATTCACCCCGCGCGGCGAGCAAGTCTGGATTGCGGTAAGAGACGATAACCAGCTGGTGGTTTACGACACGGAAACCCTGCAGGAGATCACGCGCTTGCCCGCCAACAAACCCAACGGTATTTTCTTTAGCTCGCGTGCGCATAAAATCGGTTTATAAACCCATGCTGACGACTTTACACAAACAACTGCTAAACGACTATCAGCACGACTTTCCTCTGTCGGCCCGGCCCTATCAGGACATCGCCGATGCGCTGGGCGTGACCGAAGCAGAAGTTTTAGCGGCATTTACCGAACTGAACGATAACAACCTTATCAGCCGCATCGGCCCGGTTATTCCGCCCAACCATATCGGCGTCAGCGCCTTGGTTGCGATGTCCGTGCCTGAGCAGCAACTACAGGCTATCGCCGACAAAATCAGCGCGTATCCTGAAGTCAATCATAATTATGAACGCGAGCACCGGCTTAACCTCTGGTTTGTGGTCATCGCTTCCGATGCCGAACATTTACGCGACGTGATTGACTCAATCGAACAGGAAACGTCATACCCGGCCATGCTGCTGCCGATGCTGGATGATTTTTTTATTGATTTGGGCTTTAAGCTGGATTTGAATAATGATTGATACCCGTGATCGTCAATTACTTGAACACATTCAACTGGGACTGCCGGTTTGCCCCAAGCCTTACCTGGAAATCGGTCGGCATTGCGACATGCCCGAAGCCGAAGTAATCGAGCGCTTAACCCGGCTTAAACAGCAAGGCCTGATCAAACGCATGGGCGTTATCGTCAAACACCGGCAATTGGGTTACCGCGCCAATGCGATGGTTGTCTGGAATGTGCCGGATCATCTTGTTAAACAACTGGGCGGACATATCAGCCGGTTTTCGTTTGTGACGCTCTGCTATCAACGGCCCAGATATCCGGAATGGCCGTACAACCTGTATTGCATGATTCACGGCAAAGACAAGGCCACCGTGCTAAACCAACTGGATCAACTCGTCGACGCTTGCGGATTAAGCGGCTTTGACAAAGACATCCTGTTCAGCAACCGCTGTTTTAAACAACGCGGTGCCCTTTATAAAAACCCCGCTTTAGCTAATGGATGAAATAGACAGACAACTTATCAACGCGTTGCAGAACGGCTTTCCGATCTGCGACGCTCCTTATCGACAAGTTGCCGCACAGCTGGGACTGACCGAGCAAGATTTAATAACGCGGTTGAAAGCATTGCTAGATAATGGCGTCCTGACCCGATTCGGCCCTTTGTACAATGCCGAGCAGATGGGCGGCGCCTTAACTCTGGCGGCCATTAAAGCGCCAGTAGAGCGTTACAATGAAATCACCGAAATCATCAACGCCTTTCCCGAAGTCGCCCATAATTACGCGCGCAGCCATGAGCTGAATATGTGGTTTGTGATAGCGACCGAAACGCCCGAACAAATCCAGCAAACCATCAATGCCATAGAACGAGCAACCGGCCTTACGGTCTACAACATGCCGAAAATCAAAGAATATTTTGTCAACCTGAAACTGGAAGCTTAAACAATGCTTGATGAAATAGACCGTCAAATCATTCAGGCCACCCAAGCCGGCTTGCCGTTAACGCCTGAGCCTTACCAGACCCTTGCAGAACAACTGGGTTTGACAGCCGACGATGTGATGCAACGGCTATCGACAATGCAAGACAGCGGCATCATCCGCCGTATAGGCGCGGTACCTAACCACTATAAACTGGGCTATCGCTTTAACGGCATGACTGTCTGGAATGTGCCCGATGAAGTCATTGACGAATTGGGGCACAAAGTCGGGCAACTGGAATTCGTCAGCCATTGTTATCATCGTCCCAGGCATTTGCCGGGATGGCCGTACAACCTGTTTGCTATGGTGCATGGCAAAAGCCAGGAAGCGGTCGATGAACAGATTCAGCAGATTAAAGCTTTGTTGGCCGACAATAATTTGGGCTGCGATGTTTTATATAGCACCAAAATCCTGAAAAAAACCGGTTTTCGCACCGCTAGCCAGCCGCTCTCTACGCAATAATCGATAGACAGCTCTCCAAATGTTGAATCCAGGGTTGCAAACCCGATCCCCCTTGAGTAGCATCAGACAACCCAACGACAATCAACCCGTTACTAATTAGGATACTGATTATGTTTAGACTAAGCCAATACATGCGGGAACTGATAGACCCAACCCCCTTAAAGCCAGCCCGAAAACCAGCTGCGCCGGTGGTTATCTGGAATCTGATCCGCCGCTGCAACCTTACCTGCAAGCATTGCTACACGACCTCCACCGATATCAATTTCCCAAACGAATTAAGTACCGAGGAAATTTATGCGGTCATGGATGACCTGAAAGCTTTTAAAGTGCCGGTGCTGATCTTATCCGGCGGTGAGCCGTTGCTGCATCCCGACATCTTTAAAATTTCCCGCCATGCCAAAGACATGGGATTTTATGTCGCGCTATCAACCAACGGCACTAAAATTTCTGCGGATAATATCGACGAAATCGCCGATATCAATTATCAATACATCGGTGTCAGCCTGGACGGCATCAAGGACACCCATGACCAGTTCCGGCGAGTAAAAGGCTCTTTCGATCAGGCTTTACACGGCATCCACCTGTGCCTGGAAAAAGGCATCAAAGTCGGCCTGCGTTTTACGTTGACACAGGATAACCACCAGGATTTCCCGGCCTTGCTGCAGTTAATGGATGATAACAATATCGACAAGTTCTATTTGTCGCATTTGAATTATGGCGGTCGCGGCAACAAAAACCGCAAAGATGACGCGCATTTTGCGATGACCCGGACCGCGATGGATCTAATGTTTGAAACCAGCTATAACTGGCTAAAAGAAGGAAAAGACCGGGAATTCGTCACCGGCAATAACGATGCCGATGCGGTTTATTTTCTGCACTGGGTCGCCCGGCATTTCCCTGACAAAGTCGAACATATCAAAGCCAAGCTGGAACAATGGGGCGGTAATGCCTCCGGCGTCAATGTCGCCAATATCGACAATCTGGGCAATGTCCATCCTGACACATTCTGGTGGCATTATGAACTGGGCAATGTCAAGGAACGGCCGTTTTCGGAAATATGGATGGATACCAGCGATCCATTGATGGCAGGCCTTAAACAACAACCCAGACCTCTCGAAGGACGCTGTGCAAGGTGCCGGTACCAGACGATCTGCAACGGCAACACCCGCGTCAGGGCAGAACAAACCACAGGCAATTTTTGGGCTGAAGATCCGGGTTGCTATCTAACGGATGCTGAAATTGCATAATTAAAGCCCTATTAACATTTCATTTTATTAATGAATTTTCAATAAAGCAGCATTGCTTACGTCATATTCCCCTATTTTCAGCAACTTGAATTCAAGCACAAACTTAGCCATGCTAAGTTTGCATCACCAATAGGTCAGAAAAGCCAGGCATAGCCTGGCAAACGACATATCCTATTTTCAATTCGGCTTATCATCAAAAAACGCGCGATACCCCCCATCAGGTAAGTGTTTATACCCGTTGTATTCATCAGCAATCTATTGAATAGTAAACAATATAAACCCTGCGAAGGTCGGGACGAAAAGTTGTGAGCCTAAGCCCGGAAAAGCCGAACTAACGAGTGTGCTTTTTGACTTAGTGCGTATACAAATAGTTCGGCCTTTTTTCACAACAATGAGAGAAATGCTGATGAAAACACTTGTTATATCAATTTTATTAAGCAGTCTATTTGTTGCGCCGGCTGCATACGCAGATGTTGAGCAGCTATATTTTGCGGATATTTTTTTGCCGACTTTTTCGAACGGTTACATCAAACGCATGAAACCTAACGGCACAGGATTTAAATCGCTTGTATCAACAGGAGATGGTGTTCGCGGTATTGCAATTAATCCTGTTAACGGAGAAATTTTTTGGTCTGACGCTAATCGCCATGCCATCAGCAAAACCAACTTTAATGGCAAAAATCAAAAAGATATTGTGATGTCTAAGCTGGATTTTGTTTCTGATGTGGATATAGATGTCGAAAATAATAAAATTTATTGGAGCGACCAATCACAAAATCAAATTGGTCGCGCCAACTTAGACGGCACAGAGCAATCTTTTATTATTCCCTCCCCTTGCCCCGCCAATGTCGGCTTTTTTTGCACTGCCGGGGGAAATCTGGCAATCGACGCAGTAAATAAGAAGCTGTACTGGACGACTTCGTACTGTTCGGACAATTCGTGCTCAAACACTTCAACGTACCTCGGGGATATACTCAGGTCCGACTTGGACGGTTCTAAAATTGAAACCGTAATCAAAGCAATAGGCCGGCCTTCATCGATACAAGTTGACCCGATTGGGAAAAAAATATATTGGACTGATTACGTGAATGACGTCGTTCGACGATCCAATTTGGACGGTACTGGGGTTGATGACTTGTTTGTTGTCGGGAAAAATAATAATCCGAATGGCTTAACGCTTGATTTGAAGAACGGATATATCTACTGGGACCAGGACGGCAACGTTCAAGATCGATCTTGTATCAAACGAATGCATTTAAATGGCAAACATCCCGAGAACATAAAATGCGGATTCGGCAATGTACCCGACCTTGAGTTTGTGTCGACCACCGCGCATCGCCCCTTACGTAGCCGACCTGCCGATTGACATAACATTTTTACGATCTAAATCACTCTGGCATTTAAATGGGCCGGGCGTTACTCAATATAACGCCGATTAGATAGCGCCCAATACTCAATCCGTTTTCAAAGACAACAAACTAACTATCTCGTTACCTTCCCTCGCAGGATCAATCGCTGTATCCAGTATAAATATCCGTTCATTGGCTATGCCGCCTTTTTGTACGATATAGCTGGCAATCGCTTGCGCCCTTTCTGCGGCCAAGCCTTTTAGCCTTTGCTCTTCGGGTTTAATGATGGCTGACAGCTTCTCCTTGGCGATTGCATAAAACTCGTGCGTATTAGTATCAGCCTTGGTGCCTACTATGCGTAATCTACCCAGCAATGTTCTTTCCACCATCGCCGGAAATTTTTCAGCAAATAGCTGTTCCATCAGGCGCCGGTAGTCTTGGTCGGAAATGACAACATGTTCCGCGCGTATTTTCCTGCCGCCCTGTTTATTAATCTCGGCGGCTTTTATTTTTTTAAGCTGATCGTATAAAGCGTCGTCGCTGACCGCTGGCCAATCCTGCTCCTGAAAAACCGCGCCTTTAATTTCCAGCTTTAAAACCGTGCGTGTTTTTAACGCCTTGACCAAATCATCCAGCTTGTCGGTTTGTTTTTTATCTAATTCCGCGCTACCCGCTGGAAAGCTGATAGTGCTTAGATCCGCTTCGCTGCCGACCAGAGAGGCTAAAGCGCGAAATGGTGAGGTAATCACTTTACTGAGCGCATTAACCAATGCATCCACGATAAGATGTGTAACGCTGAATTTGGGATCTTCCAGACTGCCGGTAATGGGGATGTTTAATTTTATTTTACCATCAGTATCCTTCATCAGCGCTACGGCCAACTCCAGAGGCAAAGACACGGCATTCGGATTTTCAACTTTCTCACCCAGCTCAAGCCGGTCAATCAGGATATTATTGGATGCAGTCAACTCCTTGTTGGAAACTTTATAATTCAGTTCCAGCGACATTTTGCCTTTTTCAACTTTATACCCGGCAAATTGCACCACATACGATGAAATCAACGGCATCGGCATACCGGTAAAATTAATGGACACATCGTAATCGCCCGCATAAGGACTGATCTCGCCCTTGACATCGACCGGCGCCAGATCATAGGCCGTTCCCTTTAAATTAACCTTAATCGTAGCCTTTCGGTCTGAGGAAATATTGCTTGCGCCGCCGCCCAGGCTTTTGATCTGCGCAGCGAATGGTAAAATCAGGGAAAGATCGGAGAAATCGGAAGAGCCGTCAATGACTTGAACCTTACCCAGTTTATATTCAGTCTTCTTAACTTCTGACTGGGTGTTTTTAGCGGCTTTAACGGTAGCCTTCCGCTCATCTTTCTTAACGTTTTTATCCGCTATCATGATGTCGTCAAAATTATTGGTCCTATCTACTTTAATGACGACTCTGACATAGGGTTTATTAATGATCAGCGTTTTAGCGCTGTATCGATTTGCCGGCAAATCAGCATCAATGCCTTTCAGCTTTAAACTTTCCCATTTTATAAAGTCCTTGTTTTTCAGCTGATCGCGGGTGATTAAATCGGCGATTTCGGTATTGCCGGCAAACTTAATATCCAACTCGTCCTGCGCTGATTTGGCGATAGATACCTTGCCGTCAACGGCCAGCTTTCCGTCGATGACATCCAGCCGGGCAAATTGATCGACATAAGGCTGGAATTTTTCCAAGCCAATATCTTTGGCATCAACGGCTATCTGCGCGGATAAAGGTTCGATAACGGTGTTGCCGTCAAGCTTTATCAAACCGGTTTCATTTAACCCGGCGCTAAGCTGAAAAGGCAGGCTCGCACCGGCATCATTGCTGAAATTAGTCAGCTGAAAATTGATAGGCTTGGCGGTAATGGTGACAGGTTTTTTTAGGGTCCGATCCTCAAAGGTAAGCCCGCAATTGTTCAGCCCGATATGATTGACCTTGATACTCCACGGTGTTTTATTCGCCGGCTCAGCAGAGGGCTCTTCAGCTTTTACATCCGGCAACAAGGACTGATAACTTAAAACGCCTTCCGGGTTCATCCATGCAGCAAAATCAGCATTATTTGCAGAAACTGATTCGACCGTCAGTTCATTTTTTTTAAGATCAAAACCAATTCCTTGAACCGAAAAACTAGCCATTTTAATCATCGGTTTGTCATGCGCGGTTGCTGAAACCTGAAAATCGTGTAGTTCAAGCTTGCTTTGATTAAGGCTGACGTTAAATTTATCGTCAACATAATCGGCCTTGTAATCGGCCTCGAGCAGTTCATAACCTTGTAAATCCAGTTGTGCATGATCTTGCAAGGCCAGAGCCTGTATTCTCGGCAATTGAACTTTCTCCAGTTTGACATGCCCTGATGAAGACAGCGGATTAAGACTAATAGCACCTTGCCAATCCAGCCTGCCGCCTGAACTTAATTCCAGCGACAACCCTAAGTTGGCTTGCTTTTCCGCTTGGGTCGTGAAGTTTTCAATAGAGAGGTTGATCGGATAAGCAGTCTCCTTTTCTGGACTGCTAAAATGCGCATCTTCCCAGTCCAGTTTGCCTTCGGCTATCGACAGCTTGGCGATGTTTACCGGGAAAATTTTATCGTCATCTTGCTTGGCTTCGCCGCTGTCTTTGAGCAGGTCTTTGAAATTGAATTCTCCTTCTTTATCTCTGGCGATACGGACAGTCGGCTTGTTCAGCGACATGTTATCAATAACCAGAGCCGCCTGACCGATGGATTCCAGCCCATTGATATCGATAAAGAGCTCATCAAGGCCGACAAACTGCTCGCCGTTCGGTTCTTGCAGCGCAAATTCCTGCACGCTCAACTTTAACGAAAAAGGATCGAACCGGACTGTTGCAACAGACGCTTTCCTGCCGGTTTGCTGCTGAATAAGCGTCGGCAGTTTCGACTTTACCAGCATCGGCAACAAGTAAAAGCCCAACAGGACATAGATGCCCAGAAGACTGCCCGCTATAAGAACCGCTATTTTTATTTTAGTGGGTATGCGTCGAATTTTCATAAACCCTGTCACCTGATTCGCGTTAACTTGCTGCCATTATATACTCATCGTATTTTAAAACCCGGCACCTTATCTCTTCGCCCGGCGGGTAAAAAATCTCTACAGGTGTAGTTGTTTTTCCGAGCACAGCGGGGCAGATAAATAAAGATTTAAAAACCGGATAATAGCCATCACGACAAACAAAAAAGGCGACCCTCAGAACCTGAAGAGCCGCCTTTTTGATCGAATACTAGCAAACGATTCTACAAATCAAGATAACCGGTCTCTTCATGCAGAACGGTATCCAGGCCTTGCACTTCTTCATCCGGGGTCACCCGCAAGCCTATCCACTTATCCAGTAATTTTAAAATCAGATAACTGAATAATGCACTCCAGGCCGCAGTAATTACAATCGCCAAGGCTTGAACGCTGACCTGATCCATGATTGAAACCCCTTCAGCAAAACCGAGTCCACCCAAGCCGCTTGCCGCAAAAACGCCGGTTAGCAATGAACCGGTCACGCCGCCTACGCCATGAACGGAAAACACGTCCAGAGAATCATCGATTTTCAAGGTACGTTTTACATACTGCGTAGCGTAAAAGCATACAACACCGGCGGTAATGCCAATCACCAGCGCGCCGAAAGGGCCGACAAAGCCGGAAGCGGGAGTGATGGTGCCCAAACCTGCGACCATGCCAGTCACAATACCTAATACGCTGGGTTTGCTAAAACGCTTCCACTCTATAAACATCCAGGTTAAAGCGCCGGAAGCCGCACCGATATGCGTCACCAGCATCGCCATGCCGGCACGGCCATCTGCGGTTAAGGTACTGCCGGCATTAAACCCGAACCAGCCGACCCACAGCATGCCCGCCCCGGTAACCACCATGGTCATGTTATGCGGCGGCATGGCAGTGTTGGGAAAGCCTCTTCTTTTACCCAATACCAACGCCGCGACCAGAGCCGCAACACCGGCATTAACGTGGATAACGATACCGCCGGCAAAATCCATCGCGCCCAAATCGGCCAGCCAGCCGCCACCCCACATCCAATGGCATATCGGCAGATAAACAACAATCAACCATAAACCGCTAAACCACAGCATCGCCGAAAACTTCATCCGTTCGGCAAAACCGCCGACTATCAATGCGGGCGTGATAATCGCAAATGTCATCTGAAACATAAAAAAGACTGTTTCGGGAATAGTGCCTTTTAACGATGCGGTCCCTACGTCAGAAAGAAATACCCTGGAAGCGCCGCCGATGACTTTTTGCAATTCTCCGCCGTCGGCGAAAATAAAACTGTAAACGCCGGCCAGCCAAAGAATGGAAACCAGACAGGTAATCGCAAAACATTGCATCAATACCGACAGCACGTTTTTGCTTCTAACTAATCCGGCATAAAACAACGATAAGCCCGGTATTGTCATAAACAAAACCAAGCCGGTCGATGTTAAAACCCAAGCCGTATTGGCCTGGTTTAATTGATCCGCAAAGGCAAGATCGGGTAACAGTAAGAGGCCTGAAACCAGCCTTCTATTTATTATAGATAACATTTTTTTCCTTGCGCCTAAATGGCATCTTCGCCGGTCTCCCCCGTTCTAATACGGATAACCTGCTCTAAATTTGATACAAATATTTTTCCATCGCCGATTTTGCCGGTATTGGCCGCGTTAACGATCGTCTCGACGGCTTTATCCAGAACATCATCAGAAACAGCGATTTCCAGTTTAACTTTAGGTAAAAAATCAACTACATACTCGGCACCTCTGTACAATTCGGTGTGGCCTTTCTGACGACCGAAGCCTTTTACTTCTGTTGCAGTAACGCCAGCAACGCCAATTTCAGATAATGCTTCTCGGACATCATCCAATTTGAACGGTTTAATGATCGCTGTTATTAGTTTCATGTTATCTCTCAGTCAAGTTGCAAAAAGTATTAAAAATATCCACCGCAATCATAGTGAATTAACCATCAACATACAATTAAAGCTGAGTTGAGCAGCTTGTCTGCTCAAACGAAACTTATGCCCTTTGGGTATAACGAGCCTGATAAAAACACGAACTGATGTATTTGTTTCCCCATTCCTATTTTTCTTCAAACGCAAAAACGGGCGCACTGTACAGTGAGCCCGTTGTTTACCCGAAAAGATTTATCTTTAAGGAAAGTTCGCCATGAAACTAAATGTGATATGCGGTTTCGCCATGGCTGGAGACATCCAGCCCAGCGCGTTCAACTTCTTCACTGACTCTAAGGCCGACCAGCATACCGACAACTTTGTATGCAATATAGGACACCACGCCCGACCAGACAATGGTGATAGCCACGCCTTCAGCCTGGATCAGCAACTGGCTGCCAATGGAGAAATCCTCGCCACCTGTGCCGCCCAGGCCGGGAGCGGTAAACACGCCGGTCAGCAGCGCGCCGACAATGCCGCCTACGCCATGCACGCCGAACACATCAAGCGAGTCGTCAGCGCCAAGCATCCTCTTAAGATTGTTGACGCCCCATAAACACAAGAAACCGCCCGCCAATCCTATAACGATAGAACCCATAGGGCCCACCGAACCACAAGCCGGGGTGATAGCCACTAAGCCGGCCACCGCGCCAGAAGCAGCGCCCAGCATTGAGGCCTTACCCCTGATTACGGCTTCGCCCGCCGACCAGGCAAGAACAGCTGTAGAAGTCGCCAGCAGGGTATTGATGAAAGCCAGTGTAGCACCGCCGTTGGATTCAAGATTAGATCCGGCGTTAAAGCCGAACCAGCCTACCCATAACAGCGAGGCGCCTACCATGGTCAACGTCAGGCTATGCGGCGTCATCGCCTCTTTTCCGTAACCGATGCGTTTGCCTACCATATAAGCGCCTACCAGACCTGCCATGGCCGCGTTAATATGCACAACTGTACCGCCGGCGAAATCAAGCGCTCCTTTGCCTAACAGGTAACCGCCTGCGCCCCAGACCATATGGGCAATCGGCAAATAGCTAAACGTGAACCAGATGACGGAAAACAACAATACCGCGCTAAATTTGATACGCTCGGCAAATGAACCGACGATCAGCGCGCAGGTAATACCTGCAAATGTGGATTGAAAAGCAATAAATATAAACTCAGGGATCTTTACGTTATCGGTGAAAGTATCCGCGAGAGAATCGGGGGTTACGCCCATTAGAAACGCCTTGCTAAAGTTGCCGATGATCAGGCCTTCGCCTCCGAATGCCAGACTATAGCCGTAAATGGCCCACAGCACGGCAATCATTGAGAACACCACCATTACCTGCATCAATACCGACAGCATGTTTTTACTGCGCACTAAGCCACCATAGAACAGCCCCAGGCCGGGCACCACCATCATGATAACCAATAGAGTTGAAACCATCATCCAGGCTGTGTCGCCTTTGTTGACTTCAGGCGCCGGTGTCGCTACCGGAACGGCCGACACGGCAGCTTCCGTAATTGCCGCGGCAGGCTCCGCAAAAGAAAGTCCCGCGTAACCGAATAAGGCAATCAGGATAAAGGTAGTTAAAAGTTGTTTCATAGTTCCCCCTTGATATTAAAGCGCTTCTTCGCCGGTTTCCCCGGTACGAATCCGGACAACCTGCTCTAAATCGGTTACAAAAATTTTACCGTCCCCAATTTTTCCGGTATTGGCTGCCTTGGTAATGGCTTCTACGGCCTGTTCCAACATAGTGTCAGCCACTGCCACTTCTATTTTGGCCTTCGGTAAAAAATCAACCACATATTCAGCGCCGCGATAAAGCTCGGTATGCCCCTTCTGACGACCGAAACCTTTTACTTCAGTGACGGTTACCCCGGAAACTCCTATATCCGAAAGCGCCTCTCGAACATCGTCGAGCTTAAAGGGTTTAACAACAGCAGTTATCAGTTTCATTTGAGCCTCTTTTATAAATTTAAAATCCAGCTTAAAGTAGAATATTTACCTTGCTACACTCTACTTTGCTCTTGCATCGCTTAAAGCGCTGACCTTGATGTTTCTATCAAGCTGCGTTAAAAGCTGACTGCGAAATCGGTCGAGAACAGGAATTGGTCCTGCTTGGCATTGCCGAAAGGCCGATACTGGCCGCCGGTCGCGGCAACGGTGCCATCGACCCAGTCATAACGCACGTTCGGACGGATGTTCAGCCATTTCATCGGCTTCCAGTTCAGCCCTGCGGTAACGGCATAATAACTGGCAGCGTTACAAGTACTGTTGTTAGGCTGATCACCAAGAGCGTAACTGTTACCTGCTCCGTTGGTCGCCGCGGCGACACGGGCCGGAGAGCAGACCCTGAAACCGTTCTGGTCGCGGAACCATTCAGCACGAATGCCCGCCGTCAGGTTGTCCTTAACGTCATAAGTTAAATGCGAATTGATGCCGTACCATTCGGTATCGGTAGACGCACCGCCCAGCAAGACGCCGTTGGCGTAGCCATGGTCATGCTGCAAAACCAGGTGGGTTTTATCGGTGATGTTGTGCTTGAGCACTAAGCTGTATAAGCCCCAGGATTGGCTGCTGTGCTCAGACGTGCCGCCATAGGTACCGCTAACATTCGCGGAGGTGTTCTTGTCATCGCTGGTCCAGGTCGTGCCGGCCAGGCCCGCCCAGTTGCCCAACTGTTTATCCCAGCCGCCATCCCAACCACCGGTGGCGCTGCCGGTCACTGCACCGCCCATCACCGCCCAGTTCTTGTCGACAGTGTAGTTGCCCATCACCCCGGTATGAGTGAACGGTTCGCCATATTGCATGGTGTAGGCATGGGTATAGAAGAAATTGTCCGGGGCGGGAACCGTTTCATAGCCGATCGGTGTATAGAAGTGGCCGGCCTTGATATTCAGTCCATTGCCTAGCGGGGCGTAAATCTCGGCATAAGCCTGTGGCAGCGCAATATCGTAAAAGCGGTTGTCGCTGCTGCCGAGCATATTCAGGTCCCAATGGCTCCGGTTCAATGGCTGTCCGGTGTTGACATCGAAAGCAGGCACGCCGTATGCCTGGGTGAAAATCGCATCGGTACCGAACATTGCATCCACACGTCCGCCGAAATCCCAGGCATCGCCTTCGGCCGCGACGGCACGCTGCGCGAACAGGTTTAATTGGTTCAACTGAAATTCGCCGGAGCGATCGGCGAAAGTCACCGGACCGTTGAAGTTATTGTCGGGACTAGCCGCGTTATAAGTAATGCCTGCGTTGGCCCAACCGCCAATTTTCAGTCCATTGTCTTTCATGAACTTGCTTTCGTTAGGATCACCCACCGTCTCAAGCAAAGTGCTGGCCTCAGTCAGGCTCTTTGCCTGAGCCGTACCGAAACCGATAATTAAAGCTACTCCCAAAGCCAACGGCTTTAGTTCAAAACGACTATTGTTTGGATGGTTCTTCATAAATAAAAATCCTTAATAATTGATTAAGTGCAAATTCCCCTAAACAACTCCATGCAAATGCAATGCCAATTACATTTTTACAATATTTCCTGAGGAACAATACTTTAAACATACTAGTTTTATTTTTTTTACATTCAATAAGTTAAAACACTTACTCAAACTCAGCAATTTAAATGCTCTGCTAATCACATAACAAAGCAAAAAAATAATTCGCACCCATTTTGGGCATTGCAAAACGCTTAGGCACCACAGCAGTGCAATTAACCAACTTACTGATCCTCCCCTTAAAAACACCGATTATTACGCTTCGTTTTTTTAGTGGCTAATCCATTAAAAAAAATGGTATCGTTATAGTGTTTGGCATATACGCTGATCCCATATAACTCATCTCAGGAAACAAAATAAATGTCCGCAGAAAAAGTACTTAAATTGATCAAGGAAAATGACGTAAAATTCGTCGATTTTCGTTTTTGTGACACTCGTGGTAAAGAGCAGCATGTAACATTCCCTGCCCATTCAATTGATGAAGATACCTTTGAAGAAGGTAACATGTTTGACGGTTCTTCAGTTGCAGGCTGGAAACACATCAATGAATCAGACATGATCTTAATGCCTGATCCATCCACTGCCGTTATGGACCCCTTTTTTGATGACAACACCTTAATCTTGCGTTGCGACATCATTGAACCCAAAAACATGCAAGGTTACGAACGCGACCCGCGCTCTATCGCCAAACGTGCAGAAGCTTACTTGAAATCAACCGGCATTGCCGACACAGCATTCTTCGGCCCTGAAAACGAATTCTTCATTTTTGACGATGTCCGTTGGGGCACCGATATGAGCGGATCTTTCTACAAAGTCGATTCAGAAGAAGCGGGCTGGAACTCTGAAAAAGTCTATCCTGACGGCAACACCGGTCACCGTCCTGGCGTTAAAGGCGGCTATTTCCCTGTACCTCCAGTTGATTCTTTCCAAGACATGCGTTCTGCAATGTGTTTGACGCTGGAAGAAATGGGCCAAATTACTGAAGTTCACCATCACGAAGTAGCAACGGCTGGTCAGTGCGAAATCGGCGTAAGGTTCAACACACTGGTTAAAAAAGCCGACGAAGTTTTGGAACTGAAATATGTCGTTGCCAACATTGCACACGCATACGGCAAAACAGCAACTTTCATGCCTAAACCACTGGTTGGCGACAACGGCAGCGGTATGCACGTGCACCAATCTTTAGCTAAAGACGGCGTCAACCTGTTCACAGGCAACCTGTACGGCGGCTTATCTGAAACTGCTCTGTTCTATATCGGCGGTATCATCAAACACGCTAAAGCATTAAACGCTTTCACCAACGCATCAACCAACAGCTACAAACGTCTGGTCCCAGGCTTTGAAGCGCCCGTTATGCTGGCTTACTCTGCACGCAACCGTTCAGCTTCCATCCGTATTCCTTTTGTCAACAACCCAAAAGGCCGTCGTATCGAAGTTCGCTTCCCTGACTCCACTGCAAACCCTTATCTGGCATTCTCAGCAATGTTGATGGCTGGCTTGGACGGCATTCAAAACAAAATCCATCCTGGCGATGCTATGGATAAAGATTTGTACGATTTACCGGCGGAAGAAGCTAGAAACATTCCGCAAGTTTGCCACTCATTCGACCAAGCATTAGACGCTCTGGACAATGATCGTGAATTCTTGACGCGCGGCGGTGTATTCACTAATGATGCAATTGACGGCTACATTAGTTTGAAAATGGAAGAAGTAACCCGCATCCGTATGAGCACACATCCTGCTGAATACGACATGTACTACAGCTTGTAAGAATTACGGGCGACTATCCAGCCGCCCTTTTTACAGCAGGCACAAAAACGCCCCGCAAGGGGCGTTTTTTATTTGCGGCAATCAGATAACCGGCTTCTACAAATGCTTCCCATCAAGTCGCCGGCAAAAAATTCATAAGCTTCAATCCCGTTTGCCATGCCCTGTTTAAAGGCTTTACGAACTCCTCGGACACGGCGGTTTTCGGGATAAAAATGACCAAAGTATCCTATCTCTGTGACGACTGGAAAAACCAGCCATTGCTATCATAAAAGTGCTAACCATGACTTGAAGTTAGCGCACATTCAGTTGCATGGTATCCGAGCGTCCTCGTGCCTTCAACAGTGCAACGCAACAGGAATAACAAGCATTGCAAGTCTATTTGCGAGAGTATCTTCTAGCAAATTGCAAACCAACTCTCTTTTAGAGGATAATATACAGTTACGCATAGTCTTGCTATGCTTTTGATTGATCCTGTAACACGCCATACGCTCAATGTAGAGTCGTTATGCACGCTTTGGAATACGCTATGAAAAAGACCATGTATGAAAAAATCTGGGACAGCCATCTTGTCGTTGATGAGGCTGGGCAGGCTCCTTTGCTTTATGTTGACCGTCACTTGATGCATGAAGTTACCAGTCCACAGGCCTTTGAAGGCCTGCGCTTATCGGGTCGCAAGGTGCGCAATCCGCACAGCATTCTCGCCACAATGGATCACTGCGTACCGACCAAAAACCGCAACTTGCCTATTGCCGATCCGATTGCAAAAAAACAGATCGAAACCATGGCTGACAACTGCCGCGTGAACGGCTTAAATCTGTATGACATGTCCAATCCGAACAACGGCGTAATTCATGTTGTTGTGCCTGAGCACGGTTTTGTTCATCCCGGCATGGTCGTGGTGTGCGGCGACAGCCATACCGCTACGCATGGCGCATTCGGCGCATTGGCTTTCGGCATAGGCACTTCCGAGGTCGAGCATGTAATGGCGACCCAAACCTTGCCGCAGAAAAAGTCCAAAACCATGCAAGTGGTGGTCAACGGCGAATTGTCCAAATTCGCCTCGGCAAAAGACATTGCCTTGGCAATTACCGGTAAAATCGGTACGGCGGGCGGTACCGGCTATGTGATCGAATATACCGGTTCAGCGGTCAGGGAACTGTCGATGGAAGGCCGGATGACGCTGTGCAACATGGCGATTGAAGCCGGAGCCAGAGCAGGATTGGTCGC
>NZ_JALOCF010000088.1 GCF_023227905.1 Methylobacter sp. | reverse complement strand
TTTAAAACTATTCAACCCCGGTCGCTTGCACCACTGAAACCTTATCGATCCCTATGCAAACTCGACTCGCTGATTTCATTAACCACACCGATACGGGCAGAGAAGCTGAAGCCATTTTGCGCAGCTGTGTGCATTGCGGATTTTGTAACGCAACTTGTCCGACGTATCAATTGCTCGGTGACGAACTGGATGGACCGCGCGGTCGTATTTACCTGATTAAGCGCTTGTTGGAAGGGGAAGCTGCGACCGAGGAGACTCAACAACATCTGGATCGCTGTTTAACTTGCCGGTCTTGCGAAACCACTTGTCCGTCCGGCGTCAAGTACAACCGACTGCTGGATATCGGTCGCGAGATTATAGAAGCACGTGTTTCCCGGCCATGGCCACAACGGTTGTTGCGGCGACTGCTGTTGTTGAGTTTGCCGTACCCGCGCCGTTTTAAGGTGCTGGCTGGTATTGGTGCTGGGTTGCGGCCAGTGTTGCCGAAGCGTCTGAAGGCCAAATTGCCATTTAAGCAAACCGCTGAAACTTGGCCTGCCGCACGTCACGAGCGGCGGATGTTGATTTTGCAAGGCTGCGTGCAGCCGGCCTTGGCGCCGCGTATCAATACAGCCGCGGCAAGAGTGCTCGATCGCCTCGGTATTGGTGTCGTGCCGATTGATCATTGCTGCGGTGCGCTGAGTTATCATCTGAACGATCAAACCTCAGGTTTGGACATGATGCGCCGCATCATCGATGCCTGCTGGCCGCATGTGGAAAACGGCATTGAAGCCATTGTCACAACGGCCAGTAGTTGCGGCGTCACGATCAAAGATTATGGCCTGTTGTTAAAAGATGATCCTCTCTATGCCGACAAAGCTGCACGAATCGCCGCACTGACCAAAGACCTCAGTGAGGTACTGCAAGTCGAGGATTTATCGAGCCTGCAACCGTTGTCACATAAAGTGGCTTTCCACTCGCCTTGTACCTTGCAACATGGTCAACGACTAAACGGTGTGGTGGAAAACCTGCTCACTCGATTAGGATTTACCTTAACGACTGTCGCCGATGCGCATCTGTGCTGCGGATCGGCAGGCACGTATTCTATTCTGCAACCGGAACTCGCCGGGCGTTTACAAGCGGCTAAAATCCAGGCGCTTCAGGCCGAACAACCCGATGTGATTGCGACCGCTAACATCGGCTGCTGGATGCACTTACAGGAAAAGGCCAGTGTGCCGGTGGTACATTGGGTCGAGCTATTGGCGCTTTGAATGGAGAGCTGAAACGTGAAAGCTGTGGCGTTGATTTACACAGCGACAACTCCCGAACCAAATTAGGTATTTTGAAATGCATTTTTTCGCATCCGGTACAACTCCGGGTCAAAAAAACAGCGGTCTTTTTCCGGTCTTTTCTGGGCTTTTCGCAGTTGGATGGGGAACTGAGCAATACTGAAAACTCTTAAAGTGTTTAGTATGATGGAGAAACAGGCGGTTGAAAATCGCTGTTCGTTTTACTGTTAATCATTAGGTCGGCGGTTCGAGCCCGTCCGGGGGAGCCAAAAAAATTAAGCCCTTACAGCAATGTAAGGGCTTTTTTTTGCCTGCTTGGGGCACTCGCGGGGCACTTCGGAATAAAAAGCCACAATTAACCTTAGTACAATAGGTTGCTTGCCAGCAAAATACTTTCATAAAGTATGATTGAGGATGTTTGATGAATTCAATTACTGATGTTGAACTGAAACATTTGCTCAGATTTGTTGGTTATGGTCGTCTTGATGCTAAAGTCTGGTTTATTGGAATGGAAGAAGGTGGCAACGAACGCAATATCGAAGACAATATCCGTTCGCGTTTGAAATTCTCCCATGTCGAAGATTGCGCCGAGGCTCATACCATCTTTCTCAAGGAATCAAAATTTCACACCGGTAAAAGAGTTATTCAACGCACATGGCGTGGCATGTGCTACATCATGTTGAGTCTCGAAGGGGGCGATACGAAGCCAGAAAGTATTCGTAATTATCAGGCTGAAAGGTTGGGACATTCTCGTTCTTCTGGACAAACGCTGCTCTGTGAGCTGATGCCGCTTCCGAATCCAAGCATGAAAAAATGGTGCTACGGTGAGTTAATTCGGCGATTTCAAACGCGTGATGAATATTATAAAACTGTAAAGCCATTTCGAATCAGATTGCTCCGAAAATTGCTTAGAATGTATTTACCCAAGGTTGTTATTTGCTACGGCAAAGGCTATTGGGCAGACTACCGTAGAATGTTTCCCGAATTCAATTTTTCGAAGTCTAAGTGCGGTCAGTTCGAAGTAGCTGAGGAAAAGGGGCAGGTTGTTGTTCTAACTCCCCACTTCACAGCGCGCTCGATGAATGGGAAATTTGACGATGTAGTAGCTATTGTCGAGCCGGTGTACAAAAAGTGTGCAAAGGTATAATCCGCAGGAACAAGCAATTTAGCTTTGCTTCGCCGATTGTGACCTATTGAATCAATGGGCTTGCAAACATGTAGTCTATTTTTTGTCTTCATTGGGCATAAAGGGCTTAAATATAAAGCCATAGTAACTATCAAAAACAAATAGACCGGATTTTTTATCTAAAAACCCCCTATCTATTGCTAGTCAAACCAGCTAAACGCACCCAAGACTAAATCCCCGGGCTGACTAAAAATTAGTCAAATGAGCTTGTTTTTGTTTTTCAGTGTCCCATGAGTGCCCCATGCAGGCAAAATAATGTGTGAAAACATCTAATACTTATCACATATTCAAGTAGTTACAGATTTATGATATTGTGATTGTTAATCAGCGTTCATTTTTTCCAATTACCACGTTGGTATTGCCAGTCATTATATTTAAAAAAAATAATCAGATAGAAGTTATTGGTGGAAAGTCTGGATGCTGTTTTTTAAAAAACTGGCAAAGTTTGGAAGCTGATTAACAGACGGTGTCTTTTCAGCAGGTCGGCGCGGTGGTCTAGATATTTTTATAGACCAAGTCGCCACCACTGGTTGAAGGAACTTGTTTTCTTAATTGGTATGGTGCTTATTACGGCCGATCGTCCAAGCCGCCAATCGCTGTGTTATGACCTAAAGCATCGGTATGCACGGTATTGCCAAAAGCGTTGCAGACAGCATACCGCCAAAAACCACCGTACTGATAGTCTGTTGACTGGCCGCGCCGCTCACGGTTCCTGAGCAAGGGCACAAGATCCAAAAGCGAACGAGGTCATGACGATGGGCAGGAATCGTCGACGAATAGCTTCTAAGTACTTCCCTAGCTTTTACTCTTCAGTTTCACGATACACCCAAGCCATAAACAATTGGTATCCCAAAGCCAACATCACCGATCCCAAAAACAAACCGATAATCCCGCCGGTTGCCATGCCGCCTAACGCGCCCAAAAGGATCACCGGCATTGGGACATCCACGCCACGACCCAACATCAAGGGTTTGAGGATATTGTCCGCCATACCGGCAACCAGGGTATAAACAGCATACATCACCGCGACCGCAGTGGAGTCATTCGTGGAAAACACATAAATAATGGTCGACAGTGCAATAAAGATGGCAGGAATTTGCACGATGCCCAACAACAAAACCATCAAGGCCCAAATACCGGCGGCGGGAATGCCTACCAAGATAAAACCGGCTCCCAGTAAAAGGGCTTGGATGCAGGCAATGCCGATGACGCCCTGCGCCACGGCCCGGATGGTCGCCGTCGAAAGCACGACCAAGATTCCCCCTTCCTTGTCACCGGCTATCCGTTTGGCAATGGCCTTGGCCGCCGCATGGGCAGATGAGCCATAGGCCATCCATATCCCGGAAAGCACTAAGGCAGCCAAGAACATCAAGATGGCCTTGCCGGCGCTGGCGGCATAGCCCAGCACTTGTTTGGTGACTACGCTAATTTTGGGTTCGTATTTCGCTACCACGCCACCAAGGTCAGTATGCGCAGCCGACCATAATGCATATAGTTTATTGCCCACCAACGGCCATCCGGCGACAGATTCGCTGGGCGCAGGCACTTGCAGTGTCCCGCTCTGAACTTGTTTCACCAAGGCAGTAGATGAATCCGCAAAGGAAAAAACCAATAGGGTCGTGGGAGTGAATACGCTCAATATTATCACCAGCACCAAAGCCGTTGCGGCATAGCCATCTTTATTACCCATCTTACGGGCGATCAAGATATGCAAGGGATACAAGGCCACGGCCAATATCAGCGACCATAACATCAAGCCGATAAAAGGCTTGAATATTTGATAGCAATAAACGACCAAAAAAAATATCAATCCTACGCGGATGAATAAATCAAGCACTTTGTGCGAGATAAGCTTTTCCAACGTCTTATCGGGTAACGGATTCTTTTCGTTGTTCATCACTGATGCTCAATTTCTCATTCAGAAAATTACGCACTGAGTTTTCGCGCTTTATACAATAATCGGCAATTATTATTGCCGGCCGGATACATATAAAAAAAGATTAGTCCTTATGTGAGGGTTGCTTCCCTAAGGTTTTGATAAGAATTATCTACCCGATAGGTAACCCTCACACATTTCCAGGTCGGTACAGATAAAGCCAGGGTTACTATTCTTGTGGACTCTTTTTCAGCAACGGCATATTAGATGCAATTTCGAGATCGAGTAAAAGGCCGATTTCGTATTCTACTTGCAGAAATTTTGCAGCAATTATTGGTGAAGTGGCTTTTTTTATTTTTTTGTAATACTCCTTGAGCAATTCGAGCTTCTTTTCGCGTATTGCAATAGCGCGTTTAGCAAGGTTGTTTGCCGTATCGTCAGTCATGTTGTTCAAGTTGTACTGGTAATCGCGAATTAACGCGAGCCTTTCGTCATTAAGCTTTTTCAATTCCGCCTCGTACGGGTAATATTCATGCCAGAAGGCATTGTAATTCGGATCGTTCTGATCCAATTTCATAGCCTGATTGATCATGACCACCTTGTCCTGTCTCATATCTGCTCTGACATATTCGACATATGCAGTGGTCCTATCAGTCATCGGTGGAGCTTTTGGCGTTTCCGTTGCGCAACCTGTCAGCAACGCTCCTGTTATGGCAACCGCCGATAAGCAATATGTCTTTTTTTTATCAACTGGGATGTTAGTCATAGCACTTTCTCCATACAAACGAAATAAACGAAGAATATAAAAACCCTCTTCGCGTTGGGTTAAATGATCATTTGTTAAGCTCACTCCTTATGAATGGAGTTTTCATTAACATTGAACAGATCAAAAGCTAACACTTTTAATATTTGGCTCCCCTGAGGCCGGAAGTCCTGAATCTGCGACTGCATAATGCGCGTCGCGCGAATAGGTGAGAATTTGAATTCCGCGATGGTTATTCTTCTTCTAAGGTTTGTCGCGCATGTTCCAATAACGCACGCTGCTCATCGTCCATTTCGGGAAATTCAAGTCCGAGATTGCGCAATGTCGTAGTGACAATGTCGGCGACTATGGCTCGAGTCGCCCATTTATCATCGGCCGGCACGATGTACCAAGGCGCCCATTTGGTGCTGGTTGCACTGATGGCTTTTTCAAATGCGTCGACATAATCGTCCCAATAGCTGCGCTCGATAAGATCGGCCAGTGAAAATTTCCAGTTTTTTTCGGGGCGTTCCAGCCGGTCCATGAAGCGCTGTTTCTGTTCTTCCTTCGATACATGCAGAAAGAACTTCAATACGACCGTACCGCTGCGTACCAGGTGGTGCTCGAAGGCGTTAATATCGTCGTAGCGATCCTGCCAAAACGCCTTGCCGTGCTTGCCGTCCGGAAGCTTTTGTTGTTCCAGCATGTCCTTATGGACTTTGACTACCAGCACGTCCTCGTAATAGGAACGGTTGAAAATGCCGATGCGGCCGCGCTCGGGCAGGGACTTCATATAGCGCCAGAGAAAGTTATGGTCCAGTTCTTCGGCCGACGGCTTTTTGAAACTGAAAACCTGGCAGCCTTGGGGATTGACGCCTGACATCACGTGCCTGATGGTGCCGTCTTTTCCCGCCGCATCCATAGCCTGCAAGACGATCAGCAAGGCATAGCGGTCATCGGCGTACAGCAATTGCTGGCATTCAGACAGCTCTTCAATGCTGGATTGCAAAATCTCAGATGCTCTCTCCTTGACGAATTTCTTGCCTGCGGATTTCATTTCATCGGTTTGCTTCCAGCCGGTGTGGTAATCCTTGAGCCGGACTTTGGTATCAGGTTTGACCCTGAATAAATCGATGATTTCTTTTTTAATCATGGCAATGCTCCTTGCAACAGCTTTGGGGATTATTGGACATTACGGCCCGGCAAGTATTGACCGGCGAGTTGCTCGATGTCCTTGCCGTAGCGTTCGTAATCCGGCGAATCGGGGCGGCTGTAATTCCAGTTCTTATAGAGGCCGGTCAGCTTGGTAAAAAAATCCCGGGCTTCGTCCTTGTCCTGAAACTTAAATTCCGCCGCAACCAGCTTTTTTAACACACCGAAACTGGCCAGCTGGCGCTCGCGGGGCATGCAGGCATCGACCTCATCGAAAGCATCCTGCTGCAAATAAACCATGTCCAACAGCATCGATTTTTGCCATTCGATGAAATCTTCAAGAGTAATGCCTTCTTCGCCGGTAACTTGCATAATTTGATAAATGCCGTCGCCGCGCTCCAGCAGGGTCATCATGTTTTTGACGTCATTGACCCATTCGGCATTGAGTTCCTTGGTAAACCAGGGCGCCAATTGATCCAGGTAGCGGGACCACGACAGCAGCGGATCGATAGCCGGATAAAAGCGCTTGTAGGCGCGGTCGGCGGACAAGCCGAGGAAGGTCTTGACGGTGCCGAGCGTGGACTGGGTGACCGGCTCCTCGAAGTTTCCGCCGGCCGGAGACACCGTGCCGATCAAGGTCAGCGTGCCGGTAGAGCCGTCGGCGCAACGGATCACCCCGGCGCGCTCGTAAAGGTTCTTGATCGCGGAATCGAGATAGGCCGGAAACGCTTCCTCGCCAGGGATTTCCTCCATCCTGCCGGACGTTTCGCGCATTGCCTGCGCCCAGCGCGAGGTCGAATCGGCAATCAGCAACACGTCGTAGCCCATCTGGCGGAAATATTCCCCCAGCGTAATGCCGGTGTAGATCGACGCTTCGCGGGCCGCGACCGGCATCGACGAGGTGTTGCAGATAATGATAGTGCGGTCCATTAACGTGCCGCCGGTGCGGGGATCGGCCGTGTTCGGGTATTCGTGGATGGTTTCGACGACTTCCCCGGCGCGTTCGCCGCAAGCGACGATAATCACGATATCGACGCTGGAGTAGCGCGCGATCAGGCTCTGCAATACCGTCTTGCCGGCGCCGAACGGCCCTGGGATACAACCCGTGCCGCCCTGCGCGATCGGAAAAAAAGTGTCGATGATGCGGGTCGCGGTGGTCAGCGGCTTCGATGGAAACTGCCGCTCGGTATAACGCTTGCGCAGCAGATGTTCTGGAATCGGGCGCCGGATCGGCCAGCGGAGGGCCATGGTCAATTCCTTTTCTTCACCGTTCGACGTCTTGTAGCGCGCAACAACCTCGTTAATGGAAAAACTGCCGCCTCGAATCCAGGTCAACTGGACCGGTTCCGCTTCATTGAAAGGGACCATGATCTTGTGCTTGAACGGGCCTTCGGGAACCGACCCCAGCACACCGCCGGGAGGCAAGGTATCTCCTATCTCTGCATCCGGACTGAACTGCCATTTTTTATCAAGATCAAGCGGCGGCATCAACACACCGCGCGGCAGGAAAAAACCGTATTTTTGCGCCAGACCGTGCAAGGGGTTCAGCAAGCCGTCGAAAACCTGACCAAGCAGCCCAGGGCCCAAGGTTGCAGAAAGCATTTCGCCGGATAATTCCACCCGGTCGCCGACCCGCACGCCGCGGGTATCCTCGAACACCTGCATGTCCGCGGTGCGCCCCCGCACCCGAAGGATTTCGGCTTTCAGCCGTTCTTCGCCGACGCAGACGTAGCCGACTTCGTTTTTCATTACTTCGGCGGCTTCGTCAAACTCGATCAAGACCAGGCTTTCCTTGACGCCTACCACGGTCGCATAGACGGCGCCGGTATTTTCATTGGACATGTTTTATCTCCTCGATCAATACTTGGAAGCGTTGTTTTGCGGCGCTTGCATCGCGCTGCAGCCAAGCCTGCAAAATATCCCATTTGAATACAAAGGCGGTGATCGCTTCGAAGCCGAAAGGACGCCTATCTCCCAAGCGGGACAGTTTTCGCCATACGGTGTCCATTAGCAGGCGGTCCAACGCCATCGCATCGGAGGCTGCCAGATAGCTGTTGGCTTCGTTCACCCAGGGATAAACCGTACCCAGCCGGAAATCGGGGGCATCCCAGTGGGCTTCGATATGTTTGACCAAGCGGCCGACGCCCCATCCGGGGTATTGTTCCGGATCGCGGCCGGCTTGCCTGATACGCAATGCGGCAATAACGGTTTGCTGGTCCAGGCGGTATTCCACGAACTCCCGTAACACCGGCTGGCTTATGCTTTGCAGCATTGTCTTATACTGCGCCGCGATTTTGCCGCCGCTTTCAAGTTTGCCGGCAGGCAGTCTCCAGCCGGCCAAAAATTCAGCCTGCAAGATCTGCCGGGTTTCATCGGCATCCAGCATGCGTAAACGCTGTTCCAGGCGCAAACGGCTTAGGGGGAGCCGCTCGGCATTCGCGAAATAAGGCAAGTGCGGCAAACTTGCCACGACCGTGTAGTAATCCTCTTTCATGGCTGTGGACACCCTTATTCCGCAGCTGTCAACAGGGCATGAAAACGCGGCAGCAACTGGCCGGCAAGCAATTTGGCTATCGCCTTGTCGGATAAATCGATTTCCAGCTGTTCGCCGACCAGGCGCACTTTCGCGCCGCCTTCGACGCTGCTGGATGGAATCAATTCAACGCCTTCGCGCAGCATATCGCTGGAAAGGCTCAAGATGGTCTGCTTACCCAGTTCGCGCAGCTTGGGATCGGACTGTCCGGTCAATAGGGCATCGGACAACAGAATTTGAATTTTCTTGTCCTTGATGAATTCATCCGCGCTGTGTCCGGCCAAGACTAAAACCAGGTTTTTCATCAATTCCCGGTCTTGCGTCGAGGTGGTGACCAGCCGGCGGACAAAGGTTTCGAATGCGGTACCAACGAGGTTCTTCAAACGCGTGACGGTGTCGCGGGCAGAAAGCTTTAAGGCTTCCTGCGCCGCAGCTTGCTCGGCTTCGATATCCGCCGTGGCTTTGGCGCGCAATTGCTCGACTTGTTTTTGCGCGTCCGCCAGCAACTGCGAGGCTTTCGCTTCCGCGTCTGCCAGAATGCGTGCGGCTTCCCGGTTGGCGCTTTGCACGCCTTGGTCGCGGATTCTGTCGATCAATGCTTGTACGCTGGATTCAGTGTTGATTAGCTCGCTCATGATTCGGCTCCGTCAGCTTATTTGGGAATGCCGGCGGAAAGCACCAGCGCAAATACAAATGCGAACACCGAAAAACCTTCGACCAAGGCCGCCGGCGCCAGGGAAATGCCGAAAATTTCCAATTTGTTTTTTGAGGCATTGATGGCCGCAGCGCAGGCATCGCCTTGGGAGAAGGCGCTAATCATCAAAGCCAGTCCGGTCAGTATGCCCAAGCCGAAAATGCCCGGCGCATTGTCGATCGTCAGCTCGCGCCGTAGGGCCATGGTGACGACGATGCCGTAGATGGTTTGCGAGGAAGGCATCGCGGCAACGCCGATATAACGTCCGTATCCGCTTTCGACATCCAGCAGCGCTCCGCAAGCCGCCATGCCGGCGCGAGCACAACCGATCGCGCTACCGACCGCACCCAAAGCCAACGGCGCGAACATCCCCACCCAGCCAAGCGCCACGATAAAAGTATCCATAGTGAACCTCCAGTCGATATTAAAGTTTTTATAAAACCCGGTTGCGGGATATGCAGATATTTTTCCCTTTATCTTTCCGTGCGACGGAAAGGCTTGTATAGCGATCCTTCTTCCTTCAATCCCCAATTAAAAAACTCGATCACGTTAAGCCGTAAACCGTGAATGACCGCACTCGCCAAACCCAACAGGAGGTTGACCGCATGCCCTAAAAGCAGCACCAGGAATGCAAAGAAAATACCAACCCCCGGCATCGCGTCATTGATTCCCATGGCCATGTTATTAAATTCCGCAGCCAATGAGCCGCTGGCGAGGCCCAGGGCAAACAACCGCAAGTAGCTGAGCACGTCGCCGAAAGCTCCGGATAGTTTGGTCAAGCCGAGCAGGCCTTTCGACAAGCGGGATAACGGTTTTTCGAAAGGCGCCGAGAACAGCAATACCAGCAGCACGCCGACGCCAGCCAGGATCACCGATAGCGGCTTTAAAACGCCTGGCGCGAACGCCGTAGCCAGCAAAAACGCCAGTCCACCCGCGACAATGCAGGCCCAGCCGACCGAGCCCAAGCCTTCCACAAGGTTTTTATGCCGAGCCGCATCCAGCGATGCCCCCAAGATGACATGGATGCAACCGATGAATACTGAAATCGCCATCATCAGATTGGTGTCGCTCATGTCCAATACATGAAATGAAGCCAGCAACGAGTCCTTGGGAGGCGTGACGCCGAAATAGCTGCCGATCAGCATGCCGTAGAGCAGGGAAAAAATAACGATCGCCAGACATAATGGCCGGAATCGCCTTCCGCCCGGCGATGCGCCCATTTTTCGCCAAAAGAACAGCAGTACAATTCCCAACAACAACGCATAACCGGCATCGGCCAGGATCATCCCGAAAAACAATGCAAAGGAGATGAAAACGATCTGTGAGGGATCCCAGGCCCGATAACCCGGCGTCATATAGAAATTGACCAGGTTTTCACCGGCTGCAAGCCAGGGAGGGTTGTCCAGATAGGTTGGCGGATTATCGTCCGGTTGTACTTCCTGGGCATCAATATGCAGCCCATGCCGGTGCGCATAGCTTTGAAGTTCCTCAAGCCGCATGTGCGGAGCCCAACCGCGCAACGCAAACATGCCGGCCCGGTTGAAAGTCTGGTTTTGCGCTGAGTCCAACGCGGCCTTATCTTTCAATGTGGCGACATTGTCGCGCAGCAAGCTGTACCAGCGGGT
>NZ_JALOCF010000013.1 GCF_023227905.1 Methylobacter sp. | reverse complement strand
TTGCACGTCTTCGATGGCCAACTCCACTTCTTCAAGGCGCGCTTCCAATTCATGACGCGGCCGGCTACCGATATGCGTGCGGTTGACAGGCATGCCTTCGGGCTCGTTTTCGGAAATGACCACCACATAGCGATAGCGATTGTCTTTCTTGACGATCTCATGGGGCAGTGCCAAATCCCTGATTAAAGCTATGTCGCGGTGCGGTATCATGTAAAACCAGAGGCGCAGGCCGCCCATTTCAGGCAAGGGTGGAAATGCAAAATCGCCCCACGGCCGCAGGTCCTGGATGCGTTTGATCAGAAAATCGCGTTCATCGGACAGCATTTGCAAGCGCTGTCTCACATCGAGCACCTGACGTTCGACTTCTAATGCGTTGAAACGCTTGGTATCCCGGCTTTGCCGCCTCCGCTGCGGGTAGTCGCGCAAGAATTGCAGTGCTTCGCGGCCACCGGCACTGGCGTCTACGGCAGTTTGGTTGTCACTTTCTGCCGCGAACGGTTCGATATGCAGGCAACCCAGTTCCTGCAAGTCTTGCAGCAAGCGCTCCCGGTCCTCGGTCATGCCTACGAAAGTGACCTTTTCTAATTGGACGATGCTCATTCCGGGGCCTCCGCGAGCGCGTTACGCTGTTGCAATTGTTTCGATTTGGCGAGTTTTGACGTCACCACCGCGGCGCGTTCGGTTTCGCCGAGATAAATACGGATGCGCTGGATGTTACGGTGCGCGGTCGGAATCAGGATTTTGTCGAACAAATTGACCCGTTGCGTCACCCGGCGCAATTGCAGGCGCAAAATATCCAGGCGCTTGGCGGCAATCTCGGCGCGCAGCCGACAGGTTTTAGCGTCCTTCAAGCGTTGCACCAGGATGTCGAGCCAAGCGGGCGTCGCTAAAGGCGAATACTCGGCGACCTGACAATCCAGCGATTCCAGCACCGGCAGCCTGACGCCGACAATATTCTGTTCACCCAGCTTATAGCCTTTGACGACCACCAGGTCGCGCAAATGTAGGCCTTCATCGGCGAGCATCGGCAATTCTTCGCCGATGCGCGTCTCCAACGCGTCGATCTGCGCCACGGCGGCGGTGTGTTCTTCCTGCGCCTTCTGTGCTTCCATCGTCAATTGCCGACGCTTCAGGTCGAGCGACGGCAACAGGCGCTTATACAGCTTCAATTGCTCCTGTTGGTGATGCATCGACTGCTTGCTGAGTTTCAGCTTGGCCATGGCGGCTTACCCCTGCGCCGCTTCGTCAACTTGCTGCGGAAAATATTTGTCGACCAGATTCTTTTTCATCAGCAGCTCGTCTTTACTGAAACATTCCGCCAGGGTCTGCCAGCACAAATCCAGCGCTTCGATGACCGGGATGGAAACCTTGATGTCCATGAACCGTTCCTTGAACAGCTTACCGAACTTCAACAGCTTGTGATCGAAAGGCGACAGTTCGAAAGCCATTTCCTGCTTCTTTTTCGCTTCGACGGAGCCGGAATAAAAGCGGATCATCGTGTTCATGATTTGGCTGTGATCCTCGCGCGTGGCCTTGCCGATCACGTGCTGCTTTAAGCGCGACAGGGAACCGAACGGGTCGATAAAGCCGTCGTGCAGGTAAAACTGCCCTTCGGTGATATAGCCGGTATTGTCGGGAACCGGGTGAGTGACATCATCGCCGGGCATGGTGGTCGCGGTCAGAATGGTGACCGAACCGGCGCCCTTGAAGTCGCAGGCCTTTTCATAGCGCTGCGCGAACTGCGTATACAAATCGCCCATGTAGCCCCGCACGGCCGGAATCCGCTCCTGGGCGACGCCGAGTTCTTTCATCGCGTCGGCATAAGCGGTCATGTCGGTTAACAACACCAGAACCCGCTTGTTTTCCTCGACCGCCATTTTTTCGGCTACCGCCAATGCCATGTCCGGGATCATCAAGCGCTCGACCAGCGGGTCCGAAGCCTGGTTGACAAACATCACGGTCCGATGAAACACGCCATGCGCTTCGAATGAGGTGCGAAAGAAGTGGTAATCGTCGAAAATCAGCCCCATGCCGCCAAAAACCAGCACATCGGCATTGGCCTGGAAGCCGATGCGGGCGAGCAATTCGTTATACGGCTCGCCGGCCACCGAGAAAATCGGTATTTTCTGGCTTTCGACCAGGCAATTGAACAGATCGATCATCGGTACCTTGGTTTCGATCATGTGCGAAGGCATGACCCGCATCACCGGATTAACGGTCGGCCCAGCGACCGGAATGCGCGGGTCGACCGTGAGTTCCGGTCCGCCGTCAATCGGGTCGCCGGAACCACGGAATATCCTGCCCAGAATATTGAGCGAATAAACCACGTCCAGGCCGCGTCCAAGAAAGTTGACCGTAGCGCCTGTGGATAGGCCCTTGCCGCCGGAAAACACCTGAAGACTGACAATATCGCGGTCCAGATCGACCACTTTCGCCAGAGAACTCTCGCCATCGGTGTTTTCAACGACGGCCATTTCGCCGAAGGACCTGCCTGTGGCGCGAACCCGGGCGGTGTCGCCGACAATTTCGAGCAGGCGGGTGTGGCGGGCGAGATTATTAATCTGATTCATCACGAAAGCTCCCTATGATCAAGGCCCAGAAAGCAAAGAGTTAATACTTCTGTTTGCCGGAATGACGCATTAGCTGATGAACATACTATTCCTGCTTAAGCAGGTCTCGCTATTGGACTTTAGTCCAAGGCCAGTTGAGGTCTGATCTTGTACTAGAGCATTTCTTCGTTAGTTAAAGAGTCGCTAGCGCGACGGTTATTTGAATCGGGGTCTCGCCCCCGAAGGCGAGATACTTTCTTTTGCTCCGCCAAAAGAAAGTATCCAAAGAAAAGGCGGCCCGGTTGCCGCTTGAGTCCTGCGCTCCTCGCTTTCACCGGGGGTTGCCAGAAGGGCCGTCCTTGGCCCTCTGGCAACGCGCGGCCTCCTTGCCGCGCCCCTGCGGGCATTATCCCGGCGAAAGCTCCGGTGCTCGGCGCGGCAAACGGGACTCAGTCCGTGCCATATCAAGTTCCTTCTGCGTAACAAAAGTTTAACAGTGGAATTGATCTTAAATATTCGAAAATTGCTCTAGGAGTACGAATGCCTAAACACAGAGTCGATTACCTATCGGCAGGCCAATCCAAACCCGTATTGCCGACCTTGAGTGTGCCTGTAAAAAGCGGCAAACCCGACGGGAGAAATTTCTGGTGGGGCTGGGTGCCACATTTAGTGAATTATTTTCATGCCGAGAATGATGCGCTATCAGCATGGGGCGGGTGACATCAGGTACTAAGTCGATGCGTATGGGCTATCGTATGGTCACAGTTCCGAGCTTGGCATTAATCTCGAAATCGATTTTGATGCGCTGTGCAATCAATTCGGCTTCTTTTTGGTCTTTGAAAGGGCCGGCAATCACTTGATAGGAGCCGTCTTTGGCAATGGGGCGCGCCGGGATTGGCGGACCTTGATGGTTGAGCATCGCAACCAGCTGTCGCGCCGTCTGTTCGTTGCTGTTGTCGGCGACGATAAGCACCCAGTCGTTGTCGGTCAATTGTGGAACTACCGGCTGCCCGTAGAACTGTCCGGGATGTTGCACTTTCGGTGCGTACCCGGCCAGTTCCGGCAATTCCGGGCTGGCCTCCAGGATTGGGGTGGGAATGCCGTCGGCGCGTTGCAGGATGCTGCCGACTTTTTCCCAATCCACGGCTGCGCCTTTTTCAGCGGCGATTTTGCGCAGTTGCTGCAACAGTGACTTTTGCTGTTGCTTCTTCTGGCCCGCCCATTTTTGCAGAGGCTCATGGGCTTCCAGATAAAGCATATCCCCGTCCCATGCCGTCATATAAGGCTGGTGTACGATCATCACCGGCGTCCCGACCGAAGTTTGTTTGAACAGTACGTCGATGTCTTCGGGGTAAAGCCGCACACAACCGTGACTGACCTGCATGCCGACACCGTAAGGCTTGTTGGTGCCGTGGATCAGGTAACTGCTAAAGCCTAGCCGTAATGCATACTCGCCGAGCGGGTTGTCGGGACCTGGAGGCACCGCTTCAGGCAGAGGATCGCCTTTTTCCGCATGTTCGCGGCGGACGGATTCCGGGACGGTCCAGGTCGGCTTAACTGTTTTGGCGATAATAGTGGTTTGCCCTAGCGGAGTATTCCAGCCGTCACGGCCAACACCGACCGGGTAGGTCAACACGGTGTCCGGCTGTTTCGGCGGGTAATAGAACAGCCGCAGGTTCGCCAGATTGAGCACGATGCCTTTGCGCGGCGCATCGGGCAGGATGAACCGCGACGGCAGCAGCATGCGTGCGCCCGATTCCGGCGTCCAGGCGGAGATAGCGGGATTGGCGATGGTGATGTCGTTATAGCCCAAGCCGAAATGCCGGGCAATGTCGGGCAAGGTGTCGCCATCTTGCACATTGATCGCGGCAAGACCGCCGACAATGCGGCTGTCTTTGGCTATGGGGAACTTGCGGGTAGCGATGTCGGCAAGTTTCGGCTGCGGTTCGCCTACCTCCACCTCTTTCTCCTCTTCTTCCACCTTCTCCTCCGGCGGGAAGGATCTGGTAGTCTCCGGGAAGCCAATCTCAGGCGGAAATTCTAAAAAATTTGTAGTTGCAGGATAAAGCTGGCAACCGCTGAGCATGCCGACTGCCAACAGCACGAAAGGTGAGGTTGCCCCCACATGCAGCTGGCTGGCCAACTCAGCAAGACTTTTAACCTGTTTTCGACTTCCCAAGAGTAATCCCATTTTAACCGTGAAGTTTCTAGGAGATTTAAACTGCCAAACTTTTTCGTCTCTGAAATAAAGAGAAGTTTGTATTAAATATACCACCGGCGTAGAGGCTCATAGAGCAACATTATCTCAGTACTCAATGCTGTTGACTTAAGCGGTACAAAGCCCTCTCCAGAGGGAGAGGGTTGGGTGAGGGGAAAGCAAAATAAGGAAAAAGCTTATTTTATCCCCCTCATCCCAACCTTCTCGGCAACTGCTCCTGCATCGCCTAAAGCGCCTACTGTTGGTGCTCTACTACCTACATCCATGTAGGCATCCCTCAAGGGAGAAGGGGGCCCGCACGCTTAAGTCAACAGCATTGATCTCAGTACTTAGGCCAATGGAAAGCCTATGGGACTTTAGTATCGTTTGTTTAGACTCACTCCAGGTTGGCGTTCAGAGCCGAAGCGATAAAAAATAAGTTATGGAAGTTCATTACGTCAGGCCCCATCCAACCAGCCGCCATTAAACCCCGCTTGCTTTAAGCCGGACACAATGTAGGGGGAGCGGCGCATGATATCCCAAATTAAACCGGTTCTGTAATTTTCGATCATCAAAATTACAGGTCCTTGGTCTACACCAAAATGATAAGGAGTAACCCACCATCCTGTGGGGCTATCCGCTACCTCATAGGTCTGGTTGAACGAAGGCTTATACCCGTAGCGACTATCCACACCGATATTAAGCTGCGCCATATGATCCATGGTAGGAATAACAATCTCCGGGGCAAAGGGAAGCGAAGCAAGGACGACCCATGGCGCGACGGTACCATCATCCGGCCCGTCGGGCGCTCCGCGCGCAATATAATCATAGAACTGTCTTTCCACGCCGTTTATCTTCCTCGACATCCAACCCGGACCATCGCAAGCAGTGAATCCCCAGCAATGCTCCCCATAGCCGACAAATCCATGTGGATTTTGAATTGCGTACTCCCGATGCAGGTAGGTTGCTTGCCGGCTATTTTGAAAATAGTCCGTGTTATGGTCGCGCATAAACTTGTCGCGAATTCCGCGCAAATCTATCCATAGTTGAGAGAGCTGATGTGTGAAAAGCGGCCCGGAATGAAGAATTTCACGTCCATAGATCTTCCTCCACTGATAAGTTGAGCAGTATGCGGCATAGCTCTCTGCAGGAAGTGGAAACGTCTTTGAGCCGAGTCCAAGAATATACAGAAGCAGGGCCTCATCGTAACCCTTCCAGTAATGCGGAATAAAGCCACTTTCCGGCCGCCAGCCATGAGAGATTGCCGGACCGCCATTTAACGCCCACTGCCAATCGGCTTTCCCGAAAAGTTCATCGACCAGACGGCGTAGCTCATCCTCTTCTTCGGTCTCTTGGTCAAAATAAGCGGCGCATGTCAACATGCCGGCAAAGAGGAAGGCTGAGTCAATCGTGGACAATTCGCAGTTCCATACCCGCCGACCACTTTTCATATCGAGAAAATGGTAATAAAAGCCCTTGTATCCGGTGGCATCAGGCCCTGGCCCGTGCGGCGCGTCGCGAAAAAAACGCAGCGTCCTTAGGGCGATCTCGGGAGCAAACTCCCGTGAGATGACCCCTCGCTCAACTAATACCGGAATTGATGCCAAAGCTAGTCCGACCGCTGCGATACTAGCCGGTGCGGTTTTATGAGTCTTGTCGCGGACAAGGCCGTTGGCCGGGTTGATTTCGTGCAGATAGTACTGAAGAGTAGTCAATTGCAGACGATTTAGTTCTTTATCATCAAGATCATCAAACATAGTTCTTTGCATCACTTACCTTTTTGTTAGATTCTCATCTCGACATTGTCAAACTATGATTTTATCGATCAAGTTTATTCGAATAAGACGTATCTCCAGCGACTGCTTTTGGCCGATAGTTCTGCCTTTTTCATCCGGCGATGCCAAAGAGCCGAACCATAACCCCGTTTCCATACCTGCCTCATCGAACCGGAAAAGCGGATTTACGGCAACTTGAATCAAGTTTTTAGTAGATCCCTAACTTTTGCCATAATCCCGGCCGGATCAATACCCTGATGAGGATATTGCTCCCACAGACCGCCGCAGCCTTCCCGGTAGCTGCCAAGATGCGCATAGCTTGGAGCCAGGCCGCGCTCCAACAACCAGGTGCCGAAGCGGCTGCCCAGTCCCGTTTTCCGGTTATACGCTTCGACAACCAACACCATTGGCGAATGGCCGATCTTAACTATCATCTCTTCATCAATGACGTTTAGGGTCGGCTTGTTGATCAAACCGACATCAATGCCTTCCTGTTTTAAACGCTCTACGGCGTCCAATGCCCGGTACAAGGTCTCGCCGAAACTGACAATATAACCCTGGGTTCCTTCGCGAATAATTTCATCCTTGCCCGAGACAAATTTATAGTCCCCGCCAAAATACTCCTGACCGTCGGCATTCAGAATAGTCGGCACTTTGGAGCGGGTCGAGAAGACAAAACGCAAGCCGGGGTTAAAAAAGATCGTTTCCAAACAGGCTTTCATTTGCAGCGAGTCAGCCGGAAAGTAAAGATGAGTCGCATAGCCGTCGCTCAAGCCGTTATCGGCAAACAGGTTGTTCAGTCCGAAATGACAGGTGTTGTCGGCCATGTCGTCAACCCCGGAGTGCGAGAAATGGCAGAGCACGTTGGAATTGTTCAATCGCGCCATGGTAATTTCAGAAATGACCATCTCCAGGAAAGCGCTAAAGGTAGCAAAAATGCCCTGTTTGCCCGCTGCCATCCCGAAACCGGCCGCCGCCGAAAAATTACTGCGCTCCATAATGCCGGAAGAGATAAATACTTCAGGATGAGCATTGCGAATTTTGGACAGGCCGCAGGAACCTTCCAGGTCGCTGTCAATAACGCGGATTTTTTCGACGCGCTCTGCGGCGTTCATCCGGTCCAGAATCGCGACGACGGCATCGCCGAAAATGTTGCGGTTGGCATCCCACTTGTCGCTGGAACCCAGAAATACCGCATCGTTTTTTGGTGCTTGAATGGCTTTCAGGTGATCCGCCGCAGCCTGACGGCCTCGAGACTCCAAATACGCTACCGCCACTTTAACCGGTGCGACGTCATGGCCGTGGTTTGAACCTTCCAGCCCGACAATGCCCGGACACATGAGGCGCTTATTGATCACCGCAACAGGGCCGTCGGTATGAATGGCTGTGCAAATACGCTGATAAAGATCGTCGATATTCTCGCCATCGCCTTCCAATACCGTCAAACCGTGGCCGGCCAGCGTTTTGGCGATAGAGAAACCGGGCAAATATTGGGACGGGTGGCCGGCGATGGTGACGTCATTATCATCGATAATCAATTTGACGTTCAGGTTTTGGGCGACCGCGAAGCGCGCCGCTTCTGCATCGTTGCCTTCCTGCTGCGAGCCGTCGGAGCCCAGGCAAAACAGCACTTTACCTGAGTTAGCGATAGACACGCCGTTGACATAGGACCACATGTGACCCAACCGTCCCGAACTGAATTTTACGCCCGGCGTTAAGCCCAGTTCAGGATGGCCCGGCAAATGAGCATGAGCGGCACGGTACTCCATCAGATGTTCAGCAGGAAAATCACCGTTAAGAGCGGCCATTAAATATTGCGTGGCCGCGCGATGTCCGGCTTCGTCAAAAAAAACCGGCACATATTTATCGGCATCGCCCCGGAACAACGCATCCATGATGATCACTTCCGGCACCGTATCATAAGGTCCGCCGGTATGGCCGCCGACGCCCCTTGCCGCGCCGGTCGCGGTAAAAAAAACTATCGCGTCTCGGCAAAGCTGAATATTAGCCATCAGGCTGGCTCGTTGCTCGTCAGTCAGTGTCGAATTGCTCGCGTTTAACGTAATGCGCTGGTATGCGCCAAGATCGATCGGAAAGGGTTTCATAGTCAACTCTTCGTAATAAAGTTAAATGAGTGGCCGATTAAAAAGCTGGATGATGCTTTCGAGGCTGACGATATAGAACCGGTAGCCGAAACGGAGCAAATATATCCAGAAGGTATGAACTTATATCTGATGCCCATGTTATTTCCTTATAACTGACTCCCTGGTTTTTGCCGACAACTGTCCATTAACTACGATTTAAAATTATTATGAACTGATGTTACGCAGGGGTATTGTTCCCGTTTGCCGCGCCGAGCACCGGAGCTTTTGCCGAGAATCGCCCGTGAGGGGTGCGGCAGGGATGCCGCACGTCAGCAGAGGGGCAGGAGCCCCTTCTGCTGACCCTCGGCAAAAGCGAGGAGCGCAGGATAGAAGCGGTAACCGGGCCGCCTTTCTTTTGGATACTTTTCTTTGGCGGGGCAAAGAAAAGTATCTCGCCCTCGGGTGCGAGAACCCGATTCAAAAAAACCGTCGCGTTAGCGACACCTTGATTTACGGCACTAATTCGACTAACTGCGTAACATCAGTTATGAAGATGTAAAACATCCCTGCATGGTTATGCCAAAATTGTATATCCAACCCATATAACCTCATCATTAAGTTAAAAAAGATAAACGATTTTCACAATACGTATGGGCACCTATATCTATATTCACAAATTAAAAAATGAGTGTCTGCGATGAGCCAAAGCCTGTTTGTATTTTGAAATTTAAAGAACTCGCAGCTTATTGATTTCTCAATGTCTGATTTTGGTCGATTGCCGCTATTCATTAGGCGGTAATCACTGATTTTTACTGCGGTAAGCGGCAGGTAGAGAGGGTGCTTACTCGCGAGTGAGACTGTGAAAATATTATCCAAATCAAGCAGAAAAAATAATTAACCACAGAGAACACGAAGGACACGGAGAAAATAACCATCTTGATTCAATACATTAAAAACTCCGTGTTCTCTGTGTCCTCCGTGGTGAGTCTATTAAACAGAACATTTTTACAATCTAGAGTGTTTTTGGGTTAGCAAAATCGTAGCGCGCTACCCGAAAGCGATTACCTGACTCTAATTCAATCTGCTGCGAATCCATTGCATGAAGCAGAAGTTCAGTTAGTCAAACCTTCAAAGGAAAGCCAGGTAAAGGAGTAAATAAGCCATAGCCGAATATTGGACTAAGGTCTAATAGCGCACTCTGCCTGCGTAGTAATACAGTAATCACTTGTCATCTTGAGATTAACCTCTAGTAGTAGCCGCTTGCTTTTTGGAGGGTGATCAAATGGAGCTTTCGTGATGTATCAAATTAATACTCTCGCCCGCCATCTTGCAACGCTTCGGGTATTTTTTGGCCGCATTGCGCTACTTATTTTTGCGATGCATGTGGCAGGATGCGGCGATAAGGACCAAGAGAAAGCCCATACGCCGCCAGTCACCGCAACGCCACAGCCCGCACAACCCGCACCTGCAACTCCGCCTGTTCCGAAGCCGGAAGCCACACCCTTAACCAGCCTTGAATCGCTGGTGGCTCCGATAGCGCTCTATCCCGATCCGCTTTTGGCCGAAGTGCTGGTGGCCTCCACCTATCCGCTGGAAGTGGTGCAGGCGGCCCGCTGGCTGGAATCCAAACCGGACCCTGCGACCGTGCGCGGCAAAGACTGGGATGCCAGCGTCGTCAGGCTGACTGCGGTCCCTGACGTTATTGCGATGATGGATCAACACCTGGACTGGACCACACAGTTGGGCGATGCATTTCTGTCCAATCCGCCGCAATTGATGGACGCAATCCAGACTTTACGCAAGCGAGCTATCGATGCCGGATTTTTAAAGGATTCCGATTTGCAAAAAGTGGAAGCCGAGACGGTGTCGATGCAGGAGCCCGGACAAGAGCAAACAGAGGGAGTCAAAGCAACGCCGGCCGTATTGACCCAGGAAGTGATTAGCATAAAGCCGGCCAAAGCCGATACCTTAGCGGTTCCAAAATATAACCCAGAGGTTGTCTATGCGGCATCGATGGCTCCGCCTCCAACTACCCATATGTATCCAGCCGCGGCACCCGCAGCAAGCTATTACCCGACTTATTATGCCCAGCCTGTGACCACTACGACGACCACCTCCTCCAGTTCGGATCAATGGATGTCGTTCGGGACCGGTGCGGTTGTCGGCGGATTGATGACCTGGGGCATTATGGAATGGGCCGACGATGATGACTGGGATGATTACCATGTCTCTCATCCTTATGGCGGCGCCGTATGCCACGGTGGCAACTGCTGGCACGGGGGAGGGGGCGGATATTACGGCGGATCGCGGTATGGCAATGCAAATGTTAATCGCGGCAATATCAGTGCCGACCGGGATATCAATATTTCCGGTAATGAAATCAATGTCAATCGGGACGGCACTTTCAGTCCGAATCAACTCACGGCCGTAAAGGGCCAGACCAGTCGCTGGCAGCCGAATCCCAGCCATCGACGCGGCCAGGATTATCCGCCTGCCGCCCAGCAGCGCATGGGGCGCACTGAGTCGCCGGCCTTGGCCGGGAGCAGGCTCAGCGGCGCCCAAAATCTTCCTGCCGACACGCGAGGATTCGGGGCAGATCGTTCCGCTCAAGCCCGGCCTTCCAGCGCCGATGTCCAGCGGAGCTTGGCGGCAAAACCCGGTACAGCCGAAAGCCGTAGCCGGCCGGCTCCAGGCAACCGTGAAAACGCCCTGGAAGGCCTACAGGCGTCCGGTCAAAGGAGCAATGTCGAGAGCAAGCGCGGCGCATCAAGTCAAAGTTCCCGGCAACAGCAGGCAGGGAAGGCTCGTACAAAAGACTCCGGAGCTTCCACAAACGCCGCCGCACCGAGCCAAAGACGAGCAGAGCCTGCCAGGCAAAGATCGGACAATCAACAGCAGAAGGCCAGACAACGCAATGAGCAAACACAGCAACAGCTCCAGTCACAGCGCCGTCAGGAAATGTCGCGCCCGACTGCGTTTGATAGCACCCGGGATGGCGGCCGCTCCAGCGCTTACAGTAACCGCGGAAACGCCAGTGTTGCGCGTGCCCAACAACCGGCCAGAGGGGCTGGTGCCGGTGCTGCAAGAAGCCGTGGCGGTCGCCGGTGATGGTTTAAATACATGAAATTATTTGGTTTGTCGTTGGCAATAGGGAGTTGTCGCAATCCTTAATGCTGTTGACTTAAGCAGTGTAAAGCCCTCTCCAGAGGGAGAGGGTTGGGTGAGGGGAAATCAAAATAAGGAAGAAAGCTTATTTAATTCCCCCTCATCCCAACCTTCTCCCTCAGGGAGAAGGGGTACGTACTCTTAAGTCAACAGCATTGATCGCAACCCATACTCGGTCAATGGCTGTTGATTATTTATTAGGATAGGTGTCCATCATGATGTCCAATAAACTCCGTTATACCTTTTCGATGGTCATTTTAATGGCCTCGATTGCTACAAACGCCTTATCCGCCGCTCCCGAAACCGAAGCGGCGGATAAGGGCCAAGGTTTTGCATCGCCCGAAGAAGCATCAAAAGCGCTGGTCGATGCCGCACGCGACAATGACAAAAATAAGGTCTCGGTACTTTTTGGCAGCCAATATGCAGAACTTTTTTCGTCCGGCGACGACGTGGAAGATGCGAACAATCGCGCGGAGTTTCTGAAAATGGCCGAACAGAAATCCTATATCGAAAATCAGCAGGCCGGTAAAGCGATTTTGCATTTCGGCCAGAATGACTGGGCGTTTCCTGTCCCTGTCGTGAATAACGGAGGCCAATGGCGATTCGATGCCGAAAAAGGCAAACAGGAAATCCTGAACCGCAGAATAGGGCGCAATGAGCTGAATACGCTGGCGGTGATGCGGGGTTATGTGGAAGCGCAATTCGAATATGCGGCTATCGACCGGGACGGCGACGGAGTGAGCGAGTTCGCGACCAAGTTACGCAGCGAATCGGGTAAATTCGACGGCTTGTATTGGGAAGCGGCGTCCGGCCAGCCCGAGAGCCCTCTGGGGCCTCTGGTGGCCGAAGCCAAAGCCGTAGGTTACAAGGCACAAGGCAACACGGACTCGACGACGCCTTTTCACGGTTATTTATATAAGATTCTTACCCGTCAGGGCGGCAATGTTCCGGGCGGAAAATACGACTACACCATCAACGGCAACATGATTGCAGGCTTTGCCTTGGTAGCCTTTCCTGCCATGTATGGCTCATCCGGCATCATGACTTTTGTCGTCAATCACAGAGGAAAGATATACCAGAAAGATTTAGGGCCGAAAACCGCCGAATTGGCTTTGGCAATGAAAGCCTATGACCCGGATTCTTCATGGGAAGAGGTGGATACGAATCCCGGCAAGTGAAACTGTGACCTAAGCAGTCTGATTAATCGCACTTTATCCATCTGAGGAGCCAGCCATGAAACGCTTCCGCCTTCTAAAACAAACCCGTCAGAGTACCGAGTATTCCTGCGGCGCCTCAGCCCTTCAGGCCGTGTTGAGCTATTGGGGCAAAGATCTGGATGAAGAAGACCTGATGACGCTGCTTCATACCACGCCGGAAACCGGCACCTATCCCGATGACATTGTGCGGGTTGCCCTGCTGCTTGGCTTCAAAGCCGAGGTTAAGGAAAACCTCACACTCGAAGACATTGAACAAGCCACAGCGCAGGGAACTCCCGTAATCGTTTTGGGCCAAGCCTGGAGAAGCCGACAGGATTCAGCCGCATCGGTGGCGGAAGACTGGGCTAACGGCCACTATTTTATCGTGCTCGCCGTCGACAAGGATTATGTGTACTTTGAAGATCCCTATGTGCGGATGGGAAAAGGCTTCATGCCCCGCGAAACATTTGAACAACATTGGCATCAAGTGATGGGCGGAGACCTTGAGAAGGCGCCGAAACTGATACACCTTGGCATATTAATTCGCGGTGAAAAGCCGGCCCAGCCGCAGAGATTCAAGGATGTGGAAGCAGCGAAACTGGATTTCAGCAAGATGAATTCGATGAACCTGATTGTGACCCAATTTCAGGGCGCGCTTTTGCCCTATGATTTTGTCAATGATTTGAAGGGTCTCTGGGAGACCGGCGTTCTCAGGCCGGATGCCTTCTTTTTTCTTAGAAAAGATAAGGAAGGCAGAGTCTCGGCAATGGAAGGCGGGCGCCTTCAGGACGAAGACAACGTGTCGGAAGTCAATGCATTGATTTCCGCGCTTGCAGGTCTAAGCGCCGCAGCTACTGAGCCAGCCCAAGCCAACGCGGAATCCGCTGCCCAGGCCGCTAGGGCAGGGGACTTCGGTCTTAGCGCCACAGACATTCAAAAAATAACGGCTAAACTCCCTCCAGACCACTCAGCGGTGATAGTCCTGTTTGAAAACGTCTGGGAGAAAACATTCAAGGAAATCGCCAAAAATTACAATGGCTCGGTCATCAATCAGAGGATCATCCCCTCAGATTCTCTTGCCAGTCTTGTTCAGGGGCAAGCGGAAAGCTGATAGATAGCCGTGGGCTCCGTATCGAACTGATATCGGCAAATTGTGCGTTGCATGGCCGTCACTCTAAATAAATCTGTTCCCCCTTTCAAACATAAGACGTCACTCCGAATTATATTTTCCTGCGCGGTTAGCCTGAACCTTGGACTCAATGCTGTTGACTTAAGCGGTACAAAGCCCTCTCCAGAGGGAGAGGGTTGGGTGAGGGGAAATCAGAATAATGATAATAACGAAGAAAGCTTATTTATATCCCCTCATCCCAACCTTCTCCCTGAGGGAGAAGGGGCCTGCACGCTTAAGTCAACAGCATTGAGCCTTGGACTAAAGTCCAATAGCGAAGGCTGTTTGCTGAGGCATAGAATAAATGCATATCAATCTAATCTGCAGGTTGCCGATTCGCCAATTAGGAGCCCGAGAAAGGCGAACTGGCGATGTCTGTTTGAGATTTAAATAATTGACCAGGTTAAGCACTTAAAAACAGGGCATGAGTTTCAGACTGGCGATAGTCGAAAAACAATTCGTGGATGAGGAGTCATAATGAATTTTTATGCGTTAGTTCGGCGAGGGTCTCAGATAAAATCCGGGCTTGCGATCTGCACGGTCTGCCTGGCATTGCTTACGGCGTGCGGGCAGAGCGAAGAACCCGCCAAAACCGTCGAGACGATCCGTCCGGTAAAACTGATGAAGGTTGGCGGTTCGTTGGCAGGAAAAATCCGGAAATTGCCCGGTACCGTGCGCGCTGCCGATCGCGTCGATTTGGCGTTTCAAGTGCCCGGCACCCTGGTTGAACTTCCGGTTAAAGAAGGTCAAACAGTCAAGAAAGGAACTCTCGTCGCACGCATCGATCCCCGAGACTATGAAACCAATCTGCGCAATGCTGAAGGCGTGTTGGCGAAAGCTGAAGCAGGGCTTGCTTATACAATCGCCGAGTACAAGCGTTATGTCAACGTGAAAGAAACCGATGCCGGTGCCGTCAGCGATTCGATGGTATCGCTCAAACTCGCAGCCGAAAAGGTTGCCCGAGCCGATCTGCAATCCGCGAAAGCGACTGTTGCTGCGGCCAAAGATCAATTGGAATATACCCGTTTGAAAGCGCCTTTCGATGGCGTGATTGCTCAAAAGTACGTCGATAATTATAAAGAAGTGCAGGCCAAAGAGGCGGTACTCAGCTTGCAGAATGTGACCGATGTGGAAGTCATAATCGACGTGCCTGAGCTGATGATCGCGCCGATCCGTAAAACACTGCCCCGCTTTTACGCCGAATTCACCGCAGACCCAATCCGTCGCTTCGAGTTACAGATTAAGGAATTCGCGACCCAAGCCGATCCGGTTACGCAAACCTACCGCGTGGTGTTAGCGATGCCTGCGCCCTCCGGTATCCGCATCCTTCCGGGAATGACGGTTAACGTTGCCATCGAATTTACCGAGGAAGCCGAGGCCGGTGCAGAAATCCTGATTCCGGCCATCGCTGTATTTGCCGACGACGCGGGTCACTCGCAAGTCTGGGTTATCGATCCGCAAACCATGAAAGCACAACGCCGTGAGGTTACAACCGGCGATTTATCCGGAAGCGATAGCATAAGAATCGTCAGCGGATTGAATGCTGATGAAACCATAGCCATCAGCGGTGTCAGCACGCTAAGCGAAGGACAAACGGTTCGGGCGTTCGAATAACCGTTAGTCAACCCAAAATGACCAATACGTCACGATTCTAATCGTAAATTAGATCAAGGGGACTCAAGCAAATGAATTTGGCGGAATGGAGCATAAATAAAAGCGTCATTACCTGGGTGATGATCGTGCTGCTGTTAGTGGTCGGCTGGAAGTCGTACCAGGCTTTAAGCCGCTTGGAAGACCCGGAGTTCACGATCAAGGAGGCGGTGATTGTGACGCCTTACCCCGGTGCGTCGGCCGCGGAAGTGGAAGAAGAAGTCACCAATGTGATTGAGAAAGCTGCGCAGGAACTGGGACAGTTGGAGAAAGTCGAATCGCATTCCTATCGCGGCCTCTCCAACGTAAAAGTCAAAATGAAGGATAAGTACGACAAGTTTTCGTTGCCGCAGGTATGGGACGAGCTGCGCCGCAAGATCAATGACGCGCAGGGCAAATTGCCGCCCAAAGCAGGACCTTCGCTGGTCAACGACGATTTCGGCGATGTGTACGGAATTTATCTTGCGATTACCGGCGAGGGCTACAGTTACAAGGAAATGTATGAATACGCCAAATATCTACAAAAAGAATTGCTGAAAGCGATCGACGTCAAGCGCGTCGTCCTTTATGGGGAACAAAAGGAAGCGATCTATGTAGAAATGCACCGCGAAAAAATGGCACAGCTCGGCATCTCGCCGCAAAACATTTACAGTACCTTGCAAGCCAAAAACGTCGTGTCGAGCGCCGGCAATTTTAATTTGGGGCAGGAATTCATACCGATTAACCCGACCGGCGAATACAAATCGGAACAGGATTTCGGCGACTTGCTGATTACCTCTAGCGGGACGAAATCCAAAAGTTTGGTGTACTTGCGCGATGTGGCCGACATCAAGCGCGGCTACCGCGAACCGCCGCCGACGCTGTTGCGCTTCGACGGCCAGCCGTCAATCGGCCTGGGAATTTCGACGGTGCTCGGCGGCAACGTGATCATCATGGCCGAGTCACTGGAACAGCGCTTAAAGGATCTCGAACCGATGCGGCCGGTGGGCATGGAAACCCATATCATTTCCCATCAGGCGCAATCGGTGACCGCCGCGTTGAACGGCTTCATCGTGAACTTGGCGGAAGCCGTGGCCATCGTGGTCGGCGTGCTGCTGCTGTTCATGGGTTTGCGCAGCGGCTTGATTCTCGGCGTGGTGCTGATGGTGACTATCATGGGTACTTTCATCGTGATGCATATGTTCGATATCACGCTGGAACGGATCTCCTTGGGCGCGCTGATTATCGCACTCGGAATGCTGGTGGATTGCGCCATCGTGGTGACCGACGCCATGCGCATGCGCATGGCGCAAGGACAAAACGGCTATGATGCGGCGCGCGACGTCGTCGGCCAGAATGCGTTGCCGATGCTGGGCGGCACTGCGGTGGCGATTATCGCTTTCGCCGCGATCGGCACTTCCGAGGATTCCACAGGCGAGTATTGCCGCACCTTGTTCTCGGTGATCCTGATTTCGCTGTCCTTTAGCTGGCTGACTTCTGTCACCGCCACGCCTCTGTTGTGCAAGATGTTTCTGCCAACCGGCGCCGTTGCCGCGAGCGGGGACGTCGACCCCTACTCGGTCGGATTTTACGGAAAGTATCAGCGCTTCCTGATTTTTTGCCTGCGTTTCCGCTGGATCGTTGTGGGCATAGTCGTGGCGTTGTTTATCGCGGCCTTGCTGGGTTTCGGTTTCGTCAAGAAGAGCTTTTTCCCTGACTCCACCCGTCCGCAATTCTATGTCGATCTCTGGTTCCCGGAAGGCACGGATATCAAGGAAACCGACCGGCGCATCAAACAGGCCGAGCAGCTGATCAAGAAGCACGAAGGCGTGACCCATCTGACCAGCCAGCTGGGCGGCGGCCAGGTGCGCTTCCTGCTGACTTATACGCCGGAACATAATTACAACAGCTTCGGCCAGATCCTGGTCGATGTCGACGATTACACCCGCATCGCCGCGATGGCCCCGCAAGTACAGGAGGAACTCGAAGCGCTTTACCCCGATGCCGTCGTCAACTTGCGGCTGTTCATCTTGGGGCCGTCGACCGGCGGCAAAATCCAGTTGCGACTCTACGGAGCGGATGCCGAGGAACTGCGGCGTCTGGGAGGGCAAGCCGAGTCCATTCTGCGGGCAGAGCCAACCGCCAAGGCCGTGCGTAACGAGTGGCGGGACAAAACCAAGGTGCTCAGGCCGCAATTGGCGGAATCCCAGGCGCGGCGCGCCGGTATCGATCGCCCGGAAGTGGCCGAAGCGCTGGCGATGGCGTTCGAAGGCCAGACGGTGGGGGTTTATCGAGAGAGGGATGAATTGATCCCGCTGGTGGCTCGCTCCCCGATGGCCGAGAGTGCCGATCTGGACAGCCTGGAAGGCGTGCAGATCTGGAGTCCGGCCGCGCAATCGATGATCCCGATGGGCCAAGTGGTATCGTCTTTCCCGCTCGAATTCGAAGACGCGCATGTATGGCGCTGGGATCGCCGCAAAATGCTGCGCATCCATGCCGACCCGCGCGAGGGATTGCCAGTTGAAGTATTCACCAAAGTCAAAGCGAAAATCGAGCAAGCCGTCGGTGTGGATGCAGCGGCGGTGCTTGGGAAACCCTCCGATGAAGCCATTGAAGAATTCGATGCGTCGACGCTTAAAGTCGGCGACAACGACCTGTGGCCGCTTAAAGGCAAGCCGGGCTATTACATGGCGTGGGGCGGCGAAGCCGAGGATTCCGCTCGCGCCAATTCGCGGCTGGCGAGTTCGATCCCGGTGTTTTTCGGTTTGATGGTATTAACGGTGCTGGTTCTGTTTAACTCCATCAAACAGACCCTGATCATCTGGCTGACCGTGCCGTTGGCCCTGATCGGAGTCACCCTGGGACTGTTGGTGTTTCATCAGCCGTTCGGCTTTATGGCACTGCTGGGGCTGATGAGTCTCTCGGGTATGGTCATCAAGGCTTCGATTGTGCTGATCGACGAAATCAATGTGCAGCTCAGCCAAGGCGCGACGCCGTTTCACGCGGTGATGCGTTCTGGGGTCAGCCGCCTGATTCCTGTGACCATGTCTTCCGGCACGACTATGCTGGGTATGATCCCCTTGTTTACGGACGCCTTTTTCATTGCGATGGCGGTGACGATCGTATTCGGCCTTGGCTTTGCGACGCTGCTGGTCTTGATCGTCGTTCCGGTGCTGTATGCCATCTTTTACAAAGTGGAAGTAGAAGAGCAAGCACAAGCCGTTCATCGTAATTTGGGCGGAGGTGCACTGGAATGACTATGCAAGACAAGAACAGTAGCGGCATGCAGTCAAATTCCGGCGCTATTCGCCTGCTCCACGGTTTGGCGGGTGTGGCCGCGGTGCTATTGCTGAACTCCGGTTGCACGGTGGGGCCGGATTATGCCAAACCCGAAGCCGCCGTGGAAAGCCAATGGCTCAACCAGTCCGATTCTCGGCTCAGCCAGCGCGAAGCGAAACTGGCCGACTGGTGGAAAGTATTCAAGGACCCGGATTTGGTACGGCTGGTTGACGAGGCCCGGCGGCAGAATTTAACGCTGCAACTGGCGGGTGTGCGCATCCTGGAAGCACGGGCGCAACTGGGTATCGCCACGGGCCTTGAATATCCGCAACTGCAACAACTGAACGGCGATTTAAGTTATCAACAAATCAGCGCCCATGCGCCGAATACCAGCCCGCTGATCGACCGCAATTTCGGCACTACCGGCATAGGCTTTGACGCGGCCTGGGAACTCGACCTGTGGGGCAAGTTCCGCCGCGGCGTAGAATCGAGTCTGGCTAATCTGGACGCTTCGGTTGCCGGTTACGACAACGCCCTGGTGTCGCTGACCGCCGAGGTGGTGCGAACCTATGTGCTGCTGCGCACCAGCGAAGCCCGTATTCAGGTCGCCCGCGACAACGTGAAAATCCAGCAACGCACCTTGGAGATCGCTGATGCGCTATTTAAGGGGGGATTGATCACCGAACTGGATTATTTGCAGGCAAAAAGCCTGCTGAGCAGTACCTTGGCGACCATCCCGCCCTTGCAAGCCAGTGTGCGCCAGGCGAAAAATGCGTTGGGCGTGTTGCTCGGCCAACCGCCGGGACGGATAGACAGTTATCTGGCGCAATCTCGGCCAATACCTGACGCACCGGCCGAGATTGCAGTCGGCGTGCCTGCCGATTTGTTGCGGCGGCGCCCCGACATCCGCCTCGCCGAACGTCAGCTGGCCACCCAGAGCGCGCTGATCGGCGTGGCCAAGGCTGACTTGTATCCGCATTTTTCGCTGCTCGGTTCGATTAATCTGCGCGCCAGCGACGCCGCGCTGACTTTCGCCTCGGCGGGCGGCAGTGAACTAAGTGATCTGTTCAATGCCAAGAGCTTCCAATACTTTATCGGCCCCAGCCTGAGTTGGGACATTTTCAATTACGGACGCATCAGCAACCAAGTGCGCGTCGAGGATGCCCGCTTCCAGCAATTGATTGCCGATTATCGAAGCGCCGTGCTGAATGCCGCCAAGGAGGCGGAAGATGCCACCATCGGCTTCCTCAAATCGCAGGAACAACGCAAGGATCTGCAAGACACCTATGAGGCGGCCAAGCGATCGACCGAGCTGTCGCTGTATCAATATCAGGAGGGGCTGGTCGATTACCAGCGTGTACTGGATTCACAACGCAATCTGGTGAACTCTCAAGAGTCGCTGGTGATTGTATCCGGTGATATAACGACCAATCTGATCGCGCTCTATAAGGCCTTGGGAGGAGGCTGGGAAACCCGGACCGAAAAGGATTTCGTGGACAAACCGATACAACAACAAATGAACGAGCGAACGGATTGGGGCGATCTTCTGGAGCCTCAGCAACTCGATTTACCCGAGAAAGAAAAAGACAACTGGTGGCGCTTACCGGATTGGTAGTGTGATGAGCGCAGGGAGCTGGAATAGCCAGACTGGCGTATTTTTACGTGATGTTACGCATTGTCCGCGAAAACCGCAAAAAGGCAGTTTGATAAAAGTGAGGATGAGGGTAGGGCGTGCCGTGCGCGCCTTGGCTCTCAAGGCGCGCACGGCACGCCCTACGAGAGATGTTCCTAGGCATTTTTCGCGGCTGTAATGCCCACAGCATCAGTTAAGTAAACACGATTTTGGTTTTAACAAGTAATGTTATTTAAACCAAAAATTACAGGATTTAGTTATCGATTAACTGTATCAAACAGAAATGAATTAACAGAAAATTAGGAGTATCCCATGACTGAAACGTCCTTGAACAATCTCCAACCGCTCGATCAGGAAACCTTGCGCAAGATGCATGCCTACTGGAGAGCCAGTAATTACCTGGCCGCCGGCATGATTTATCTGCAGGACAATCCTTTACTCAGAGAACCGCTCAATCCCGAGCAGATCAAGAATCGTCTCCTGGGTCACTGGGGAGCCAGTCCGGCGTTGAGTTTTACCTATATCCACCTCAACCGCCTGATTAACAACTACGATCTCAATGCGATTTTTATGGCCGGTCCAGGTCATGGCGCGCCGGGCGTTCTGGGTCCGGTGTATCTGGAGGGCACTTACTCGGAAATTTATCCGAACAAAGGCGAAGACGAACAAGGCATGCTTCAGTTCTTTAAGGAATTTTCCTTCCCCGGCGGCATCGGCAGTCACTGTACCCCGGAAACGCCGGGTTCGATCCACGAAGGCGGCGAATTGGGTTATAGCGTGTCCCATGCTTTTGGCGCGGCATTCGATAATCCGGACCTGCTGGTGGCGGTTGTGGTCGGCGATGGCGAAGCGGAAACAGGGCCTTTGGCGACGTCCTGGCATTCCAACAAATTCCTGAACCCGGTCCGCGACGGCGCGGTTCTTCCCATTCTTAATCTGAACGGTTACAAGATCAATAATCCGACTTTATTGTCGCGCATCAGCCATGAAGAGCTTGAAAATCTGTTCAAAGGCTATGGCTGGACACCTTATTTCGTTGAAGGCAGCGATCCCGAAGTCATGCATCAACGCATGGCTGCCGTCATGGAGCACTGCGTAACCGAAATACGTAAAATTCAGCAGGAAACCCGCGCCGGCGGCGTTCCGGAGCGGCCCAGATGGCCTATGATCGTACTGCGCAGCCCTAAAGGCTGGACCGGTCCGAAAGAAGTGGATGGGCATAAGGTGGAAGGATTTTGGCGCGCCCACCAGGTGCCGCTGTCCGGCATGAAGGAAAATCCGGCGCATCTGAAGCAACTGGAAGACTGGCTGCGCAGCTACAAACCTGAAGAACTGTTCGATACCAACGGACGCCTGATCCCGGAACTCAAGGAGCTTGCGCCCAAGGGCGTACGGCGCATGAGCGCTAATCCCCATGCCAATGGCGGCCTGTTACGCAAAGCATTGCGTCTTCCGGATTTTCGTGAGTACGGCGTGAAGGTAGAAAATCCCGGTCAAACCGAAGTTGAAAACACCAAACCGTTGGGCGTTTTTTTGCGCGATATCGTCAAACTTAATCCGACAAATTTTCGCGTGTTCGGACCGGATGAAAACACCTCCAACAAGCTCGACGCGATCTACGAAGTCAGCAAAAAAACCTGGATGGCGGATTATTTGCCGGAGGACGCCGACGGCGGCGAATTATCTCAGGATGGCCGGGTCATGGAAATGCTGTCCGAGCATACGCTGGAAGGATGGCTCGAAGCCTATCTCCTTACCGGACGCCACGGTTTTTTCTCCAGCTACGAAGCTTTCGTGCATGTGATCGATTCGATGTTCAACCAGCATGCCAAATGGCTGGATATCAGCAACGATCTTTCCTGGCGCGCGCCGGTTTCATCGCTCAATTTGCTGATCACCTCAACCGTATGGCGGCAGGATCACAACGGCTTTACCCATCAGGATCCGGGCTTTCTGGATGTGGTTGTCAATAAAAGCCCTGAAGTCACGCGCATTTATCTGCCGCCGGACGTCAATACACTGTTGTCGGTCGCCAACCATTGCTTGCAGAGCACCGACTACTTCAACGTGATTGTTTCGGACAAGCAGAAACACCATCAATTTCTGGACATGGACGCCGCCGTTGAACATTGCACCAAAGGCATCGGCATTTGGGATTGGGCAAGCAACGACCAAGGCTCGGAACCTGATGTGGTGATGGCGGGCTGCGGCGACATTTCGACGCAAGAAGCCTTGGCTGCCGTGGGCCTGTTGCGGGAGTATTTCCCGCAATTGAAAATCCGCTTTATCAACGTCATGGATCTTTACCGCCTGACGCCTGAGACCGAACATCCGCACGGGCTTTCGGATTGGGACTTCGACAGCCTGTTCACCGCTGATAAACCGGTGATATTCAACTTCCACGGTTATCCCTGGTTGATTCACCGTCTCGCCTACCGCCGCACCAATCATAAAAACATGCATGTGCGCGGCTACAAGGAAAAAGGCAATATCAATACGCCGCTCGAGTTAGCCATTCGCAATGAGGTCGACCGATTCAGCCTGGCTATCGATGTGATTAATCGGGTTCCGGGCCTTAAGGTATCAGGCGCTCATGTCAAAGAAAAATTACGCGGCATGCAGATCGCTTGCAGTCACTATGCTTACGAACATGGCATAGACAAACCCGAGTTTGCGTCTTGGAAATGGCCTCAATAACGATCGTGCAGCGAGGATATCACTATGGCTAAAAAGAATAAGACCGCCGAAGCTGAAAACGCGGTCGGAAACACCAATGCGTTGACGAGTGCTTCAGAAATCAAAAAATCCATTCAGGATCACTTGACCTACAGCATTGGAAGCCCGCCTTCTGTGGCTAACAGGCAAGATTATTACAAGGCTTTAGCATTGGCTGTGCGCGACAGATTGCAACGGCACTGGGTTGAAACAGTGCAGACCTTCCTCGATCAAGATTTGAAAGTGGCTTGCTACCTGTCAGCAGAGTTCCTGATGGGCCCCCATCTCGGCAATAATTTATTGAATCTGGGCATCGAGAATGAGGTTCGCCAAGCGATTGCCGAATTGGGCTTTGATCTGGATGAATTGCTGGCCGAAGAGGAAGAACCCGGTCTCGGCAACGGCGGCTTGGGCCGGCTGGCGGCCTGTTATATGGATTCCCTGGCAACCCTCGAGCGGCTTGCGCTCGGTTATGGAATTCGCTATGAATTCGGCATTTTCGATCAGGAAATTCATGACGGATGGCAATGCGAGATCACCGATAAATGGCTGCGCAACGGCAACCCTTGGGAAATCGCCAAACCCGATGTCACTTACACTGTCAATTTCGGGGGGCATACCGAATATTACCGGGACGACGCAGGTGCTGAGCGGGTGAGATGGATACCTGAGCGGGCGATCAAAGGCATGGCTTACGATACTCCCATCCAGGGTTATCGCGTCAACACCTGTAACACCTTGCGGTTATGGAGCTCAGAGGCCTGCGAAAGTTTCGATTTTCAGGCCTTCAACACCGGTGACTACTACACGGCGGTGAATGAGAAAGTCATCTCCGAAACGCTGGCGAAGGTACTCTATCCGAATGACGAGCCCGAGATCGGCAAGCGGCTACGCCTGGCGCAACAATATTTTTTCGTGTCCTGTTCGCTGCAGGACATGTTGCGTATTCTCGATATTTTGGGTCAGCCTCCGCAGCGTTTTCCGGAAAAGTATGCAGTACAGCTTAACGATACCCATCCGTCTATCGGCGTGGCCGAACTCATGCGGCTATTGGTCGATGAGCGCCGGGTTTCCTGGGATGAAGCCTGGGATATCACGGAGCGCACGTTCGGCTACACCAATCACACGTTATTGCCCGAGGCGCTCGAGACCTGGCCGCTGCCTTTGTTCAGGGAAATGTTGCCGAGGCATCTGGAGATTATTTATGAAATCAATGCGCGGTTTCTTGCCGCGGTTCGTGACAAACATCCCCAGGATGGAGAGCTGCTTAAACGGCTGTCGTTGATTGATGAACATGGCGAAAAACGCATCCGCATGGCCCATCTTGCCAGTGTCGGAAGCCATTCCGTCAACGGCGTGGCGGCGTTGCATACGGAACTGTTGAAGCAAAATGTGCTTAAGGATTTTTATGAATTATGGCCGGAGCGCTTCAATAATAAAACCAACGGTGTGACGCCTCGGCGTTTCATGGCTTCGGCCAATCCGAAACTCAGCGAGCTGATAACCCGCACAATCGGTGGCGAATGGGTTACCCATACCGAGGATCTCAGAAAGCTTGAGCCTTTCGCGGAGGATGCCGCGTTCCGCAAAGAATGGCGAGCCGTCAAGCAGGCTAACAAACATCGACTCGCCGACTATATCCGCAAACAGACCGGTATCGAGCTCGACCCCAGCTGGCTGTTTGATGTTCAGGTCAAGCGCATCCATGAATACAAGCGCCAGCATTTGAATATTCTGCACGTCATCACGCTGTATAACCGCCTGAAGCATAATCCCAACCTTGCTATTGCGCCGCGGGCATTCATTTTCGGCGGCAAGGCGGCTCCCGGCTATTTTATAGCCAAGCGCATCATCAAACTGATCAATGCGGTGGGTGAGATGGTCAATAACGATCCGGACGTGAATAAATATCTGCGCGTCGCGTTCGTGCCCAATTTCAACGTGCAGAACGGCCAGCTTATTTACCCGGCAGCCGATCTGTCCGAGCAGATATCGATGGCGGGTAAGGAGGCATCCGGTACCGGCAACATGAAGTTCACCTTGAATGGGGCCTTGACCATCGGCACGCTGGATGGCGCCAACGTAGAAATACGGGAAGAAGTCGGCGCGGAAAATTTCTTCCTGTTCGGATTGAACACGGAGGAAACCGTCCTGCTTCAGCAGCAAGGCTATCGCCCGTACTCTTATGTTGAAAGCAATCCGCAATTGGCCGACGCGATTCAGTTGATCTCATCGGGGCATTTTTCCAATGGCGACGCCGAGCTATTCCGTCCTTTGGTGGACAATTTATGCCAGTCCGACCCCTTTCTGGTACTCGCCGATTATGCCGATTATATCGATTGCCAGGACAAAGTCGCCGGCGTCTGGGAGGACCCGGAAAAATGGGCCAGGATGTCGATCCTGAACACGGCCAGAGCGGGCAAATTTTCCTCGGATCGCGCGATATGTGAATATTGCGATGAGATTTGGAATGTCCGTCAGGTATCCGTAACGATGCAGGGCAAAACCGGCGAACCGATCATCCATCAAAATTTAAAATGATAGACGTAGCCCTTAACACCTATCAGTTTAACGAGAATACCCAATACGTCATTCCGGCAGGGATTCACTCCGGGCTATCCTGCCCGGAGCCCTTCGGGTTAATGCAAATCTGTTCCAGACAGATTTGTGCCGGAATCCACAACTTGCAAGGATGCAGTAGGTAGAGCACCAACAGTAGGCGCTTTAGGCGACGCAGGAGCAGTTGGCCGAGAAGCCAAGGATGGCAAGGCTCAGATGTAGGCCGGAATAAGCCTGGCCGCGCGTTAAGCGCAGGACTGGCGTTTCCGGCGCTCCGATTGCCGGAAACGCCCACCCTGGCTGTCGCCGGGCGGTCTTATTCCGGCCTACGTCGAGATGCGTATAACGACGAGCGCAGCGCGTGGGAACGAGCGGATTTAGGTTGCTTTAACATTTTGAATATTAATGTGTCGCTACCGCGATGGTTATTTGAATCGGGGTCTCGCCCCCGAAGGCGAGTTACTTTCTTTTGCTTCGCCAAAAGAAAGTAACCATTGAATTCGTGCCACTGGCAAGTTTCCATCGCCATTTGATTCATGAGTTTAAGCGTATTTTCGTAAGTTATGGGACTCAGTACGACAAGCGTCAGAAATACAGCCCGTGCGTAACATCAGCTATTTATTGGATGCCGCCGTTAAGTCGCTGAGTTTTCTTCTTTTCAACCAAGGAGTAATAACGCAATGTCACTTAAGATTTATTTACTTCGTCACGGGGAAACGACCTACAGCCAGCGCGGCGCTTATTGTGGCGTTGTCGATGCAGAACTTACTCCGGAAGGCACGAAAATGGCGCAATGTTTTGCCGAAGCCTATCGCTCGATATCCTGGACGGATGTCTATGTCAGCCCGATGAAAAGAGCGATAGCAACAGCGCAGCCTTTATGCGACGCCTTGGGCCTGACCATGCAGATCAGGGACGGACTCCGTGAAATCAGTTATGGCGATTGGGAAGATCAAGAGTTGGAAACCGTCAAACAAACCTATGATAAGGACTATCTAAGTTGGCAGACCGATCCGGCCTGGAACCCTCCGACCGGCGGCGAAACCGCGATTCAGGTTGCCGCCCGCGCCCTTCCCATCATTACGGAAATCGAGTCCAAGTACAAAAGCGGCAATGTGCTGGTGGTATCCCATAAGGCGACCATACGCATCATTCTTTGCAGCCTGTTGGGAATAGACGTCGGCCGTTACCGGGATCGGATCAACGCCCCGGCAGCTTCGGTTTCTATTATCAAGTTTGTGACTTATGGGCCGATGCTGGAAGTTTTAGGTGATCGAAGCTATATGCCCGAGCATTTGCGCAGCCGCGCCGGGACTTGACGGATGTTTTTAGCCCAACTTTATACATTCTCAATCGCAGCATTTTAGGAAGTCGCTTTAATAAAGCGATTGTGTCCAAGCCAAAATTTTATGGAGTGAATTGTAATGACTCTTTCATATAAATTGAGCAGCGGCTCGTATTTTCCGCCAGGGGCGACGGTCAGCAATGCCGGCGTCAATTTTTCAATTTTCAGTCGTCATGCGAGTGGAGCCGAGCTTTTGCTTTATGAAGCGGCCGGAAGTCCGGAGCCGTTTCAGGTCATCAGCCTCAACCCCAAAACGAACCGGTCGTTTTTTTTCTGGCATGTGTTCGTCGAAGCGCTTCCGGCCGGAAGCCATTATACCTGGCGCATGTTCGGACCGAACGATATGGCTTCGACCGGGCATCGCTTCAATGCCAAAAAGGAACTCATCGATCCCTGGGCCACGGCGGTCAGCGATGTGTTTTGGAATCGGCGGCGCGCGTCCGATCCGGATGACGAAAGCCGGTCATCTTATCGAGCCGTGGTCGCAAAATCGGATTATATCTGGGCAGGTGAAAGTCCCTGGAAACTCGGCCTGGAAGGAGCGGTCATCTATGAGCTTCACGTCGGAGGATTTACACGCCATCCTTCGGCAGGCGTCGGGCATCCCGGCACGTTTACCGGATTGATCGACAAGATTCCTTACTTACAGGAACTTGGCATTACCCATGTCGAGTTGTTGCCGGTCATGGCTTTCGACGAGCAAAGCGTGCCGGACATCGTGATGGCAAAGGGATTGAAAAATTATTGGGGCTACAACACGCATAGCTTTTTAAGCCCGCATCCCGGCTATTGCATAAACCCCGAGCTCGGATCGAATGCGCATGAATTTAAGGATATGGTGAAAGCCCTGCATAATGCCGGCATCGGCGTTATTTTAGATGTGGTTTTCAATCATACCGCGGAAGGGGGGCACGATGGCCCGATGATAAACTTCAAGGGTTTCATTAACGAAATTTTTTATCATCTCGATCCGCATAACCGGAGCTATTATCGTGATTACACCGGCTGCGGTAACACTGTGAATTGTAATCATCCTTTGGTCACGCAGTTCATTGTGCATTGCCTGGAGTATTGGGTTGAAAAGATGCATGTCGATGGTTTTCGCTTCGATCTCGCCAGCGTCTTTACGCGCGGCGAAGACGGCACGCCTCAAGCCAATCCGTCACTGCCTTGGCGCATCGAGTTTTCTAATGCGCTCAACGAGGTGCCGATGATTGCGGAAGCATGGGATGCTTCCGGTCTTTATGATGTGGGGTCGTTTCCCGGCTTACGTTGGGCGGAATGGAACGGCCGCTACCGGGATGTAATCCGGCGTTTTGTCCGCGGCGATCCGGGGCTGGTCGGCGCAGTAGCATCATGCATTACCGGCAGCAGCGATCTTTATGAAGAAGAGGACCGGTTACCGCTGCACAGCATCAATTTCATTAGCTGTCATGACGGCTTCACCCTTTACGATTTGGTTAGCTACAACGGTAAACACAACGAAGCCAATGGCGAAGAAAATCGCGACGGCTGCGATAACAATTTATCCTGGAATTGCGGCGCTGAAGGCGAGACCGATAATGCGGAAGTTTTAGCCCTCAGGCGGCGGCAAGCCAAGAACCTGATCAGCATCCTGTTATTAAGCCAAGGGGTTCCGATGCTTCTTTCCGGCGATGAGGTACTGCACACGCAAAAAGGCAATAACAATGCCTATTGCCAAGATAACGAACTTTCGTGGTTCGACTGGAGCCTGGTCGGAAAAAACCGCGATATGCTGCGTTTCGTGAAGGAACTGATTGCGTTAAGGCGCAGGCACCCGAATCTGAACCGGCACGAATTTCTGAGCGGAGAGCCCGTTTCCGGTCGCGGCCTTCGCGATATCGCCTGGCATGGCTACCGGCTTGACGAGCCGTTATGGTTTGATTATAGCGCCCAATATCTGGCTTACACCTTAGCCGGACTGAGCGACGGCGAGGAAGACCTGCATGTCATTTTAAATATGTCCGAGCGAACCGTGGAAGCATCCTTGCCCGAGATTCCCGGACGCTTATGGCACTTGGCGCTGGATACCTCGCGGACAGGTCAGGATGACATCCTGCCGCGCAATCAACAGAAGGCTCTCGAAAGTTCGTCTTACACAATAGCCAGGCGCACGGTCGCCGTGTTTGAGGCGCGCGGATGATTAAAGGCGACGCTCCTAAAGTACTGGTCATCAATTGCGGCAGTTCCTCGATCAAATACGGACTGTTTGCAATGGCGCCGGGGCACCTGATTGCCAGCGGGCTGCTCGAGCGTATCGGTGAACAGGTAAGCCTGATTCGGTACCGCGCAGAAAATGCCCAAGGCGAACCGGTGGAGCACCAGCAGGAAATCGAAGCCGCCGACCATCGCGCGGCTTTCGCCCATATTACCGTGGTTTTACGCAACGCCTCCGGGCTTGAAGCAGGGCAGGAGCCGGATGCGATTGGCCATCGCGTGGTCCATGGTGGGGAGGCCTTTTCGGCATCGGTCGCTATCGATCAGACGGTCATCGATACGATTCGAAATTTGATCCCGTTGGCGCCGCTGCATAATCCGGCTAATCTGACCGGCATTGAAATCTGCCGGGAAGCTTTTCCGTCGGTGCCGCAAGTGGCCGTGTTCGATACCGCTTTTCATCAGACCATGCCGCCCCATGCTTTTCGCTATGCCGTCCAGGAAACCTGGTACAGCCGCCACGGCATACGCCGGTACGGATTTCACGGCAGTTCCCATCGTTATGTCGCCAGCCGGGCGGCCGGCTATTTGCAGCGCCCGCTTGAGGATCTTAAATTGATTACCCTGCATCTCGGCAATGGCGCCAGCGCCGCCGCGATACAACACGGGAACAGTATCGATACCTCGATGGGCTTCACCCCGTTGGAAGGTTTGGTCATGGGGACCCGGTGCGGTGATTTGGACGCAGCAATACCGCTGCATCTGGAAAACGTTCTGGGCCAGAGTGCCGACGAGCTCGAGGAAGCCCTGAACCGGGATTCTGGATTGAAAGGGCTATGCGGCAGCAACGACTTGCGCGAAGTGTTGGCGAGTGAGCAAGCCGGTGATGAACGCGCCCGCTTGGCATTGGATGTTTACTGTTACCGTATCCGAAAATATATCGGCGCTTATTTTGTCGCCCTGGACGGTCTTGACGCACTGATTTTTACCGGCGGCGTCGGAGAGAATGCGTCATTGATCCGGAGCCGGATCTGTCAGGGCTTGGAAAAGCTCGGTATTGCTATCGATCCGGAAGCCAATGACAGGACGGTTGAAGAAATCAGCGAAATAGGGCGTGGCGGCTATTCCGTTCGGGTTCTGGCCGTGCGCACCAACGAAGAGTTGCAGATTGCGCGTGAAACGCTTTCGGTCTTAACCGGATAGCCATCCGTATCGCGCTATGTCGTTATGACGCGGTGAACTCCCTCTCCCTCAGGGAGAGGGCAGGGGTGAGGGGATCAAAAATGGGATTTTTTCAATATAACTGATGTTACGCAGGTATTCAGATTTAGACTGCATTAGCATTTTATTACTAAGGTGTCGCTACCGCGACGTTATTTGAATCGGGTTCTCGCACCCGAAAGCGAGTTACTTTCTTTTGCGTCGCCAAAAGAAAGTAACCAAAGAAAAGGCGACCCGGTTGCCGCTTGCTTCTTGCGCTCCTCGCTTTCAGCGGAGGTTGCCAGAAGGGCCATCCTTGGCCCTCTGTCAACGCGCTGCATCCATGCAGCGCCCCTGCGGGCTATTTCCACCGAAAGCTCCGGTGCTCAGCGCGGCAAACGGGATAAAGATCATCCGTGCGTAACATCAGATTATAAAAAACTATTTGAATTCCCTCACCTTAACCCTCTCCCTAAGGGAGAGGGAATAAAAGCAGAGGCGAACGCCCTTTAATGGCATCACTTGGAGATCAATATGAACATTAATAATCCTCCTTCTACTAAAAATTATTCATTATTAGGCAAGGTCGAAGGCGCTGAAAAAGCCTTTTTATCGGGTCGGCAAAATCGGGAGCAGGACCTGGAAAGCGCTATTACGTTTTTCCTGGAGTTCTTACGAGGCTTCGAAAGCTTTGCCATGGAAAATAAGTGCATCACGGTGTTCGGCTCGGCAAGATTTAAGGAAGACCATCCCTATTACCGCTTGGCCCGTGACTTGGGAAGAGAATTGGCAAACGCCGGTTATGGCGTGATGACCGGCGGAGGTCCCGGTATCATGGAAGCCGCGAACCGCGGTGCCAAAGAGGCGGGAGGCCTCAGTTTGGGTTGCAATATCAAACTTCCCCACGAGCAAAAACCTAATCCTTACCTGGATCAATTTATCGAATTCGAACATTTCTTCATACGCAAGGTGATGCTGATCAAGTATTCAAATGCCTTTGTGGTCATGCCCGGCGGTTTCGGCACTCTGGATGAAGCTTTTGAAGTTGTTACTCTGGTCCAGACCGGCAAGCTGGAAGAGTTTCCTATTATTGGCATGGGCGGAAATTTTTGGGAGCATCTTCGAGAATTTGGCCGCGAAACCATGTTGCACGAAGGCGTCATCGCTGAGGGTGATCTGGATTTAATTCATCGTGCCGATAACGTCGATGAAGCCATGCGTATCATCAAGAGCATCAATAAACCTAAATGAACTTATCTGCGCTCGTTCAAAAAAAGCCCAACCAATCCAGCCAGCATGATAGCAATGTAGAGCTGGCCGCCAACCACTTCCAAATAGGCCAGCGTGCGCGCCAACGGCGCAACGGGGGTAATGTCTCCATAGCCCAGGCTGGCCAGGGTTATAAAGCTGAAGTAGAGCAGGGTATCCATCGGAGCCTTGCCGTCAATCCCTTGTATACCGTTAAACGAACCCGGCAAAAATTGAAAGATTAATCCATACAAGATCGCCCAGATAAGCCCCATCAGAAGATAAACGCACATGGCGCCGAACAGTAAATTGCGGTCGATCTTGGTTCCTCCGAACACATGCTGGGCTGCAATGACCGCGCTGCCAATGGAAAACAAAAGGACTACCGCGCTTAAGCACAATTCGATGACGATGCTGTCAAAAAAAATATCGATGGCTGTGAAAGTAACAGTTAACAAAGCAAGCGCTAGTCCGATCTTGAAAAGATAGCTTCTTTGAGGAAGGCCCCAGATTCCAAGCAACATCAAAGCACTGTAGCCAAGCTGCAAGATAATCCTCATCAAAAAAGTGTTCTTTGCCAAGGCAGGAAAGGTGCTTAGCAATGGCATCAGCAGGAAGAGAAATAGCAAACCGGATACAAGGAAAGTGTAATTTCCGACCTTTGTCCGTCGGGGTAGAGTAGGCATGTAAGACACACTCCCGATAATGATGGTTTTATACGCAAAGGTTCATTATATAACCTGGAAATTAGACTAAAGTCCAATAGCACGATCTGCTTATGCAGGAATATAGTAATTAGAACTAATGTCCTAAGGAGCAGATTAACATGTCAGCTCAAATAAAAAATAATGCGGAAAAAGAAAGGCTTGCTGTCTCCCTGAAGTCCGCTGCGAATAAGTCTGATGTAGAAGGGGTCCCCTGGAAAAAATGGGGGCCCTACCTCAGCGAGCGGCAATGGGGAACGGTGCGGGAAGACTATAGCGCTAACGGCGATGCCTGGAATTATTTTACTCACGACCAGGCGCGTTCACGCACCTATCGCTGGGGAGAAGATGGCTTGGGCGGCATTTCAGACGACCACCAAATTCTCTGTTTTGCCTTGGCATTATGGAATGGCAACGACCCCATCCTCAAGGAACGGTTGTTCGGCCTGACCAACAGTGAGGGCAATCATGGCGAGGACGTGAAGGAGTATTACTTCTACCTCGACAGTACGCCCACCCATTCCTACATGAAATATCTCTACAAATATCCGCAGGCCGCTTATCCCTATGAAGATCTAATTAAAACCAACCAACAACGGAGCCGGAATGAGTTGGAGTATGAACTGTTGGACACCGGCATTTTTGACGAAGACCGCTATTTCGATGTTTTTGTCGAATATGCCAAAGCGGATGCCGAGGACATGCTGATCAAAATCAGCATCTCCAACCGCGGCCCGGAAGCGGCACCGCTGCATGTGTTGCCGACGCTCTGGTTCCGCAATACCTGGTCCTGGTCGGACGGCGGCAACAAACCGGTGCTGCAAAAGCTGGAGGATGCCGAATGCAGCATCGTACATGCTCTTCATTCGGACCCGCTGTTCCAGGAGTTTCTGGACGACTACTATCTCTACTGCGACGGCAATGTTCCGCTGTTGTTTACCGAGAATGAAACCAACAATGCCCTCATCTTTACCGGAGAGAATGCCAGTCCTTACGTTAAGGATGGCATCAACAATTTCCTCGTGCAGGGGCAGCAGGATGCCGTCAATCCGGCTCAGATCGGGACAAAAGTCTCCCCTCACTTTCAATTGACGGTGGCTGCCGGAGAAACGCAAGTGATTCGCCTGCGCCTGGCCCGCAACGCACCGGCCCAATGCAAAAATCCTTTCATCGACTTCGATGCTATTTTTGCAACGCGTGTGCAGGAAGCCAATGCCTTTTACGATGAAATCACGCCGACGGCAATCAAGGCAAGCGATCAGGACCGGGCTAATCTGATGCGCCAGGCGCTCGCCGGCATGCTGTGGTCAAAGCAATATTTCTACTACGACGTGGACAAATGGCTTGAGGAACATAACGTCACCCCTTGGTCGGCAGCGGAGCAGCGTCATCGGATTCGCAACGGCGAATGGTTCCACGCTAACTGCGATGACATTATCTCGATGCCGGATAAGTGGGAGTATCCCTGGTTTGCCGCGTGGGACTTGGCGTTCCATATGCTGCCGTTGTCGATTGTAGACTCGGACTTTGCCAAAGCCCAGTTGGACTTGATGCTGCGTAACGGCTACCTGCACCCCAACGGTCAAATGCCGGCTTATGAATGGAACTTTGGCGACGTCAACCCGCCGGTGCATGCTTTTGCCACCATGCAAATCTATTTGATGGACAAGGCGCGCAATGACGGCAAAGGCGATATCGACTTTCTCAAGTATGCCTTTGCCAAACTGTTGGTCAACTTCACCTGGTGGATCAACCGCAAGGATCGCACCGGTAACAACGTCTTTGAAGGAGGCTTCCTGGGGCTGGACAATATCGGGGTATTCGACCGCAGTTCGCCGCTGCCCACCGGCGGGTTCCTGGAACAGGCGGACGGCACCGCCTGGATGATCTTTTTCAGTCAGCAGATGTTGCGGATCTCCATCGAATTGGCGCTACACGATCCGCTGTATGAAGAATTCGTCAGCAAATTTTTCGAGCATACGATGTGGATTGCCGCGGCGATGGATCGGCTGGGCGAAAACCAGGATGAAATGTGGGATGAAGAGGACGGTTTTTTCTACGATGTCCTGCGCTTGCCGGATGGCACGGCGCTACGCTTGAAAGTGCGTTCGATGGTCGGACTGTTGCCGCTCGCCGCGGTGGCAGTTTTTGAGGAAGCCGACATCATGAAATTCCCCAATTTTCGCCAGCGTGCCCAAGCCTTTTACCTCCGTCACCCGGAATTGACTATCAACATGCACCTACCTAGCCAACCCGGGGCATCGGGTCGGCGCATGCTGTCGGTGTTCAACGAGCAGAAATTGCGCCGCGTACTCGCAAAGATGCTGGATGAAAACGAGTTCTTCAGCCCCTATGGCATTCGTTCGCTGTCCCGCTATCACCAGGAGCAACCGTTCGTGTTTCACCATGCAGGCCAGGAATTCCGCGTGGATTACCTGCCGGGAGATTCCAACAGCGGGATGTTCGGCGGCAACTCCAATTGGCGCGGACCGGTCTGGATGCCGGTTAATTTCTTGTTGATCTCTGCCCTCTACCGGCTCTATGGCTACTATGGCGACACGTTTACGGTGGAATGCCCGACCGGGTCGGGGCAGTACATGACCTTGTTTGAGGTAGCGCAGGAACTGAGCAATCGCTTGACCAGTATCTTCCTCAGCGATAGCAATGGCCGTCGGCCGGTCTATGGGGGAAGCGAAAAATTCCAGACCGATCCCTACTGGAAGGACTGGGTCCTGTTCTATGAATATTTCCACGGCGATAACGGGGCCGGCATTGGCGCCAGTCACCAGACTGGCTGGACGGGCTGCGTAGCAAGAATTATTCAGATCATGGGGGATGTAACGAAAGAAATCATAACCGGCCCGGATGCCGAGATGACATCGATAAAGAAGACGATTGGAAAGTGATGATTGGGGTTGGATCGCCTCGAATATGCGAAGAACCCGATCTGTCGCACTTTCCCTGCAGTCGACCCGCTTCTCGGCGGGTATGGCGATATTTATATATAACGACGTGTGCTAAGCCAAGGCTCCCAATATCTTCAGCAACATCTCTTTGATTGGAATCTCGATGGCGAATAGCGCCAGTATCGGGATTGCGGCTGGCAAGACCACAGCGAGGATCGCTGTCTTGCCGATGGGCGCCGCCCGCATGTTTGCCACTGTCTCGTAAAGGCTGACAGCATCGGCTACCGGGCCAATTTCCTGGGCCTCCAGCAAGGACGGGTCTTCCAGTGATTCCCCCAAAATCCAGCGCCTGTGGACAAGACGTCCGTGTTCGCCGACCAGGGCGCCGTAGTCCAACAGCGCTTGCCTTTTGGCCGCTACAAGTTTGGGAATGAATACAATCAATGGCGTCAGGAACAACATCATCAAAAGGATCAGGAATACCAGGACTTCCAGCTTCAAGGACATAACATGCACGCCGTGATAAATCACATCGTGCGCGAGGCGTGAAGCCAGCACCGCGGACAGAGCGAAAGCGAACAGGCTAAAGGCTTTGGGGAGTCTTTGCAGGAAACCGAGGCCGCCGGCCCGGTCGGAATGGGTGGGAACGATTTGCAGATCTAGTGCGGCAATACGCTTCAAAAGCAGGAATAGCAGGATCAGCCGCCACAGCCATGCACAGAGGAGAGCAAGAAAGATCGGCTGAGCCACATGATCCAGCCACCAGCCGCCGAATCCCACATCGAAACGCGTCGGCTCGCCGATGTTGGCCCATACCAGTTCATGTTTGTCCTGGCTGGGCGGCTGGAATCCCAGCCAAGCGACGATAAGAGCCGCGATCACGATCCAGGGTAAGGAACTGTTGCGCAGTTGAACTATGCCCCGAAGAACCTCCCTGAATGCCTCTCGCTGTTCCTTGCGGATCAGGCCGGAGGTATGGAAGTAGGGGATGAGGCGGGTGGTCATTCTATGCACACCTCCCTCGCCGATAATCAATAACGGCAGCGCGAGCAGGAAACGAACGTGGATGCCAAAATGCTGGAGCAGGGGTTCGTTGACAGTCCCAGGCAACGCCCGGCCGTTGTAAACAGCCCAAGCCGCAACGGGCAGCCAAGCCAGCAGGCTGAAGAAAATCGCCCGCCGGATCAAGCCCAGGCCATGCTCCGGTATCAGGCCGAAGCGGCGCTGAAGTCGGAACAACAGGTCGTCCCTGATCAGGGAGATTTCAAATTCCGAGTCTTGTGCGTTCATTTTTTGTCTCCCAATCAGCCAACATTAATTAATCTTGTAGTCTGTATGCTGCATGTAGCAGAAGGATTATTAGTAACCGGACAACTGCCGTAGGTGTGTGCCTTTTTGTAAGCATCGATATGGTTTTATCCGCTAGCGTATTGCACGCTAAGATGTTCGAGTCTCTTGGGTTAATCATGTGAAAATCAGTTCGCAAGAATGCCTCTTATTGAAATTTGGAATGTCCGCGATGCAGGAAGCACAGCAACATCATGAAGCCCACAACGCGTAGTCATCCAAGCCCATGACCAGGAACCTTTTGAAAGGCGACTGCATTCGATAATGCCGAATCAATCGTTTTGTTTGAGCTTACGGCCGGCTTTACGGGCATCTTGTTTGATTCCCCGTTTTTCTTGCCGACATTTCGGTCCACTTCCGCCAGCATCACGGCATTGGTCCTTGGTCTCCCTGCCAACGTCTCGGCCTTTCTGTCTTATATCCTGAGCTCCCTGTCTGTCATCCCGGCGATCATCACGCCGTTCCATGCCTGCCGTTTCGGAGTAAGCGGGCGACGACCCGATCAGCAGTCCGGCAGTGGCAAAAGCCAAAGTTAAAATGCCGATCTGCCAATAAGTCTTTTTCATAATTTATCTTCTGTGTTTGATGCACATAATGATGACCATGTGTTATTCGTTTAGTCCGTCTTTGCTAGTGCTTTCTCAATGTAAGCAAAAGCATTTGATCATTTAGAAAGTGATTACGCTATTGGCCTTTAGTCCAATTGCCAATATTCCGATAAATGTTGATAAAGAAGAAATTTTAATCGAACATCTTGTATTAGAGGTTTTATAGGACACCCATATTTGAGCAGATGTATCCGTTGTGAAATTCTTCGCCAATAGTAAGTTGTACCAGGTTTTTTCTGGGCATATTAACGACACGCCGATTGTGAATGCTGGACCTAACTCAAACACTCGTTCAAGGAAATTAACAATGACTGACGACAAATTTTTGCTGTTTAAAATGCACCCTTGCGCGGAAGGACTGAGCGATGAATTGGCGCTCGAAATCAGTAGTGCATGTCAACTCTTAAGATTCGATTCCGGCGAGGTCATACAGCGCGCCAATGAGCCTTTGGATTCCATTTATTTAGTGATCCAAGGCCGCATTAGGCAGTCGCTCATCGACATTCAGGGAAAAGTCATAGTGGATCGCTACCAATCCGGTGGCGGGCAAGTTGGTGCTTTGGCAGCTGCTCTGGGCGAACCCTCTCCACTGCAAGTAATCGCCGAGGATCCAACAACACTACTTCGACTCAATTATCAAACTGCACTTGAGTTGACCAAACAACATGACGGGTTCCGACAGAACTTGACTCGCATGATTTCCGAGTTGATGCAAAGCGTTCTGATGAAGGATCGTCACAAAAAGAAGCCTCGGCTCATAGGCATTTTTCATCAGTCGCCAACGACGAGGCAACTGACTCGCCGATTGCTTCAACGCTTGAAAGAACTTGATGAATCTCCCTGCGTCTTCAGCGACCAGCCGAATTGGCTGCCGATGGAAGACATCCCTCATTTTTGCTTGCTCCAGGACGGCCGCTACGCTTCAGAATCCGAGACTCGCCAACGGATCAGTGGGCTGCCCAAATTAAAGCCAATTTTTTTTGATATCGACGCGGCAACCGAAACAGCGCAGGCATCGAACCTTATGGGAGCCTGCGAAGAGGTGTTTTGGTGCGTCACTCCCGATCATTGGCAAGAATCAGTCTCTCGACTAAAGGCCATCACACAACGCGCTCCCAATTGGCGACAAAAGATCAATATTGTTTGGTTGTTGCCAGGCAGTAGCTGCTGGTCTCCTCTGGCTCCCGAGTTAAGGTCGCTTGCGATTCGAGATTTTAAGGTCTCGTTTGATGACCCATCGAAAAATCGAGGCAAGCAAGTCGTGAACGGTCTCGAGCGAATCATCCATGCCTTGCGGGGAGTTCGAATCGGCCTTGCGCTTGGCGGTGGCGCGGCTAAAGGCATGGCGCATCTGGGAGTGCTCAAGGCGCTGGAAGAAAACGGAATCGTCGTCGACATGATTGCCGGAACCAGTGCCGGGGCGATGACAGGTATTTTGTATGCCTCGGGGATGAAGCCCGGCCACAGTGTCGACTGTTTTATAAAGGATCTAACGCCCTCCTGGTTGTTTCGCTATCTGCACAATGGCGGTTACTGGTACCTCCTGAGCAAATACCGACTCGGGCAATTCGATCCAATGCTTAGAAATTACCTGAGCGACAGCCGTTTGGAGCAATTGCCCATTCCCGTTGTTTCGGTCACCGTGGATCTGGTCAGTGGTCAGCCCATCGTAAGGGAAGAGGGAGACTCGGCGCATGCGATCCTGGAGAGTATCAATTTGCCAGTTCTATCGTCACCGATTAATCGCGATGGTATGGCATTGGTTGATGGCGGCATGATCAACAATGTGCCGGCCAACGTACTGGTTAGCAAAGGATGTAATTTCGTGATTGCAGTCAGCGTCACCGCTCAGATTAAGCAAGAATTTGCCACGAATAGCCCGAATACCCCGACGACGAAAATGAAGTCGGCTTCTACGCTGCAGACAATCATGCGGACATACCTTGTACAAAACGTGAATTTGAATGCAGTGGGAGAGCAACCCGCGGACTTTGCCATCCAGCCTGACGTTTCCGAATTTGACATCACGGAATTTACGCGCGCGGACGAGATGGCTGCAGTCGGCGAAAAAGCGACCCTGGATAAAATGCCCGAACTATTGAAACTTTTGGCACGAGTCGACGACAAACTTTTTGCCGCCAATTAGTCCTTTGTCGACGCTTCTAGGAATTTCAATGGTCTTTCTCGCCCATTTCGGCCGAATGTTGCGCTTCGGGGGATCGGAAAGCAAAGCGGAATGTCAAACAAAAAGCCCGCAAATCCGCACCGGACGTCAAAATAAACGACTGATTCGGCTTTAACTGTTGCTGAAGTTCTGTAGGGGGGCCGATAAACTTGTGTTGAGCCGGTTATTAGTGTGTGCAGGAGCGTGTCTACTTAACTTTCAGGTAGACACCATGGACCCACACTCCGGGACGAACACTGTATTTGTTGTTTAACACGGCTATCGATAGGCATCTCTTCGCCCTTGTTCGTAGGCCCGCTGTTCGGATTCTTTGTGTTTGCCGTATAAATACCCGCCCGCGGTGCCTGCGGCTGCGCCGATTGCGGCCCCCATGCCGGCATTTCCTGCGATCGCACCAATTACCGCTCCGGTTGCAGCGCCTCCCATACCTCCGGTTACCGTGCGTTGCTGAGTATCCGACATGCCAGCGCAACCGGCTAAACTTGTAATGGCTAATATCGCTATGACTGAAATCGAGAATCTTTTCATGTTATATCCCCTGTTATTTATTTATACATGGCCATTTTTCGGTTAAAAACCTGAATTCCGTTTCGACTGGTGCTTCCTGCATGTATTGAGGATGTTGCTTGGCCCATGAAATAAACATGGCAATTGTGTCGTTGCGCGTGGGTTTGGGCTCCGGAGGACAGAACAACTTCAATTCCGGTTTATTGGCAGTCTGGGCTTGATAATAATGATAGGCTCCGACCATATAGCCATGGCAAAAATGGATTGCCTCTCGATAACGGGGGTCTTGCGGCGAAGCGGTACAGAGATTGAGTATGTTTTGTGTTTTCTTGGCTACGAAATCCTCATCGGTAACGTTGGCTTTGGCCGCTCCAGTAACAAATGAAGCGAATAATAAGAGAGGGACTAGATGTTTTAGTGTCATAGGTTATATCCTCAATTTATTCTGGACTCATGCGGAATATAGTCTCTTTAGCAGCGAAAAGCATCTCAAAAAGGCCTCAAAATTCATGCTCTGTCTTGGCGGTTGAGCGCGAATGATCGTTAATCGACATGTTTTAAGATCAGTATGGTTTTGTTGTCCTTTTTCAGATAGAGACGGTTGTTGCCGAATTCGAAATCATAAGTCTTTTCAGCGAGTAGCGCGCCGATATCGGGTGTGCCGTCAGGCGTAGCGCAGAACATTCTGGTGCTCATCAATTGCTTGAAGATGATCGTATTTCTTTTTGTAGAGAACGCGCCGCCGATGCGGTTGCAACCGTCATGTCCGTTTAACCGCCGCTCTCTGGCCGATAATTCAAGCCTCGGAAGTCCTTTCATGAATGAAGCCGGTTTGAGCGGTACGCCTTCAACCTGTTCGAGCACCCAAGTATCGGTCAACCGCATATCGGGGATATAGTCGCCGCATCCGGTAAAATTCCGGAATGATGTGTCTGAAGCAGGCTTTGCCTGCACCTCGACGGTGTAAGCGAAGTGTTCGCCGGACATCGTATCGGTGCATGGTTTTTCGTTTGCAAAAATAACCAATTCGCCCGATTCTATCTTGGCATGGTAGACAGCAAAAAGAGGAAGGATGGTTGCGAGAGTTTTGAAGGATTTATTCATTATCGATATTTCAAGACGTTGAATTAAGATGCAAAACGCTGGACTCGATCATGTCTTTAAAGGTAGTCAAACTGGAGTCTGACATTGACTGGCTGAATTCGAACCAAAGTTGTCAGTCAACTATGGTACCTGTGCGGCTGCAACGAATCTGATAGCCGCCATTAAACAAATAAGCTCAGTTTGAGCGAATTTATTGTTGCCCGGAAGCTTTTGAAGTTAAAAAGTCGCTTAGTTGAGGTCGGTGAAATCCAGGCAAGATCATCCCTGATGCTCAAAAACCGAGGCTATTGGAATGTAAATTTGTGATGCTAAACTGGTTCCATCGAGAAGGGCAGGCTTTAGAAGAATATGCCATTGCGATTAAGAAAAGAATTCTTGGTTAGTATCAAAGTGCCTCCCACCAAACTTTGCCTGCCGTTTAGTGAGAGGCCCTGTATAGCTAATGGGTTCTTATTCAACCAGAAGTTTTTTGAAGGTCGCCCCTTCTATCGATAAATCCCCCATCAGGCCCTTCTCACCGAAGGTGAATGCAACAATAGGACCTTTAAGATTGGTGGTATCCAGTGAACCGCTAGCTCCTACCTTAGCCACCGCCACGGAAGCATCGGCACCGATCTCAAATTCACGTTTACCGGTCCGGAAAAGGTCAAGAGACGCTTGGTCGTTGAAAACCAGAATCAGTGAATACCACTGTATACCGGCTAATAAGCCGAACTTTCCGGCACGGTTGGTATAATATTCAACTGGCTTTCCCTCGACCTGCATCACGCATTTTCCGCCCTCAACGCCTATAATGAAGCCGCCCTTAGTGATCTCCGGGCAGACGAGAATCCCCTTAGCGTGATTAAGCAAATCCTCTGCCCCAGTGGTCTGACTCTTGAACCGTGCTAAAGCCGCTGATGCATCCGATTCCAGTTTTGTTGCATCCGAAGCCGTAAAAGCTGCGAGCGCCTGTCCTGTTAACAGCATGCTTACTACCAGTATTGTGCTTTTTATAATACTTTTCATATCGTTTCTCCTTTGTGTAAAAAAGATTTATAAATGAAATTACCCTTTCGTTACATTTTTCTCTGGCTGAGGTTGGGCTCGGCTTCTCCGTCTTCCGCCCGGTGATCAGCCGGGGATTTTATCGATGAGTTTCGATAAAATGGAGATATAAGATTGGGCAACAGTTTTATCGTTGCTCAACATTCAAGGTTTCGGTTTTTTGGGCTTCATTGCATCCGGCAATTGCTCCTGCATCCATGCAGTCGTCAGCCCAACGGATTGCGTCTTACGAGTTATAACTTTGCAAATCCTGATTCTGGATATCATCTAGCATAATTGCCTTCAACGACGACCGTTTGGGGCAATAAACTAATTTGCGCTGAAAAAAACGAAATAATGGCATCCATCACGGTATCTTTCGTTTGCGCCCGTACTTCCACTAAATTATTTTCTTTGATGAGCTCTTCCGGCTGAGTGACATAAAGCGGAAATGCGCCCCATAACAAATACCAATTGCGATATTGCTTGTGATAAGCCACCGGCTTCCCGCTGGATAGAACTTGAATTTCTGCATTATCGGGTGCAATGAGTTCGGTATTAAAACACCCCGCCAGCGGCAAAACGATTAATATAATAACGGCCAATTTGTTCATTATTTGTTTCCTTCTACAATTAATGTCCGGCGCGGAAAACCAATCATTCCCGGAAATACATTGTAAAGCGCATCGACAAAAGTATTGGTCATATATAACCGCGCCTCTTTTAATTCATTTTCTCTAATAATAGTTGCGGTATCTGGCGGATCAATGGGTTCGCGGCCCCACCATTTAAACCATACAGGTCTTTCCACGCGAACCTCTGTCGGTGCGTCTATTGTTAATAGTTTGACGGACTGATCGGGGGGCGCATTGAGGTGAATGACACCGCAGCCCGTCAGCCATGCACTCAGCGATATTATTAAAAATGGTCGAAGCATATTGAATTTGGCAATCAAGTAATTTGACATACGTTTTGTAATATATAAAGAAACAGGAGTCCAACAGCTTTAGCTATTGATGAATAGGAAATTCAAGCACCTCAACCGAAGTATTCCCCGATTAATCCCATTACCACAGACACCCTTTTTTGCGGCTTTGGCCCCATCAACTTTAGTAAACCCGGTTCTAGGTTAACTACATCCTACGGTATTGGCTATTGGCCTTTAGTCCAATAGCCAAGATTTCGCAAACTTGTTGATAATTGTCGCTGTGTATTATTAGAAGCCGATTATTGAGTCAGGTTTACAAAAAATTTAAATTAAACACAGTTGCAAAGTTCGGGAAAAATCATGAAATATATAAATCACACAAATATACGAGATCGCATATTACTTGTTTCCGTTTGCGCGACTAGTATCTTAATAAGTGCTTGTTCGGAAATAACTGCAAAACCGGAAAAACTTTCCGAAGCCCAAACTTGCGAGGATTTAAAAGGCTTAATTGCTGACCATCCAAACCAGTTTAGTCATTACAAACAAAGTCTTTCTACTCATAGAAAACTCAATGTTTGGTCTGCGAAGAAGGCGTTTCCTAATGCCGATACCTGCCAGGTATGGGAATGGGGCGGAGGGCTTTGGAATTACGTTTGCGAATGGGAAGCAGGCGGTAATGAAAACCAGGCTATTAGCAACTACCAAGAAGCTACAAAAACTATTCAAAATTGTCTGGGAGAAGAATGGACTGCTAAAACCAACACCACCCAAAGTGGTGGTAAGCGCACGATCTTTAGCACCACTGACAAATCCACCGTTGTTTCAATACGATACTTTCAAGATCTACGTAGCTGGTCAAAACCCTGGCAGAATACAGTTATTATCGGAGATAAAAACACTTTGGAATCGCCTGTGCAATAAAGCAATGTGTAGGGCGTAATAGCGAATTGCGCCATTTTCTATTTCCCGATCTGCCTAATGTGGCAAGAGGGACTATTAGTAATCGGACAACTGCTGTGGAGGTGTGTGCCTTTTGTAAGCATCGATACGGTTTTATCCGCTAGCGTATTGCACGCTAAGATGTTCGAGCCTCTTCACCCAGGATTAGACCGCCAATCTTGGGTTGATCATATGAAAATCAGTTCGCAAGAATGCCCCTTACTGAAATTTGGAATGTCCGCAACGCGTAGTCATCCAAACCCACGACCAGGAACCTTTTGAAAGGCGACTGCATTCGATAATGCCGAATCAATCGTTTTGTTTGAGCTTACGTCCGGCTTTACGGGCATCTTGTTTGATACTTCTCTTTGGGTTCAATCTTTAAAGGACCTGATCAATAAAGTCCTATCTTTTCGAAGGGTATGATGCATTTGATCTGGAATTTTTGTGCCGTCTTTTCAAGTTAACTTGGCCTAAAGTCCAATATCCGCGAGTTATCAATGTTGGTAGATTGCCGGTTACTATTATTAAGGGATCTTAAGCCAAGCAAGCTATAAGGCATCACGACAGAAGTATCAAGAAGTCGGCGAAATTGGTGGAACTGGTATTGAAGGACTACGGATCGGGTATTGTCGGTTTTTGCGTTAATAATCGGTGCATTTGGCAGATGATTTTTTTGATGCTCATCAAGAGGAGCGACAACCATGAAAAAATATAATTGGAGCTTAAAACGCTCTGTCCTGTATGCAATAGCGTCGTTGATCATGGTGGGCTGCGCAGGGGAACAAGCGGCAGTCCGGCCGCAACCTGCCGCCGCCGTTGCCTCGTCGACTGTGGCGGTGGCCGAAACGGAGCGCGACGCAAAAAAAATACTCACAAGCATGGCCGAGTTTATGGCCAAGAGCCCGCGGTTCAGCGTGAACCTTAGCAGCAGTTACGAAGTGCTCCAGGAATCAGGTCAGAAGATCGAATTCGGCGAGAGCCGGAAAATTACCGTCAGCCGGCCCAATGGGCTGCGCGTCGAAGTGGAACATAGCGATGGCGAGAAGCATCTCGTTATGTACGACGGCAGGGAGATCACCACGTTCAGCCCGACACAGAACGTCTATGCACAGGTGCCCAAACCCGGCGGCATTGACGAGGCAGTCACCTATTTCCTGAAGGACCTGCACATGCGGCTACCGCTCGCCGCGCTCTTGCTCAGCCGGTTACCGGCCGAACTCGAACGCCGGACGCAGGCACTCGACTATGTGGAGAAAGATGTTATTCACGGAACGCCGGTCCATCACTTGGCGGGACGTACCGAAACGGTCGATTATCAGGTCTGGATTCCGGCAGGCGTCCAACCGTTACCGCTCCGCATAGTGTTGACCTACAAGAATGCGCTGGGCCAGCCGTCGTTCCGGGCCCAGTTTTCCGATTGGAACCTCGCGCCGGAAATTCAGGATAACCAGTTCGCATTCACCCCGCCCGAAGGGGCGCGGAAGATTGCCTTCCTCGCACAGTTGCCTCAAATAGCGCTCAAGGGACCTACAAAACCAGAGCAATCCGGAGGACAAAAATGAATACCAAACCTTACTTTGTAGTGATGGCTATTACGGCCGCAATCGTTTTACTCGCAGGCTCCATGGATGATGCCGTCGCCCGTGGCCGTGGCGGCGGTGGGGGTGGTGGCGGAGGGGGAAGGGCCGCTGGTGGAGGTGGCGGATTTTCACGGAGTGGCGCCGCCGCAAGCGGCAGTTTTTCATCCGGCGCGGGACGATCCGGAAGTTCGGCGGCATCCGCATCCAGCGCTTCCAGCCGGTCGCAGGCCGCGCAGACCGCTTCGACGAACCGGGCGGCGACCCAGCAGAGCCGTCAGTCGACTTCGACGGCGAATCAGACCCAACGGCAGCAATACTCGAGTCAAAACGTCGAGGAGCGCCAGGAAGGGAGTACAGCACGGACTAGCACGCGCCAGCAAGGATCGACGGATCGGGCGCAAACGAGACAACAAACCGCGCAGCAATACCAGCAAGGAGCATACCCGTCCAATTATCACTATGATGATGACAACTGGGATGATGGCGAAGTCGCTGCCGTAGCGGTCGGAGCAGCCGCGCTGGGTGCGATCGGCGGTTATGCTGCCGGCGAATCATCAGAAACAACGACAACGACAGCACCATCTACGACAGTCGTTTACAGCGCGCCGCCCACTGGGGCTGCGAGTCTGCCATGCAGTCCCAACACAGCTGTTGTCAGTGGCGTGAATTATTATCAGTGCGGGTCTACCTGGTATACCGAGGCATACGGTAGTACAGGCGTTGTTTATACGCCGGTAGCTGCGCCGCCAGGATATTAGCCAAGAAGTGACTTAAGCCATAACTAAATCTTTTAGGGTAGGGGAATAATCATGAAACACAGATATTTATCATTCACAATGGGCTCAAGCCTGCTGATATTCGCAGCCGCATTTTCATCAGGTGTTTCGGCGCTCACGATAACGCCGATGAAGGGGCAAACGCCGGAACAGATTCAAAGGGATCAGGCAGATTGCACTTCTATCGCACAACAGTCCGCCGGTGCACAAACCCAGTCCGCCGCGCCGCCAAGCGGTGGACGGGCACGTGGCGCGGCAGCGGGCGCCATGGCGGGTGCGGCCAAGGCTGAGGTGCAAGGGCAGCAACACGGCGCCTACGACAATATTAACGACGATGTTAAACAACAACATCGTCAAAACGAAGCCGGATCTACCGCAGCTGCCGGAGCTGTTGTCGGCGGGGTCAAACAAAGGCAGCAACGCCGCCAGAGTTCTCAACAGAGCGATACTTCGTCTCAAGCCTTTGATCAAGCTTTTAGTTCATGCTTGATGGGGAAGGGGTACAGCGTCCAATAAGAACCTTAAGCCGGAATTACAGATCACTGTTTTCCGAATGATCACGACTTTTTAACCTTGATAATCCGATGAATTATTCAGCCGATAAAAAAAAGTCCGATGATTTTTCGCTGGTATTGGGTGGCCCGCTGTTTCAGCTCTTTATCCGCGCGAGGCTAACCACGGATACGCTGGGTTTGCTCAAGCGCCGCATGATTTTCTTTTCCTTGCTAACCTGGTTGCCGTTGCTGATGCTTTCGGTATTGACCGGTGAAGCGTTTGGCGGCGCTATTAAAGTCCCTTTTATTTATGACGTGGATGTACACGTTCGTTTTCTGCTGGCCTTGCCATTGCTGTTGGTCGCGGAGCTCGTGGTCCATCAGCGGATTAGGGTGATTGTCCGGCAATTTATCGAGCGCGGGATAGTTCCGGAGCGATCCCTCCCGGAATTCGAAGCCCTGATCGACTCTGCGATGCGTTTGCGCAATTCGGTAGTGATCGAGGTATTGCTGATTATCCTGGTATTCACGGTTATGAATTATCTCTGGTCGAGTCAACTGGTGCTGGCATCGGACACCTGGTATGCGACCATCGTGGATGGGCATCGGACATATTCACCGGCAGGGTATTGGTATGCCTTTGCCAGCATTCCTATTTATCAATTCCTTGCGTATCGCTGGGTTATTCGCATTTTCATCTGGGCGCGGTTTCTGTGGCAGGTTTCCCGACTGGATCTGCATCTCGTGCCGACGCATCCTGATCGCGCTGCAGGACTGGGTTTTCTTGGGGGAAGCGCGGCGGCGTTTATGCCTTTACTGCTGTCTCAAGGCGTTTTGCTGGCAGGCCTGATTGCCAACCATATTTTCTATGATGGCAAAGCGCTATTGGACTTTAAACCGGAGATCGCAGCCGTCGTGGTTTTTTTCTGCTTACTCGTGCTCGGCCCTTTGTGCGTGTTCTCCCCCCGTCTGGCGCAAGCGAGACGGCAGGGATTGCTTGAGTACGGAGCGCTGGCAAACCGCTATGTTCGTGAGTTTGACGAAAAATGGCTGCGCGGCGGAGCATCGCCGGATGAACCCCTGGTCGGCAGCGGCGATATTCAATCCTTGAACGATATGGCAGGCAGCTTTGAGGTAGTACAGACAATGCGACCGTTTCCATTCGGTAAAACCGCTGTGCTTCAAACCGTTGTCGCAGTACTGGTGCCGTTGCTGCCATTGACCTTGACGATGATTTCCCTGGAAGACCTGATTAAACGTTTGGTGGGAATTTTGTTGTGATCCGGGCAATGAATATTGCTCTTTAAGCATAAAGAACAGAATCGGCAACTTGGAAGTTGGAGAGTAATAACATGGCTTGGTTTGACAGTCTTTTAAAACGTCTAAAGCACCGGGATACTAGCCTGGCTTGGAGCGCATTAGGCCGCTTACTCCTGTTGGCGAGCATCGCGCTCAATCTGCCGGGATGCACGAGTTTTGGTCCGCCGAGCGTGGATCGCGATCGCTTCGATTATATCAATGTGCTCTCGAGTTCCTGGAAACAGCAAACCCTGCTCAATATCGTCAAGATGCGCTACGCCGATACACCGGTGTTTCTGGATGTGGGACAAATCATCAGCGGTTACCAATTGCAGGGGGCCGTGACGGTGGGGGCATCGCTGAATGGCGCCAGTGCGGTGGGCGATATCTTGAACCTGGGGTCCGCGGCAACCTACACCGATCGCCCGACCATCACCTACACGCCGCTAACGGGCGCGCATTTTCTTCAGGTCATGATCACGCCGGTTCCGCCTCCGAACTTATTAAGGCTTTCTCAAGAAGGCTGGCCCATAGATATGCTTTTACAGCTTGGCGCGCAATCTATTAACGGCATCTCGAATCGCAAAGGCGGAGCGCGAGGCCATGCGGCGGATCCCGATTTCGTCAGGTTGTTGGCGGCCCTGCAGCGTCTCCAGGGCTCGGGTGCGCTCGGGTTGAGGGTGGAAATATCCAAGGAATCGAAGCAGGAGGGGACGGTCATGGTCATCAGTCAGAAGAATCTTCCACCTGAAATTGAGGCCGATAGGGTGCTGGTCAGGAAACTGTTGGGCTTACGATCCGATCTGCAAGAGTTCAAGATCATAAGCGGCACGGTGTCTGGAAAAGATGACACGATCGCGATGCAGACGCGTTCCGGATTCCAAATTTTGAATCTACTGGGTTCGAATGTCGAAGTCCCCCCCGAACACATTGCGGAAAGTCGTACTTATCCGCAGATTACAGAGACGGCAGAAACCCAGTCACTGCCGCCTTTGGTCAGGATTCATGCGGAAAAGTCGAAGCCGGAAGATACTTTTGCTGCGATCAACTATCGAGATTATTGGTATTGGATTGACGACCGCGACTACAGGTCAAAGGGTATCTTTACGTTCCTGATGATCATCATGACGCTGGCGGAGACAGGGGAGAAAGTTCAACAGCCGGTTGTTACGATTCAGGGGAATTGAGTAATAATCCAACGGTGCTGTCGATAATCAGAAATGTCCTAAGGAGCCGATACCTTCATGCGAGCAGTGCATCAGCCTTCCTGTCCGGGTGCCCATAGATGGGTGTCAAAAGTCGTTCTGCTACTCGCATTGGGCTTAGGTGCGAGCGGTTGCAATTTGCTCAAAGGTACTCTGGAGTTGCCTGAAAAGGGTATCCGCTCCCTATTGTCGCTCAACCAGGAAGACGAGCCCGATCCCGTCGAACTGCAATCCCAGTTGCTCCGGTTTGCTGACAATTCTATCGAATCGCTCAATCTCGCCATCGGCAAGTTGCAGCGGGAAGATGAAAAGGTCACTCGAAGGCGTACCCTGCTGATGCGCCGCATCAATACGACCAACGATATATTGGCCATCGCCACCGGGGCCAACACGTATGCCAATCTCATCGATATGGCCATCCTCGCCAGCTTGAATCGGATGAATGTCGAGGATTATTGGATACCCAAGCTCTACGGCGAATCAGCCAAACCTTATTTGCTCGCTTCGCAACAGGTAGAGAAGGAGATTTGGCGGATCGCCGCGACGACGCTAAAAGAAGAACAGCTCTCGGAACTGCGCGCCGCCATCAAAACGTGGCATGAACAACATCCGACGGTGCGGTCGCCCAGTGATACCGGAGCGCTGAGCTTCGCGTACGAAGTCGCGCAGAGTAACCGCAGTTCCCGCCCAGGGATAACCAGCAGTGTTTTCAATCTGCTCTCCATCGATCCATTGATGGGACTTGACCCCGCCACTCGCGAACTGGCCAATACCCGGCTGTTCGCGGAACGCGGCTTGTTCCTGACCCGGCATATGCCGACCTTGATTCGCTGGGAAACCGAGTTGCTGATCATACAAACAGTGGAAATGCCTCAGATGGAAACGCTGCTGGCCAACACCTCCCAACTGTCCGAATCGGCAGACCGGTTCAGCCAGACGACGGAGAGTCTGCCCGGATTCATCAGCGACGAGCGTCAACAGATCGTCCAAGCCCTGGAAGCTCAACAGCCGGGACTCACCAGCCTCGCCGCACAGACAGAGAAAGCACTGGACGCAGGTACGCAGATGTCCAATGCGTCCACCGCCACCCTAAAAACCTTTCAAGATGTAGTGCGGCAACTCCAAGCCCGTCCATCGGACCCGAACGCCGAGCCTTTCCGTATCAACGACTACACGGCCGCCGCAGCGCAGATCAACACCGCTGCGCAAGACTTGGTGAAATTGCTGCAAGCTTTCGACCAGACTCTGGCTTCCGCGAAGCTTGACTTACTATCAGCCCGGCTGGACGCGGCGATACGTCAAACCCAGGCCGGCGGCAAGGAATTGGTGGACTATACGTTCAGGCAAACCTTGGTTTTGGGTTTGATACTGATTGTTTCTACGTGCGCAATGGCGCTGGTTTCCGTTGTTGCTTTTTGGCGGTTGAAGAAGAAATTTGCTTAATCTTGAAGTCGCCAGATCGAGTCCTAGGTTTGAACCGCTGCATCAAATATTCATCACTATTAGACCTAAGTCCAATAGCGACAATAAACCGAACTCGTTACAGTGACCTCACCATGAATAGTGATCAGACACTTATTGCCGTTGTTGACGACGAAGAGTCCATTTGCAAGGGTCTTGAGCGATTATTGCGTTCAGCCGGGCTCACCGCGAAAACATTCCTTAACGGCGCCGATTTCTTGAGTTTTCTGGAAATCGGCCAGCCGGATTGTCTCGTGCTCGACCTGAACATGATGCCTATTAACGGTTTTTCGATTCTGGATAACCTGGCTCGGTTGGGCAGGAGGATGCCGGTTATTATCATCACCGGTGACGATAGCGAGGAAGTATACGAACGCGCTATGAATCAGGGCATTGCAGCATTTTTGCGTAAGCCGGTTGATGGTCAGGTACTGCTAGACGCTATCGATGAGGTTCTCGGTCGTAGAGCGTAAACCCACTGCCGGCTCAATTGACCATCAGTCGGATTATGACGAAGTCTTGCAATGGTAAGGACACCTCCGGCAGCAGCAAAATCATTACCAAATAAAATTAGGATCTAATATGACCTTTCGACTCATCAAATCTCTTGATAGCGAGAACTGGATCAGGCTCAGCGACAAACTGACTGTCGGTGAATTTCAGAAGCTTCAATCTATGGCTAAGTTGAGTTTGGAACGGTTCGGTCAGTTTCGGGGTTTAATTGAACTAGAGGATTTTCAAGGTTGGAGCAAGGAACCCGGCTGGGAGAATTCCTTTTTTTTAACGGAGGACGGCAACCAAATTTCGAAGGTCGCATTTGTCGGTGACGAGAAATGGAAAGAGGACGTCTTCATGTTTATGGGTAAACAAATGCGTAAAACGGCCATCGAATTTTTTCCAAAAAATCAACTTGCCGAGGCGAAAGCCTGGTTATCGGAAGACAATGCTCAATCCATGTTTGTTGACTAAGGTGTAAAACTGTGAACTTGATCTGACAGTTTCAAAACATTTGTTTGGATTGAAACTGACACTGACGGTCTCAGTTCGGCCAAAACCAGCCGGTCAGATTTTTCAAAAGCCGCCATTCAAATTACGCCAATCGCGGAAAGAACGCCAGCTGGGCGCTCATATCACGCAAACAATCGAGGTTCTGCTGATACAAAAAGCAAACGCTCAATCACGAGCCACGGCGATGAGCAAAAGCTCAAGCTTCGGCGAAGACAATAGGGCGGCACATTGGCTAGCTGCAAACCAGCGAATAAGCTGGCTTGTAATAATACATTATGGCCGACAATCTACGGTATCAGCCTTCACTGCAACCAGGCCCTTGATGGAAAACCAGCTCGGCTACCGGCTCGCCGCCGATCAAGTGTTGCTGAATGATGCGATCAAGATTGGCATCGTTAACGTTGTAATACCAGACGCCGTCCGGTTGCACGCAGACTATCGGTCCCGCTTTACAGGTGGCGAAACACGATACTCGGCTGCGCTTGACCCTCAACGCGCCCTGATCCAACCCGACTGCCTTAAATTTAGCCCCTAAGCTTTCGAACAACGCTTGGGATTCGCCATCCAGCGTACAGCGCGGGCCGGTGCACACCAGCAAATGGCGTTTGTAGTCGCCCATTTTGGGTTTTTCCGGTATCACCCTGTCATTCATCGCCCGCTACCTCTTCAGTTTCCATATCTTCAACCATCACAATGGCTTGGCCATATTGATCACAGGCGTTGCGGTAAGCATTAAGCGAGGTTCCATCGAATGCTTCGCCAACCTTAACCAGCAGCAGCGAAAAAACCAGTGCGCCGTGCCCATCCACCCAATAGACGCCATGCTGTCTATCGCCTTGGCTTAGAAACCAGGCGCTAACGATGTGCTGCCTGTCGACATGCAAATGGCAATACTCATTGGTCAAGTTAAGCCAGTCTCCGCGTCGGATGAAATCCTTGGCTTCCAACAGCAGCTCGGCCACCGCGCCGGCCTCGCTACGTACCACGGCCCGCAGCCGGCCCCAGTCATTGGCAGTATTCAGTACCGCATCGACGTGGTGACCGGCAACCCAGCGAGCTTGCCTATCGCCCGCATCATCGCCGGACTGGGCCGAGGCAATGGCGGCCAGAATTTCGCCCAGCGGCACGTCGAAATGCGCGGCCGCCTCCCGCGGCGTAACAGTCGGATTTTCACGCAAATATTTGCGCACACAGGCATGCCAGCCTATCAACCCCATGCTTAACGAACGACCCGCTTGTTCGCCGCTTTTCGCTTCGCCGGTCAGGCTATCGTATTTGTTGGCATATCCGCGCGGGGTGATCATCAGACCTTCGCGGACGAAAGTGCTGCTATTGCCGATCAGTACCGTGCACAGCATGCCGATCTCACAATCAGCCATCTGCGCCAGCGAGGTCATTTGGATCGCCTGACGGTTACGATAGCCGGATTTGACGATGGCGACCGGGGTTTCCGGGCTGCGATGCAACAGCAGGATGCGTTGCGCTTCGACGATCTGCCCGGTGCGTCGGCCGCTTTTGGGGTTATACAGCGCCACAACGAAATCACCGCGCGCCGCCGCTTCCAGGCGCTTGACGATGGTCGGCCAGGGCGTGAGCAGGTCCGACAGCGAAATCGAACAAAAGTCATGCGTCAGAGGTGCCCCGACCAGCGCAGCGCAAGCGTTCAGCGCGGTGGCTCCGGGTATCACTTCCACCGCGATGCCGCTGTCTGGCGTCCAGCCGGATTGCAACAACACTTCGTAAGTCGGTCCGGCCATGCCGTAAACGCCGATGTCGCCGGACGAAATCAAGGCTACGGTCTTGCCTAGCAAAGCCTGATCATAAGCTTCGATGCAGCGGTCGATTTCCTCGGTCATGCCCTTACGAACAACTTCCTTGCCTTCCAGTAGCTCTTGCACCAGTTTGATGTAGGTGGAATAGCCGATCACCACATCGGCCTCGGCGATGGCGGCGCGGGCCCGGTAGGTCATGTGTTCCGGCGCGCCGGGGCCGAAGCCGACCAACAGAATTTTACCTTTCTTCATTTATCGTTCTCTTTCATGCTTGCGATTGAAACCGTGGCGTTCTTACCATCCTCGCCGCGGTATTTGTATTTTTCCAGTAGCAGTGCGCGCATATCGACGCCTGCCGCCAGCAACGCCGCCGCCTCTGCGACGGCAGGCGTACCCATGTATTTGCGCACAGTTTCGGAAGGGTTGGGCACCGGCACCTGTGACAATTGCTGCGCGGTAAAGAAATACAATGGCCAATCATGCTCGGCAGCCAATTGCAAAATAGCCGCCTCGTCGTTTTTCTTGTCGATGCTGGCGGCGCCCGCGATGGCGGTTTGATCCAATCCGATCAGGGTCAGTGCCTGTTCCACAGCTGCGCGCAAGGTGCTTAAAGGCGTATTGCGATCGCAGCCCAGCCCCAGCATAACCTTCATCAGTCTTGCCCGACCGGCGGCCGATACACCACCAAACGTTCGGCAAGCTGCTCCCATTGTTCCGGGGCGATGTCGCGGCGGGTAACCCAGAGTACCGCTTTGAATCGTGACAAATCCACCGCGTCGAAACTTTCGAATAAATGAATATTGGCAGGCAATGGCGTGGGCCGCGTCCACCAGTTTTTGGCGCCCGCTTCCTGCACGAAAGCGATGGGTTCTTCGTTGACTACATGCGCCGAAACGCGGGTGATGTTGATTTTCGGCGCTTCCACTTGCCAGCCCAGTTCGCGACCGAGAATATCCACCGGAATAGTTTTGCCGACATCCGAGGCGGTAGTCAGCACCGCTTCGGCACTTAGCAAAGCGGCCACACATTCAGCAAAGGCATTGGCGCCGCCGACGTGCCCGGATAATACCGGGATCACATAGCGGGCGGCATCGTCCACCACCAGCACGCCGGGGTCTACGTCCTTGGATTTGAGATGCGGCGCAATCAGCCGTACTACCGCACCCAGCGAGATGAACAACACCAGTTGGTCATAACGAGCAAACAGGCCGCCCATATTGGCGCTCAGTGCGCCGGGCAACACTTCAACAGGATTGCTGATGGCAGGCAAGTCGGCGGCGAATTTTTCCGATACGGCCAGACATGCATCCGGCAGTTGTGCGGCCAGACGCAGGGCTTGGGATAAGCCGTGCTTGGTAATCGCTACCAATGCGACGCGGGGTTGTGATGGTGTGATCATAGAGTCTCTTCAGTAGATACAGATGTTTTTTTGCGGCAGCCGCGAATCATTTCGCCGCGCTGACGATCAGGGTTGCGCACCAACAGCAATGACAGATAGTTGACTTTCTGCCCGCGCAATTGCAGCACGTCGCGCTCGACGCGCTCTTGCGGGGTACCGGCCTTTTCGACGAAAGCGGCATCAGTCAACAATGCGCGCCGTTCCAGCAAATCGAGAATATCGTCCAGCAAGGGCTTCACTTTCAGCAGCACCAGCGTGTCGAAGTCATTGAGCAGGCGTTCGATCATGGCGATGCCGTAACTGGCCGGGATAATCGCTACGGTTTCGTCGGTATCGGCCAGCGGCATTGCCACCCGCGCTGCGGCAGCGTTAAACGACGGCACGCCGGGGATCGTTTCGATGACGATGCTTTCGTCCAACGCACGCACGGTGCGGGCCAGATGACCGAAAGTCGAGTAAGTGGAGGCATCGCCTTCCACCAGAAACAGCACATCCTGACCGGCTCGCACGCGGGTCAGCACTGTTTCGGCGGCGCGCAGCCAGTAACCGGCCAGAATGTCGGCATCGTGGGTCATCGGAAAAATCAACGGCGAGTGTTCTTCAGGCAGTGTTAACCCGGCGCGCAATACGATTTGTAGTGCATGGCTTTCGGCATCCTTGCGTCGTACCGGATAAGTCCAGTGGGCGTCCGGGCATTGCAATAATTCCCAGACACGGAGGGTAATCAGTCCCGGATCACCGGGGCCGAGCGATGCGCCGAATAGTCGGCCATTTTGTGCTTTAGTCATCATTTTGTTCCAAGGTTTGCTCGCTGCAAACTGAATCGCCCAAGCTGGCGCAGATGATCCAGATCGGGTTTTCCGCCTGCATGCGGTGCATGTCCAAAATCGGCTTGCTGCGCGCGGCTTGCAGTTGCAGCACATCCCATTGCGCGCCCGTTGCTTTCAATGTATCGACCGCTGTGGCCATATTTTCGAGGGTAGCGAAGTTCATCACCAGATTGCCGTTTGGACGCAGTCGGCGCAGGCACAGAGCGATCAGTTCGCGCAACTCCCCGCCGGAGCCGCCGATGAACACCGCATCCGGGTCGGGCCAGTTTTCCAGCCCGGCCGGTGCGCGGCCATGCAGCAGCGTATAATTGCTGATTCTCAGGCTGGCCCGGTTGCTGAGGGCGATCGCGGCATCGGCTTCATTCTTTTCGATGGCATAGACATGGCCTTGCGGACACAGCCGCGCCGCTTCCAGCCCGACCGCGCCGGAGCCTGCGCCAATGTCCCACACCACGCTGTCCGATAATAAAGCCATCCGTGCCAGCGACACCGCGCGCACTTCGCGTTTGGTAATCAGCCCTTTGTCGGGTTTGCGCTGGTTGAAGCGCTCATCGGGCAGCCCAAACAAGGCTTCACGTACAACAGGCTGGCGTCGGCGTAACAGCACGATATTAGGATCGGCAAAGCTGCGGCCAACGGCAGCATCGATAGCCAGCCAATCAGAAACCTGTTCCCGATCCTGCAATAGGCATTCCGCCACCGCCATCTCGAATTCGTCCGCTAACGACTCGATTTGCAGCATCCGGGCGATGCGGGCCGGATCGTTTTCCGGACTGGTGAAGACGGCAATCAAATCGGACTGGCGCAGCACAGACAGCAGGCGATATAAACCGTGTTCCGGCGTAGCGCCGATAGTCCATTCGCCGGCATCACGGCTATGCACCGAAGCAATGCGGACATTCTGCCAGGGCAAGCCCAGCTTTGCGCAGGCCAGTTGCAGCATGGAAAGATTAGGCAGTATGTCCACACCTTCACGGCCGAGCTTGCCGATCAGAAAACTGGCGATGCCGTGGCATAAAGGGTCTCCGGTCGCCAGCACCGCCACCTGTTTGCCGGCTTCGCGCGCCGCGCTTATCCACGTGGGGACTTGCGATAGATTGCCGGTCAGATCGAGGCGTTCGGTATCGGCGCGTATTTCATCGGCAAATAATTCCAGGCTACGGTGGCCGCCAATGACTACATCGGCGGCGCGTAGCTGTGCCAGTGCTTCCGGCGTTAAGCCTGCGGCGCCATTGTCCAGTACGCCGATAATCCGGCAAGGGTGGGTCATCTCAAACATCTCCTTCAACTTCGGCCAGTTTATTGCCGTCAAAATCGCACATCAGCACCCGCAAGCGGAATTTGCCGGTGTAGCGCTGGCTCAAGGTGGCGATGACCCGCCGACCCAGGGCCGCATAAAATTCGTTAATCAAGCCCAGTTCTTCCATGCGCTCGCTGGCATAGCGGGCCATTTCCGACTGGCTGATGTCGGCGCAGACTTCGGCGGATGCACCGATTTCGGCGGCAATTTCCGCCAATAAATCGGTGTCTACCGCGCTGCGGTTAGCATGGGTGATGGTCTCGCCCTGGGCAATTTTGGTCAGCTTGCCGACCATGCCGCCGATCACCACCTCTCGCATGCCGCATTTGACGACAGTATCGAGCGCGTATTTGAGAAAGTCGCCCATCTGCACGAAGCAGGCCGGCGCCAGCTCAGGCAGTTCCCGCATAGTGAATTTTTCGGTGCGTCCGCCCGTAGTCAGCACCACGGTATCCTGCCCCTGATTGGCGGCTACTTCGATGCCCTGAATCACGCTGGCCCGAAACGCCGCCGTGGAGTAGGGGTGGACGATGCCGGTGGTGCCGAGTATGGAAATGCCGCCGACGATACCGAGGCGGTAATTGAGGGTTTTTTTCGCCATCTCTTCGCCGCCCGGCACGGAAATGGTCACTTCCAGCCCCGCCCTCTCCAGCAAGGCGCCGGCTGCATTGCGCACATTGGCTTCGATGTTACGCCGCGGCACCGGATTGATAGCCGGTCCGCCTACTTCAAGGCCCAAGCCCTGCATGGTAATAGTGCCGACACCCTCGCCGCCTTTTAGTAACACCACGCCGGGCGCATCCGGCAACAGCCGCACATCGGCGGTCATGGGAGCCTTGTCGGTGACATCAGGATCATCACCGGCATCCTTAATAACGACCGCGTGAGCCAAATCGCTATCGCAACGCCCATCGCTGACCGTAAAGCGTACCCGCTGACCATTGGGCAAATCGCAATCGACCGCCTCGGGCACTATACCTTCCACCAGGCCCAATACCGACGCCCGCGCCGCCGCCGCGGAGCAAGCGCCGGTGGTGTAGCCTTTGCGGGTGCCTTTGGCTTTTTTTTCTATCACTTAAATCAGCTAATCGCGCTTTGTTGCGCTTCGGCTAGCGCCAGTAAGGCGTGAATTGCGGCCACCACCAAGGTAGAGCCCCCCTTGCGTCCGTCAATGACAATCCAGGGAATATCGTTAATCTCGCTCAGCACCGCTTTTGATTCGGCGGCCGAGACAAAACCCACCGGCATGCCGATCACCAGTGCGGGTTTGATCTGCCCGTCGTTTATCATGCGCACTACTTCCAGTAGCGCAGTCGGCGCATTGCCGATCGCGACGATGCCGCCATCCAACAAATGCTGCCGTTGTGCTTTACGCATGGCTTGGACGGCGCGGGTGCTGTTTTCGGTCTTGGCCTGGGCAATCACATCATCATCAGCGATGAAATGATGAGTAACGACGCCAAAATAATCCAGGCGCGGTTTGGACAACCCCACACAAATCATTTCCACGTCGGCGACGATAGGCGCGCCTTGGCTAATCGCTTGTAAACCGGCGGCCACCGCATCCGGATGAAAGCGGGTCAGGCCGTTGAATTCAAAATCCGCCGTGGCATGGATGGTGCGCCGCACCACCTGCCATTGCGGCTCGCTATAGCTGTGCGGCCCGGCTTCATTGTCGACGATGGCAAAGGAATCGTGTTCGATCTGGCGACCGGCGTCGGTGAGCTGTTCGGTGACGATATTATTCATGCTGTAGCCTGTTATGCGTGATGATGGACATGACCGTGATCGGCGGCAAATTCGCGGTATTTACAACCATCGCATTCCATCATGGCGGGAGATTTCGTGTCGGTGGCTTCATGAATGCGCTGTTCCAGCAAGGCGTAAATTTCATCCTCAAAACCCAGATAATCGGCCTGGGCAAAGTGGATATGAGGATATTGGCTTTGCAAACGAGCTATCTGGCGATGGATGCGCTCGATCAGCGTGCCGGTGAACAAGTAATACGGCAGCACCACAATCTGCCGCATCTCCAGCTTGACCTGGCGTTGCACCACCGATTCCAGACGCGGATGAGTAATGCCGGTAAAGGCGATGTCGACCATCGGATGTTCACCTTCTTCGTACAGCCAGCGCGCCATTTTAGCCACTTCACCATTGGCGACCCGGTCGGAAGAGCCGCGTCCCAGCAGAATAACGCCTGTATTGCGCGGGTCAGGCATGTCCAGATTTGCCAAGGCTTTACGCAGATTGCGCTTGAGAATAGCAAGAATGTCCTCACTGGCGCCCAAGTGGCGACAATAGATAAACTCAACCTGCGGATGCCGCAAACGAGCATGTTCGATATGCTCGGGTATTTCCATTTTGACGTGGCCGGCGGCATTGAGAATCAACGGCACTACGACAACCTGGTCACCGTGCTGAGCCGCGCGGTCCAAGCCTGCGTCAATCAACACCTCGGCAAATTCGATAAAACAGACTTCTATGCGCCGCTCTGGCTGGCGGGTGCGCCATTGTTCGGCAAAGGCTTCGATTTCAAGATTGCCGGACGGATCGCGTGAGCCGTGACCGATCAATAAAATGGTTTGCTTATTCATATCCTGTTTCATGATTTGACGGCTTTACGAAAACGATGCGTAAATCCGGCATCGTAGAGTTTTGAATGGTGAATTTCCGGCCAATGGCGAGCGCCCAGTGCCGGACTGGCTATAATCATCGCCTGGCTATTGATCTTTTCGGCGCGACATTTCTCGCGAATATCTTTAAGTGTGCCGCGCACAATTTTTTCTTCGCCCGGCCAGCTGGCTTTTTGCACTACCAGAATCGGCGCATCCTCGGCCCAGCCGGCGGCGAGCAAAGCGCGCTGCACGTCCGGCAGTAGAGTGATGGACAGGAAAATACACAAGGTAGTGTGATGCGAGGCCAAGGATTCCAGCTCTTCGCCTGCCGGCATCGGCGTGCGCCCCGCCACGCGGGTTAGAATCACGGTTTGCGTTACTTCAGGCAGGGTCAGCGTTTCGCCGGCTGCGGCAGCGGATGCCATCGCCGAGGAAACCCCTGGAACCACCGCCCAGGCTATGCCTGTGGCATCGAGCGGTTGCACCATTTCGACCAATGCGCCATACAGCCCCGGATCTCCGGTTTGCAGCCGCACCACGGTTTTATGTTGCCGCGCTTGCTCTATCAACCAGCCGGTAATTTCCTCGAGCGTCATATCTTTTGAGTCGCGGATCAGGCAGGAGGCAGGAGCGTATAAAGTAGCGGCCTCGTTGACCAGGGAGCCGGCATAGAGCACGGCACCGGCCTGCTGCAGTAAACGCTGGCCTTTTACAGTAATCAGTTCAGGGTCGCCGGGGCCTGCGCCAACGAACCAGACTTGGCCATAGGCACCTTCGGTTTTATTTGAAAGACTCATTCGCTTTTGTCTTGTAAACGGTTAAACATCAGCGCCGACAGCACACCTAACACCATCCAGAACACAGCATTACTCAGGGCACTGGCCCAGCGGAACTGGCTTTGTAATAGTGCCGGCGCCAGACTTTCAGCCGTGTCCGGCTGTGGCGCACCAAACAGATGCGGTACCAGCAATAGCAGCAGGCCAGTCATTCGTAGCGACCAGTTGCCTTGCAGGAAAACCAGTCCAAGCCCGCCGGCAGTAAACAATGCCGCGCCCAGCCACCAGTATTGCCTTACAGTCAGCGCTGCGGCTGTCGTGCCCGGCAAATCCGGCGGCAGGCCTATGGCCGGAGCGGCAAAAAATACCGTGTAGCCGGCCAATCCCCAGGCCAGACCTTGCAATATTCCAGATGGACTCCGTAATGTGTACAAGCCAGTCAGCATTAACGCAAAACCGACGGCCATCACTATATTACTGCTGGCGGTGGCCAATGTTCTCTGCCAGCCGTCTTCCGGTTGCCAGGCCATGTCATCGTGTGCATGGTCAGCGCTATACTCATGAAAGACTGCTTCAGCAGCTGTTTCATAAGTTTCCGCCTGAAGAATCAACGGCGTCACCCAGAAAATCTGCAGCACAGATAAAAACAGCGCCGCCAAGGTACCGGCCAGCGCAGCAGAAAACACGATACGTTTGAACATGCCGGCACTAATGGCAAGGAAAACCGGTAGCGTGGCGGGTGTCGTGGGTAGCGTTATGGACTTCGGCAACTGGAGCAAAGCCGACGGCCAGCAGTAGTGCAAATCCCAGCGCAATAGCTGATAAGGCAGAAATCAGGCGTGTAGTGGCTAAGCGTGGGGCGTGTCTGGAATGGGTTTCAACGAGCATGTCGAGTCTCCTGATAAGGTAAGGGATTGGAGCCGACTGCTATAAGAAAATTCGCATGCACAAATACAGCCAACGCTGCATGACTGGCATACGGCTCCCCTCCGGAGTCGGTGTCCTTCATTCGATTAGGCCGGTCTTCTGGCTTACCGTCATTTGGATCATCCGTCTTCCCGCACTAACCGTACAGTGACATATGGATGATTCATCAGGTTTTACAGCAGCGGGGGCTGCGCCGGATTTGACAGAGACTAAACGCCAATCGCACCGGACTTCCCGTTTCACCCTGGCGCACAAACCGCACACCAAGGCACCTAATCGTTATTTCTAAGTATAAACTAATCCAATTGATAATTGAATCAGCCAAATCTTACTTCCACTGTTCAAAGTGTAGATGCAGAATTTTAGGTAATAAGCATGTCAGATCAAAAGAAAACAGCAATTAAGAAGTTATGCAGCCGGATAGTCCTTATGATCGGCTTGTCCGGTATTTTTTCAGTCCATGCCGGAAACCTTCCGGATGCGCAGGAGTTAATGTAATTACCCGGTATCGACCAGAAGGCGCTCATGAATCTGGATCAGGGTAAAATCATTTCCTTCGATGTTACGGAGGGTGACGAAAAAGAGTTGGTGGCAAGCCTTGTGATTTATTTACCGGCGACGCCATCCAAGATTATTCAGTTTATCAATGAAAAAGGCTTGGAAGACATCGATACCGATGTCATTGCGTAAGGCGATGTCCCCGCTCAGGCAATGCAGGATGCGTTCAAAGGTTTCGTTTTCAAGACGGGAACTGATGACGCAAAAGAGTTTTTGAAGGCATAGCCCGGTAGTTGATTTAATTGGTCGACTCAAGAATTCCAGTCTCTTCGATGTATTGATTCCGCGCAGCCTGATGCGGCATCGCAACCTATAGCCGTGGTAATGGTAGGGAAGCCGATCCGGGAGGGGAATTACGGACAGTCACATGATTTGTCGATTCGCGCAGGCACATAAATTTTGAGAATGCTGGTTATTCAAGTTTGACCGTCGTGTCGATTCGGCGCTATGGACTTAATTCCCGCCCGTTCGGCCAGGCGCACCAGATCGGCCAATGAACGGACTTTTAATTTCGTCATCAGATGAGCGCGGTGGACTTTGATCGTTTTTTCCACAGTTCCGAGGTCGGCCGCAATTTGCTTGTTTAGCCTGCCGGAAACTACATGATCCAGAACTTCCCGCTCGCGCGGCGTCAGCGTCGACAGCTTCTTCCGGATTTCGTTCAGTTCGTCGTGAGCCCGTCGGTTCATGCGGTTTGTTTCGATGGCGGCATGAATGGCTTCGATCAAATCCTGGTCATGCACCGGCTTGGTCAGAAAATCGATGGCGCCTTGTTTCATTGCTTGTACGCTCATCGGAATATCGCCATGGCCGGTCAGAAAAATGACCGGTAATTCATTATCCCGGGCGGCAAGTTCCTGTTGCAGTTCCAGGCCATTGAAATTGGGCATGGCGATATCGAGTACCAGACAACCGTGAATGAACGGTTCGGATTGATCAAGAAATTCTTGCGGCGAAGCAAATGTGGCAACGTTCATTTCGTTCGAACGCAGCAGACGTGCCAGGGATTTCAACACGGATGGATCGTCGTCGACTACCAGCACGGTGGGCGCGGATTCGTTCATGCGCTTTCTCCAGGGGATGTCGGCAGCTTGAAATGAAAGACGGCGCCGCGGGGCGTGTTGTTGGTGGCCCAGAGTTGTCCGCCGTGGGCGGTGATGATGGTGCGGCAAATAGGGAGTCCCAAACCCATACCTTGCAATTTGGTAGTGAAGAACGGCTCAAAGATGTTCCCCAGGCTTTCAGAGGGAATTCCCGGGCCCTGATCGCCGACGGACACTTGTACCTTATCAATGCCGTTCTGTTCGGTGTGGACAAACAGCCGGCGTCTGTCTGCATTGGTATGGGACATGGCTTCACAGGCATTCATGATCAGGTTAAGCAAGACTTGCTGGAGTTGCACGCGGTCGCCAATGACGGCCGGCAACTTCTTGGCGAGGTCGATGTTTACGTTAATATTGTGATTCACCAAATCGCTGCTAATTATTTTTAAGACTTCTTCCACGATCTTATTCAGGTTAACCGGAAGATGTTGCACCTCGCCTTTCTTGAGTAATAGACGTAAACGCTGGATAACTTCGACGGCGCGTTTATCCTCGTTCACAATGTCCTTGAGGATGTCCTGGATCTCGGCAAGATCGGTATTGCCATGAGCTAGGAAGCGCTGGGCGGCCTGGGCGTTGCTGAGGATGGCCGCCAGCGGCTGGTTCAATTCATGCGCCAGCGAACCGGATAGTTCGCCTAACGTAGTCACGCGCGAAAGGTGCGTCAGTTCGTTACGTTGCTGCTGCACAGCCAATTCCGCCTGCTTGCGCCGGGTAATATCGATCGTAACACCCAGCATGCGGAGCGGCTGATCGTCCTCACTGAATTCGATGCGGCCGCGGGAATTAAACCAGTGTACCTGGCCATCCGGCATCGTAATGCGGAATTCGCTCTCATAATGGCCGTTTCCCTTGATAAACGATCTTTCCACTGAGTGCCTGACCTGCTCGCGATCCTCCTCATAAAGAATGTTCAGAAAATGCTCGAAACTGATTTTCTGTGGCTCAGAGATTCCGTATAACCTTGGGTCATCATCCGTGCTCCAAATTTCATCAGGGACAATGTCCCACTCCCACATTCTCAGTTCCCCGGATCTTGCCGCCACTCTCATGCGTTGCTTGCTGAGTCGCAATTCAGCTTCACTATCCTGCAACTGATCAGACAACTGCGCCGAATGCAACAGGTCGAAACTCAGTTCATAGGACATAGCGAGAAGAATAGGCATGAAGGAAAGGCCGACGATATAGGGCGAATTGATAACTCCGGCATTCACCAGCGCACTATGGCAGGTCCCTGTCAACAGGAAGAATATGATGCTGCTGCTGAACACGATAGCACGGCGGCGGCCCGTATCCGTCCCCCCGCGCCATAGGGTGAATGCGGCATCCAGCACAAACGCCGCAAGCACCACGGTGCTGAGCGGACCGACTACATACCAAGGATTGAGCGAGCCTTGGGCGATGGATATCGTTTCGCTGCCCAAAACTGCGACCTGTTTGAGACCGGTGATCTGGTCAAAAAAAAGGTTCTGTCCGGTGGAGAAACTCAGGATGAGCGCAACTGCGCGCAAACCCACTGCCAGCCAGGCCAGCCAGGAGCGTCCGGCATCGAAGTAACAGCGCACGAAGCAAATAATTGCCAGCCATAGGACGAGAAGGGGAAGGTGGGCCCAACGCAGAATTAGCGCCATTTGCTCGATGGACGTCGTCCGCATGGCCATTAATTCCATGCCGGTGATGACTGCGATAGCGATAGCGGCGGTTGCAAACGATAAATTCGCCCATGGCTGTATGCCTTTGGCCCAGATAAAAAGATGCAGTAGCGCAAAGGCCAAGGATGTGGACGCCAGCATGGACCATAGTACAGTCATCCGGCTCATTGAAAGACCGTCGAACTTTCTGGATCACACGCTACTTCGGCGGCCGGAAGTAGAAACCGCGCAGTGAGATGCTGGGATGTCATACTGTTATCCAATAGGCCATTGAATAACTTTATGGGCAGAGAGGCAAACCTGTATGCCGGCATGAATATCGTCAATTTTTTCTTATTGATAAGCAACTCAGTGACGTTATCGTGTATCAAAACTGACTTGGAAAAAAAGATTGTATTTCTTGTTAAACGCATGATCCAAGTTGGTAGATTCAAGTTTTCGCGTTTCATTTTCGGGGTGTTCCGCTCGCCAGTCTCGTGTTTAGTAATGCCTAAATAGGGTTCGCAGACCCTCAATCATCGGTGTGATCAGATAATGTTGAGCGATTTAAACGATGAGGTGATTGACAATCGCACCTTTGCTAGCAATCTGCCTATCGCAGCTTGAAAGTGCCTGATCTAATTAAAGTATTTCCTTTCTGCTAACCATAGTAAATACGTACCGCTACTTACAAATACTTGTCTTGATGTGCTTAAGGTAAAGTCTATTTGTAAATTAGAGAAGGCAACATTTAAATGGGATTACGCTGTAGGAGTGTTGGATGCAAAGCGGTTTTAAATTTTTTGAACTTCAGCGCCGGTAGAAACTTCGATACCGTCGGCATCGCTTGCAGTATCGATGGGGCGAAGGGCTGTAGATGTAGCCACCATCACCCTAAGTATCCGTACTAATGGTTTGTTTAATCGGTATTTTATATTGTTAAGCCAAGGCAGAGATCCTGCTTGAACAGAAAAGTGGCTTGGGCACACGGTGTTCTGGACAGCCATCTTTGCACACTTGCCGGAAGAGAATATTTTGAGGTTGTCGGAGCTATCATCCTAAAGCCGCCTGTTTCACACACCACGAAAACCTTACGGCCGTTAAATTTACTGGTCAGTCAGCTATTGAAATTTGGCTGCCAACAAGTGCAGAACACGCTGGGCAGCCGCTATTACCTAGAAAAATCCCAAAGCAGAGCTGATCAAGGCTGAGTTTGCAACGTCGCTGTTGTGTCTGAAATAAAGCGTAGCGTTAATGGACGCGATCTCGGAGCGAAGCGGGCGCAGGTTGCAGCAGTTTTTTATAAACGGCTACTTATACCCAAAGGGCATAAGTTTCGTTTGAGCAGACAAGCTGCTCAACTCAGCTTTAATCCAAGGTGTTACCCAAAGCTATGAACAGCGCATCCGATTTAAAACTGCCGTATGGCTTTTTCCTTAAATATGACAATTAGTATTATCAAATTGCTACCGATGATAGTGGTACTCATTGTTGCCACCGGCTGGGGTGTTTGCGCCCTTTATTTTGGCGATTCACGGATCAGTCTGTTTCGGACCGTTTTGGCGGTCATGTTTGCTATTTCCGGATTACTGGCATTAATTTCATTAGCGATTCCAGCGTGGCGTTCTCGTTTATTAATCATCCATAGTGTCTTGTTTATTGCCATACTCGTCTGGTGGCTAAATATTAGGCCTTCAAACGATCGCCAATGGCAAAGCGATGTTGAAAAGCTGTCATACGCAACGTTTCAGGATCATTTAGTGACGGTCCATAATATTCGTAATTTTGATTACAAGAGTGAATTTGATTATCAGCCGGGCTATTACACTAAAACCTTTGATTTAGATAAGCTTGAAGGCGTGGACCTTTTTGCGGTGTATTGGATGGGGCCGGCTATTGCGCACACCATCATCAGTTTTAATTTTGGCAAAGGTAATCATCTCGCCGTCTCGATCGAAGCGCGCAAGGAAAAAAACGAAGGTTATTCGACGATAAAGGGCTTTTTTCGGCAATATGAGTTGATCTACATCGTTGCGGATGAGCGCGACATCATCCGTTTGCGCACCAACTATCGTCAAAATCCTCAGGAAGAGGTTTACCTTTATCGCTTACTTGCACCAAAGGAAAACGCCAAGCGCTTGTTTTTGGATTATTTCAAAGATATCAATAAGCTATATGAAAGTCCGGCTTTTTATAATACGTTAACCGAAAATTGCACCACCACGATATGGCTGCATTCCAGGATTAATCCAGAGCACCTGCCTTTTTCCTGGAAAATTCTGATAAGCGGTTACGTGCCGGAATACCTCTATGAGAATGGACGCATTGATCAACGCTTACCTTTCACTGAGTTGCAACAGCACGTACATATTAATAATGCGGCGCATCAGGCCGATCAAGCGGCTGATTTCTCGGAACGTATCCGCAAGGCTCCGCAATGAGTTGGTTTTTACTACTCCCCACCTGTACCCCCAATCATTAATGCCTGATTCGCATGGAGTTCGCCATTCTTCATCGCTCAGTTCCGATCTATTTGACATGCCGCTCACCAAATCCATAGAACTTGGGATGAGCAACTAAATGTCAACAGAACCTTGCCATTATTAACAAATTTTATTAACACGTTGCGAAACCTTAGCTATTGGACTAAAGGCCAATAGCCGATGCCGTAGGATCGGGTTACCTTATCAATAGCTTACTAAAGCCGATTCCAAATTCAGAGGACAAAGAGCATGAATAAAAAAAACGCTTTTAAAGATGTCATGACAACCCTAATTATTACTACTGGACTGCTCGCTACCTCGGCTCCGAGCTATTCGGAAGACATGGGTGAACGAAGTAATGAGCGACAGGAGTCACGGGACACTAAGCAGGGTGGCCGCGAGAAAGCTCGCGATGCCAAGGATGTATGTAAGGAGGGAGACGAGAAGAGCCGTCCGGAATGCCGTCAGGATAAACGGGAGGTCAAGCAGAAGAGTCGGGAGACCGCTCGGGATATCAAGTCGAAATGACGGGCGGATCCCTTCGAGCGTATTCAAATGAGGCCTATCTAACGGAAAGGTCATAGATTGTAAATAAACGTCCAGTTTTTCATAAACTTATATTTATACCCTCATTGCAATTTGCATCACGAATTCATTTTCAAAACAAGAGTTAATTTTTAACTCTTGTTATACATTCGCAATTCACTATTAAAATTTAGGAGTTTCCGATGAAATATAAAGACCTAGCCCTTATTTTTACCATTGCCGCTGTTATCCCTCCATCGATAAATATCGCACAAGCACAAGCAGAAGAAACTAAACCCGTCGAAGAGCATGATAAAGCTGTGAAAGAAGCAGGCACAGTTGGAGCAGCGGCTGACGAAGGAAGGCAATTAGACATGTTCCGTTTCGGTCTGCGTATGGAGAAATTGGACTTCATCAAGAAAGCGATGAAACTGCCCCCAGAACAAGAAAAAAAGTTTCTGGACCAATACTATCTTTATGACACTGAATTGAAAAAATTAAATGACCAACGTCTAGCAACCATCAGTGATTATGCGGCCAAGATTGACAGCATCAAGGGTGATGAAGCAGATAAACTGATCAAACGTGTGTTTAATTTCCGTAAAAACCGCACGGCACTACTTGAAAAGTATTATGGCAAAATCGCAAAAGCAACATCGAAAACCATTGCTGCTCGTTTTGTGCAAGTAGAAAGCATTTTGCAAGGAACTAGCGACGTGAAAATCGGTTCTGCACTTCCTGTGATGCCTGAATAACAAATAACCTGCGTGAGACGTTACTGATTTTGCGCCGCAATGTCGGGCAACTGTGAAGCTGTTGCCCGACTTCAATTTCGATAATGGAAACGATGAAGCGGGTAAAAAAGATAACTGCAAGGCCTGGGATAGACATTGGCCTACAATCTTCTGAAGTCTTGGCTGTTGTTATGGCGAGTGCGGCCTCTTTGCTAAAGCGGCTCCATTTCAACGTAACCATCATTGAAATTGTATTGGTCAGTGGACTCGCGCTGATAGTCTCCGGATGCGCTAATCCGGTTGGTGTCAAGAATGTAGATATCCAAACCGGTTATCGTCTGCAAACAGAAAGCGTGCTCTCGGTAGGGCAGCCGTCGGATGCCTCGCAAAAGGTACTCAGGCGTAACGGTCTGCTTGATCGGTTCGAGGCAGAGCCATCTAGAGTGCTTGCCGAGCTCCATGCCGCGCTAAAGCCTACTGGTGACGATGATCGACTTTTTGCACTGGCAGAGTTGTCCTTCCTTCATGCTGAGCGTACCGGCGATCGCGCCTATTTCCTGGCTTCAGCCGTTTATGCCTGGGCCCTTCTGTTACCTGGCGACGACAACGAGGTGCTGCTGAAACCTTCAGATCCCCGATTTCGGTTGGCCTATGATCTCTACAACCAAGGTGTCGCTCAGGGACTGGCCGCACCTGGTGATGAAGACGACCATGAAGTGCGACTGGAGCCAGGAGAGTATAAGCTGCCGTTCGGGACGCTACAGGTAACGCTTGATAAATCAGGTCTAACGTGGGGCGGATACCGGCTTGACCACTTTATCTCAACCAGCACCTTGGCGGTTCATGGCCTCAGGAATCGCTACCGCAACCCCGGACTCGGCGCTTCTCTGACTGCCAGCCTTGCTGCAAGGCAGAAGGGGGAGAAAGTGATCGGCTCGGAACGTCTCGGCCCCCGCACTCAAGTCCCGGTCACTGCGTTGCTGCGTTTTGAGCATGCGCGTGCAAACCTGGCCGGTGGGAAACTCAGCGGGCGTCTGGAACTGTATGCTTCGGACCAGGCCGAGACGGTCGCGGTTGATGACGGCCGACTGCAACCCATCGAGTTCGACCCGACGGCAGCACTGGCCTATCAGCTGAATGATAGCCCTCTCTACAGTATGGAGATCAGTGCCTTTTTCCGTGGAGGGTTTATCTCAGGTCTGATGTCCGATTTGAAGTCGGAAGATAGAACCCAGGATGGGCTGTTCACGCTGCAACCTCACCGGGCCGGAAAGATTCCCGTGGTGCTGGTGCATGGGACGGCATCGAGCCCCGCGCGCTGGGCCGAACTGATCAACGAACTCCAGGGCGATCCGATCATCCGCAAACGCTTCCAGATATGGGTCTTTCTGTACGACAGCGGCAACCCTATCGGCTACTCGGCCGGTCTGTTGCGGACTGCGTTGACGAATGCAGTCCAGGAGTTCGATCCGGAGGGAAAAGACACGACGTTGCAGCGCATGGTGGTGATTGGCCATAGCCAGGGCGGGTTGTTGACCAAGCTGACTGCGATCGACAGCGGGACCCGACTCTGGGATCGCGTCAGCAATAAGCCGCTCGATGAGGTCCTGGTTAATCCCGAGATACGCACGCTTCTTCGGCGGTCGATGTTCTTCAAGCCCTTGCCTTTCGTGGAGCGTGTCGTGTTTATTTCCACGCCGCACCACGGAGCCATGTTAGCGGCTCGGCGTGTGATTACCGGTCTTGCTGCCAAGCTTATTAGCCTGCCAAGAGCGGTGCTCGGCGAGCTCGCGCAAGCCGCCGGGACGATCAGCGACGAAAAGTTGGCAGCGGCGATGAGTAGCCCTCCGACGGCGGTCGACAACATGAGCCCGAACAACCCAGCCTTGAAAATTCTGGAAACGATTCCGGTCATGCCCCGCATTAAGGCCCACTCGATTATAGCTGTGGAGGGTGACGGGCCGAAAGAAGAGGGGGATGACGGTGTGGTTACTTATCGGAGTGCTCACATTGATGAGGCAGTCTCCGAGCTGGTCGTGCGTTGGAGCCACTCCTCCCAGGGTCAGCCTGAAGTCATTGAAGAGATTCGCCGCATCCTGAACGAACATCTGGCGACGTTTTACAAGAAAGATTAATCTGCTTTCTCAATGTATTCTCTGTAAATTAAGTCGGGTAGAGACAGCGTATTGCTACGCCGTCGAGGGTGTAATAATTTTTGTGTAAACTGGAAAACGGCTTCTAAATTTTGCCGCTTTTACAATAAAAGAGTATCTAAACTTTTCAGGGGATAACTTGTATCCTGTCGATATTTTTACAAATTACGGCTTTTGTCTGAAAGGTTCAACGCCGATTAGTAATAAATATTACAAGCCGTTTTCCGGTTATAAGTCTTATTCGGCGCCAATAATGCTAATTCACTTTAAATGATAAGTCGTAATTTGGCCCAACAAGCGAATTTGACGACAGCGGAGGAGATAGAGGTTAATATAGCGGCCGGCTTCTTCGCTCGGGCGGAAGGCTAACTTGAAGCCGCTCCCTTTGGCTGTTTGGTTTGCCGGATAATCAAGCCATGCTGGGCTTGTCCGCAAATGGATTTTTTATGATTTAATGGCGTATGTTTTTGAGTTTTTAATGCGCTTTCCGGTAGTAGCGTGCGGGGTTTAGGTTGTGGCTTTTACTAGGGAACAGTTACTTATTCACGAACGCCGCATGCACTACGGCATATCACTAAGATTTTTATGACGACATTACTTTGGTTACAAACCGGCTCCTGCGGCGGCGACACCATGTCGATTCTGTGTGCGGACAGTCCATCGCTTGAAGAACTCGTGGATGAATACGGCATTGACATGCTCTGGCAACCGTCCCTGTCCATAGAGCCGATGAGCAGGCTGGATGGCTTGATCGAGGCGATCATTGCGGATCAACAAGCCCTCGATATTTTATGCATTGAAGGCAGCATTATTACCGGCCCCAATGGTTCGGGCATGTACGACCCGTATCGCGGGCGTTCCAAAATGAGCCTGGTCAGCGAACTGGCTGAAAAGGCTGGATACGTGGTGGCGCTGGGCACTTGCGCGTCATACGGCGGTGTTCATGCCGCGCCGCCCAACCCGACCGATTGCCTCGGTTTGCAGTTCGACAAACAATCCCCCGGCGGTTTATTGCCGATTGAATGGCGCTCTCGCAACGGCCTGCCGGTCATCAATCTCTCGGGTTGCCCGGCACATCCCAATGCCATGACCAAAACGCTGGCCATGCTGGCATCCGGGCTTCCGGTAGAGCTCGATCATCTTAACCGTCCCAAGGCGTTTTTTAATTCTACTGTGCATCAAGGCTGCACTCGCAACGAATATCATGAGTACGACGTAGAAGACACTGAGTTTGGCGGTAAGGCCTGCATGTTCTTCAATCTGGGGTGTCAGGGACCGGTCACGATGTCCATCTGCAACACCGAGCTTTGGAATGGCCGCAGCAGCAAGACCCGGGCAGGAGTACCGTGTTTCGGCTGTACTTCGCCTGATTTTCCTTTGGACCAGGATCTGTTTTTGACTGAAAAAATCGGCACCATACCGGTCCATCTACCGCTGGGCGTGGAACGGGCCAATTATATGGCCTACAAAAGCCTGGCTCATGACGCGGCTCCCGAGCGGGTGCTGAAAAAGAAGATGGACCCTTAACCATGACCAGACGAACCATTCAAATCGACCTTAACCGGGTCGAGGGCGATCTCGATTTTCAACTGGAACTCGAAGATAACAAAGTCGTTGATGCCCGGTGTATCGGCTCCCTGTACAGGGGCTTCGAACAAATCCTGATGGGCCGCAAGCCCAAGGATTCTCTGGTGATTACGCCCCGTATTTGCGGTATTTGCGGCACTGCGCAATTGAATGCCGCAGTGCTGGCGCTGGAACATATCGGCCGTATCCCGGTGCCGCCCGCAGCCATTCGTATCCGTAATCTGTGCTTGATGGCCGAGACGGTGCAAAGCGATCTTCGGCAATCTTTCATGTTCTTCACTGCCGATTTTTGTCATTCCAAATACATTAATAGGCCGTTTTATGAAAAAGCGCGGGCTGCTTTCCTGCCGTTTAAAGGATGGGTTCATCGCGGCGCCCTCGAGCATTCGCGGCATATGGTCGAAATTATCGCGTTGTTTGGCGGCCAGTGGCCGCATTCTTCTTATATGTTGCCGGGCGGCGTCACTACCCCTGCCAGTAGCCGCCATATCATCGACAGTCTGTCTATCCTTAATAAACTGACCCGCTGGTTTGAACAGACCGTTATCGGCACAGACCTGGAATCCTGGCTGGCGCTACAATCCGCGGATGAATTTTTTACCTGGCTAACGGCGAAGGATGCCCATGCAGACAGCGCCATCGGAATGTTTACGCTGATAAGCCGCGACATAGGCCTGCAACATGTGGGCTTCGGCACGCCGCATATGATCAGCTATGGCGCTTATGACGACCCGGACGATGCCGGGGCTTTTTCCCCGCAGCGCAAGCACTTGTTCAGAGCCGGCTTTCTCAATGGCGATACCGGCAATATCGAGCCTTTCGAGCAAGCGGAAATTACCGAGCATGTGCGTTATTCCTGGTTCCAGCCATACCCGGGCGGGCGTCATCCGTTCCAGGGGCAAACTATTCCGGATTATCAACCCCATTCTGACCGCTATACCTGGTGCAAAGCGCCCCGCTATCAAAATAAAGTCGTGCAAACCGGCCCCTTGGCGGATGCGTTAATCGACGGCGAGCCGCTGATTAGCTCGTTATACCAGGCGGAGGGCGGCAATGCCTGGTTGCGTCAGCTCGCCCGCTTGCGCCGCACTGCCCGGCTGTTGCATAAAATGCGCGAAACGTTGCACGAACTGGCCGCACATCTTAACGACCCGCATATGATCTCTCCTGGCAAGGAAGAAATCCCCGACGGGGAAGGTTTTGGGCTAGTGACGGCGGCGCGCGGTGCATTGGGTCACTGGGTGCAAATCACCGACGGCGCTATTAGCCGCTATCAAGTCGTTACGCCAACCGCCTGGAATGCATCGCCTAAAGACAGCGAAGGCAGGCGAGGGCATTGGGAAAGCAGTTTGCTTGGCTTGACCGTTGAAGATCCGGACGATCCGGTGGAAATCGGCCATATTATCCGCTCCCACGATCCCTGTCTGGTCTGTACCGTGCATGTACTCGACACGGGCAAACGCATTACCGTATGGCCTTAAGCTATGGCTGACCGACACATCATTTGTTTTGGCAACGACTTGCACGGGGATGACGGCTTCGGCGGCCGAATCTATGCCCAGCTCAGCCAACTGATGTGGCCGAAAGATGTCGAGCTGTTCAATGCAGGCATCGCAGGGCTCAATGCACTGCGGTTTCTTGAGGAGTGCAGGCAGGTGATCCTGGTCGATGCTCTGGCCAACTTCGGGAGTGTTGGGGAAGTATTCCTGCTAAGGCCGGATGACTTGGCTGACCGGCCGGAACAGCTCACCGGCCACGGCCTGGGGCTGCCGTATCTGCTGGAGGCTCTTAAAGTTATCAGGGACCCGCTGCCGGATATTCTCATCGTGGGGGTCGAAATAGCCGCCGTTAGCTCCTTTTCCCCGGGTCTCTCCGATAAAACCGAGCAGGCCGTAGCCAAAACCGTCCACTTGATACGCGGTCTTCTTTCGGAATGAGTCATAAAGGTCAAAATCTTCGTGACGCCCTTGTTGAATCGCTAACATTCATCGACTTGGCGGATCCGCCGCGCTGGAAAGGCCGATTGCAATTATCCGGCGAACATCATCCTATTGATATTCTGATTTTTAACATCGATGGCGAATTTCAGGTTGCCCCCGCCCGCTGCTCTCATGAAGGCTACGATCTGACGCATTGTCCGCTGGTCGATGGAAATCTCCTTGTTTGTCCGGCGCATAGCCAACGCATCGATTTGAAGATTTCCGATCTTTGTGTCAAGGAACGCGACGGTCAATTTCTGGTATCCCAGAATGAAACCAGCCGGTTTGAAACAGCTGAAAACCGCACCGAAATTATTTCCGGCAACGAGGATAACGAAACAGTGCTTCAACTGCGGGAGGAAATCGATAAGCTGCGGCTGGCTACCCTGAAACAGGAACAGCAAATTCGCGTCATAACACAAAGCATGGATGCCATGCTTCGCGAATCGGAACAGCAAAAGTTAATGCTCAAGGAAAAGGTGCTTCAGCAGCAGACTTTCAGCCGCTTTGTTGACCGCGTTATGGATACCATTGAAGATCTCCTGATTGTTATCGATACCGAAGGCCGGATTCTGCAACTGAATACGGCGGTGGAGCGCGAGCTCGAGTATAGCGAAGACGAATTGCTGGGAACCTGCGTCGACGAATTGCTGACGCCTCTCGAACGGCTGCAACTTGCCGAACAATTGCCGTCTTTGCCCTGGCCGGTTCGATCGGTGCTGTTGGAAACTGTCCGGCTTAACGGATACTATACCTGTGAGCATGAGCTGTTAGGCAAAAACAGGGGCAACACAAACCTTATCTATTGGTTGAAGAGCAGTTTGCTGCATTCGGAGCAGGGAAAACTGGAAGGCGCTGTTGTGACGGCTTTAAATATCTCCGAATTAAAAAATCGGGAAACTCAATTGCGACTAAGTGCCAAAGTCTTCGAGAATAGCAGCGAGGCGATTTTCATTACCGATCCGCAGGGCACTATTCTTGAGGTCAATGCGGCATTTTGCTCAATGTCCGGTTATGCGCGCTCCGAAATTCTTGGCCGAAATCCCCGTGCGTTCAAATCAAAGCTGCACGATCAGCCGTTTTACAAACGGATGTGGCAATCGTTGTTGAATGAAGGCGAGTGGAAAGGAGAAATATGGGATCGCCGAAAAAATGGCGAACTCTGTCCGATGCTGCTCAGCATCAATGCTGTCACTGACCAGCGAGGCCAGTTGACTCATTATGTGGCGATTTCCACAGATATCAGCCACCAGAAACAAACGGAACAGGAACTCAAGCAACTGGCGTACTACGATGTACTGACCAATCTTCCCAACCGGTCTCTGTTCAAGGAACGGTTTGAGCACGAAATCTCTCTGGCGCAAAGCAGTAATAGACGAATTGCGTTGTTATTCCTTGACCTGGATCATTTCAAGGACGTCAACGATACCATGGGGCATTGGGCCGGCGACTGCTTGCTGCAGATCATAGCAACCCGGATTCAAGGCTGCTTACGCAAAACAGATACCGTTGCCCGTATGGGCGGAGACGAGTTTACCATTATCCTGCCTGGATTAAGCGGCATCGCCGATGTTACCGAGTTAGCCCGAAAACTGGTCGAGGCGATGACAAAGCCTGTCCAGATTAAAGATCACACTGTTTTCGTCGGCGTCAGCATCGGCATTGCCGTCTTTCCCGACGACGGTAATGACTTCTATACCCTGACCAGGCATGCAGATACCGCCATGTATGCGTCCAAAGCAAAAGGCCGGGGCATGTTTCATTACTTCGAAGCGGGCATGAACGAGGCGGCACATCAGCGGCTGTCATTGGAAAGCGCACTGCGGTTGGCCATAGAACAGGAAGAATTCCAGCTTTATTACCAGCCCAAGGCCGATAGCAGCTTATCCCGCATAACCGGCGCCGAAGCATTGATCCGCTGGAAGCGGCCTGGCTTTGGAATTGTATCGCCGGACTCCTTCATCGCTATCGCCGAGGAAACGGCTTTGATTATTCCCTTGGGCACATGGATACTCAAAACGGCTTGCTTGCAAGCTAAGGTATGGGCCAACAACTTGGCAGGATTCCGGCTCGCCATCAATCTGTCGCCCCGGCAACTGCTGGCTGAGGATTTTATTGCCGTGCTCGACAGCGTTCTGGCCGAAACCGGTACCGATCCCGAATCGATTGAATTGGAAGTGACTGAAAGCTTGATCATGCACGACATCGAAAAAGCGACTGAACGATTGCATCAAATCCGGGCGCGCGGCATTCACGTAGCCATGGACGACTTCGGTACCGGCTATTCATCGTTATCCTATTTGCAAAAATTGCCCATTCAGTCGCTTAAGATCGACCGGTCGTTCATTAAGGCTTACATCAATGACCCCGCCTCAAGCGAGGCGGCGTTCATCAAGACCATTGTGTCCCTAGGGCAAGTTTTGAATATGAAGGTGGTTGCCGAAGGTGTCGAAACCGAATCCCAGTTGGCGTTATTACAGTCATACGGCTGCCATGAGATTCAAGGGTATTATCTGTCGCCTCCGTTGCCAGCAGATGAATTTCAAAGACGCTGGATTGACCCTGGCGTTATCGAATGAAGTCAATACCATGAAAAGCAGAGGGCAGGGATAAGTATGCATGAACTATCGTTACTTGAGAATGTGCGGGAAATTCTCGAAAAAAATGCGCTGAGCCAAAGTTTCAGCAAAGTTACCCAAGTGACTCTGGAAATAGGCAGGTTTTCCAATGTTGAGCCGGACGCATTACGTTTCTGTTTTGATGTCGTTATGAAGGATTCGTTGGCAGAAAATGCCGAGTTGATTATTTGCGAACTCAATGGGCTTGGGGTTTGTCAGCAATGCGGGCAACAATTAGAAATGACAACGTTGTACGATGCGTGTGTCTACTGCGGCAGCCCTTTTGTTACGGTCATCCAGGGCGCAGAAATGAAGATTAAAGACTTAATTGTTATTTAATATGGCGCTATTTTCTCTGGCGCAAAGTAAATAAAAGCCCTTATATGTCAATATAGGGCTTTTTTTATAGCTATTGTTTGCCCAGGGGTATCAGTGTGTCTAATGTAATGTGCTGAAAGTGAACCCGGAAGGAAGCGATATTAATCGACTGTCCATTGCACCAGTCCGCTGTATGCCGTGGCAATAACAATCAAGCCAAAGACTATGCGGTACCAGGCGAAAATAATGAAATCATGATGACTGATATAGCGTAATAAGCCTTTGATTGCGAGCAGCGCGCTAATAAATGCGGCGATTAGTCCTGCGGCAAAATAGGGGAGGTCGGTAGCCAGTTCCAATAAATCCCGGTGCTTATATAAGTCATAGAGGCTGGCGATAATCAGCGTGGGAATTGCCAGAAAAAAAGAAAATTCAGTTGCGGCCTTGCGCGAAAGCCCAAATAACAAGCCGCCGATGATGGTTGCGCCGGAGCGCGAGGTTCCCGGAATCAACGCGAAAGCCTGTGCGATACCGAGCTTTAATGCATCCAACGGGCTTAAATCTTCGACTTCATAGATGCGGATTTTATGTTCCCGTTTTTCCGCCCAAATAATTATGAAGGCGCCAATGATAAACGCAAGAGCTACCGGAATAGGCTTGAACAGCACGGCTTTGATGTACTTGCCGAACAGTAAGCCCAGGCTTGCCAACGGCACGAACGCAATCATCAGGTTTAAGGTAAATTTTTGCGCCGACTTCTGGCTAGGCAGGCCCACAATAACAGCAGCGATTTTGGCACGGTATTCCCAGCATACCGCCAGGATAGCGCCGACCTGAATAACAATTTCAAATAACTTGCCTTTGTCATCATTAAAATTCAGCAAGTCGCCAACCAGGATTAAGTGTCCGGTACTGGAAACCGGCAAGAATTCGGTCAGGCCCTCAACAATGCCCAGAATGATAGTTTTAAGCGTTAATATAAGATCCATGTTTTGTCGATAAGATGAGTGATTCGGTAGGTAAAAAGTCCGTCTGCCCCGGTTTCAGGCAGGCTCATCTATAATAAACTGTCACGATGCAAATAACCAAATATCGGTCGGCGACACCCTGATCTGCCGCTCCGCTGTCAGCATCAAATGACTAAAACGGGTGCATTGCCCCCACTGCATTGTTTATACTATGCCGAATAACCAGAGTGTTTCTGGCCTTGTTTTTAGTATTTAAGTAAAATGGCGGGTTACGCTCATGCGCCTTAATGAGTAACCTAATTAACATTTTTAATCCATGCATACTCGTTGTAACAGGATCTAGCAATGACCAATAGTTTAATCTCAAAAATCACCGGACAGAATGACGTCGATCCAGCAGAAACCAGGGAGTGGATTGAAGCGCTCCAAGCCGTGTTGGAGCACGATGGCAGTGAGCGTGTACACTTTCTGATTGAACAGTTGGTTGCAGTAACCCGGAGTGCGGGATTCGACATCCCTTTTAGCGCCAACACCGCTTATATCAATACTATTCCTGTTGCGCAACAGGCCCAGTTTCCCGGTGATGTTACGATAGAACACAATATTCGCGCTTATGTACGCTGGAATGCCATGATGATGGTATTGAGGGCGAATAAGCACACTAATGTCGGCGGGCATATTGCCAGTTTTGCTTCGGCGGCAACTTTGTACGATGTTGGATTTAACCATTTCTGGCGTGCGCCTTCCGACCAACATGACGGCGATTTGATTTATACTCAAGGCCACTTAACGCCGGGCGATTATGCCCGTGCGTTTTTGATGGGACGATTAACGCTGGAACAGATGGATAATTTCCGTCAGGAAGTGAACGGCAACGGCTTATCGTCTTATCCTCATCCCTGGTTGATGCCGGATTTCTGGCAATTCCCGACGGTTTCCATGGGGCTTGGGCCGATTATGGCTATTTATCAGGCTCGTTTTATGCGCTACTTACAGGATCGCGGCTTTGCCGACACCTCGAATCGTAAGGTTTGGAGCTTTCTGGGTGATGGCGAAACTGATGAACCCGAATCTTTGGGCGCCATCGGCATGGCCGGGCGTGAAAAGCTGGATAATCTGATTTTTGTTATCAACTGCAATCTGCAACGCCTGGATGGACCGGTGCGCGGTAACGGCAAGATCATTCAGGAACTGGAAAGCGAGTTTCGCGGCGCCGGCTGGAATGTAATCAAGCTGGTCTGGGGCCAACGCTGGGATGCGTTGCTGGCTCGTGATAAAGACGGGCTGTTGGTGGCTCGGATGATGTCCTGCGTCGACGGCGATTACCAAACCTTTAAAGCCAAAGACGGCGCCTATGTGCGCGAACATTTCTTTAATACGCCTGAACTAAAGGCTATGGTTGCCGATTGGTCCGATCGGGATATCTGGGAGCTTAATCGCGGAGGCCATGATTCAGTTAAGGTTTTTGCCGCTTTCCATGCCGCAGTGCATCATCAAGGACAACCCACCGTCATTTTGGCTAAGACCATTAAAGGTTATGGCATGGGCGCATCGGGAGAAGCCCAGAATATCTCTCATCAACAGAAAAAAATGAGCGCCATCTCGTTAACCAATTTTCGAGATCGCTACGGCTTGCCGGTAACCGACGAAGAGCTACAAGACTTGCCTTATCTCAGTTTTCCGGAAGGTTCAAAAGAACAGGCCTATATGCAGCAGCGCCGCAGTGAGTTAGGCGGTCCTTTGCCCGCCAGAAGAGCAAAATCTTATGCTTTGGACGTTCCGGTATTGAGTGATTTCAAATCGTTGCTCGAAGCTAGCGGCGAAGGCCGCGAAATTTCCACGACCATGGCTTTCGTGCGGCTGCTTAATATTCTGATCAAAGATAAAAACATCGGTAAACGCATTGTGCCGATTGTTCCGGACGAATCAAGAACCTTCGGTATGGAAGGCATGTTCAGGCAACTGGGCATCTGGTCTCAGGTTGGTCAGTTGTACACTCCGCAAGATGCCGATCAGCTGATGTTCTACAAGGAAGACAAGCACGGTCAGGTGTTGCAGGAAGGCATTAATGAAGCGGGCGGCTTATGCGACTGGATTGCGGCGGGCACCTCGTATTCAACGCACAACGTACCGATGATTCCGTTCTTTATTTACTACTCGATGTTCGGTTTCCAACGCGTTGGCGATTTAATCTGGGCGGCTGCCGATCAACGCACCCGAGGCTTTTTAATGGGCGGTACGGCGGGCAGAACCACGCTGAACGGCGAAGGCTTGCAACATGAAGACGGACACAGCCACTTAATGTCGGCTACGGTACCTAACTGCGTTTCCTACGATCCGACCTATGCGTATGAACTGGCTGTAATCATTCAAGATGGTTTACGCCGCATGTATGTCGAGCAGGAAGATGTTTTCTATTACATCACCGTCATGAACGAAAATTATGCCCATCCGGCGATGCCTAAAGGCGCGGAGCTGGATATACTGAAAGGCATGTACAGTTTCAAAAAAGGCGCAAACGCCGCGCCTGTTCCTGACAGTCCTGCGGCATACACTCCATCCATGGAGATAAAGAAAGCGCCTCGCGTGCAGTTATTGGGCTCGGGAACCATTTTCCGTGAAGTCGAAGCGGCGGCTGAGTTGCTGAGCAACGACTGGGGCGTGGAAGCCGATTTATGGAGCTGCACCAGCTTTACCGAGCTGGCCAGAAACGGTCAAGCTTGCGAACGCTGGAATCGTTTGCATCCGACCGAAACAGCCAAGCAATCCCATGTCGCACATTGTCTTGCCGACGCACAAGGCCCGGTGATTGCCGCCAGCGATTATACTCGCGCCTTTGCAGAACAGATCCGCGCTTATATTTCCGCTCCTTATACAGTGTTGGGTACCGATGGTTTCGGCCGTTCCGATACGCGCGAAAACTTGCGCCGGTTCTTTGAGGTAGATCGCTACCATGTAACGATTGCGGCGCTAAAAAGTCTGGCAGACTTGGGGCAGTTCGATGCCGCCAAAGTGGATGTGGCAATTGCCAAATACGGCGTTAATCCTGAAGCAGCAGCTCCCTGGCTAATCTAACGGAAGGAAAAAATATACATGGCTTCTTTGATTGAAATTAAGGTTCCCGATGTCGGCAATGTCGCAGATATCGATGTGGTAGACGTATTGGTTAAACCGGGCGACGAGGTGAAACTGGAGCAGACCTTGGCTGTGCTTGAGACCGACAAGGCGAGCATGGATCTACCTGCCAGTGCGGCGGGTAAGGTACAGGAGGTATTTATCAAACCCGGCGATAAAGTCTCTGAAGGAACGCTGATTGCGACAGTATTGGCGGCTACTGAAGAGAGTGGGGCAGCGAAGCAGGAAGAAGCACCGGCACAGCAAGCTCCGGTACAGCAAGAAGTTGCGACTGCGCCGGTGGAAAAAGCGCCAGAACCGACAAGTCAACCGCCCGTTGCTGCGCCTGAACCGTTGACGGAAACTCCAGCCCGCAGCGAGCCCGGTAAAGCGGCTCATGCCACGCCGGCTGTCCGGCTGTTTGCCCGCGAACTGGGCGTTGATATACATAAAATTACAAACGGCAGCGGCCGCAAGGGACGTATCTTAAAAGACGACGTGAAAAACTTCGTCAAGAAAGTGATGACTGAAGGTGTTGCACAAAGCGGCACCGGAATCCCGGCAATGCCGAGCGTCGACTTTTCCCAATTTGGTGAAGTAGAAGAGCGGAAGCTCAGTAAAATAAAAAGGCTGACCGGACAAAACTTGAGCCGGGTATGGCTGAATCTGCCGATGGTCACTTACCATGACGAAGTCGATATTACTGAAATGGAAGCGTTCCGGAATGCGCTGAATGCCGAAAAATCCAAGGATGATGTAAAAATCACCGGTCTGATATTTATCATCAAGGCGCTGATTGCGGCCGTGGAGCAGTTTCCGCAATTTAATGCGTCATTGTCCGCCGATGGCGAAAACCTGATATTGAAGAGGTATCTTAATATCGGTATCGCGGTCGATACGCCCAATGGTTTGGTGGTGCCGGTGTTACGTAATGTTAAACACAAAGGCATCAACGAATTATCTGCCGAACTGGCTGAAACAAGTAACAGAGCCCGTCTGGGCAAGTTAATGCCTGCTGAAATGCAAGGCGGATGCATCACTATTTCCAGCCTCGGCGGTATCGGCGGCACGGCGTTTACACCTATCGTCAACGCTCCGGAAGTGGCTATACTTGGCGTTACCCGGGCCAAAATGCAACCGGTATGGAATGGCAAGGAGTTTGTGCCGCGCCTGATGTTGCCGCTCGACCTGACTTACGATCATCGGGTCATCGACGGTGTGGAAGGCGCTAAATTCATGGCCGCCATTAAACAGTATTTGGGCGATATTCGCCGCTTGTTACTTTAATCAGGAGCATAATATGGATGCTAATCCAGCGATTAACGAGTCTGTGACACACGCAGAAGTTCTGGTATTGGGCGGCGGCCCCGGCGGATATACGGCGGCGTTTCGCGCTGCCGATTTAGGCAAGCAAGTGGTATTGGTTGAGCGCTATCCTGCTCTCGGCGGGGTGTGCCTTAATGTCGGCTGCATTCCGTCCAAGGCTCTGCTGCATGTTGCCCAGATTATTCATGAGGTAGATGAGTTCGAGCAGCACGGCCTCAATTACGGTAAGCCAACTTTTGATCTGGATAAAATTCGCGCCTGGAAAGAAAGCGTTACCAATACGCTGGTCGATGGGCTTGCCCGTCTGGTCAAGCAGCGCAAAATAACTTTAATCCAAGGTACGGGCCGATTTACTTCGGACCATATGGTCGAGGTGACCACCGAAACAGGCAAACAAAACATCAGCTTTGATCAGGCGATTATTGCCGCCGGATCGCATGCTACTCAAATCCCGGTTTTTCCAAATGACGATCCGCGTTTATGGGATTCAACAGATGCATTGGCATTGAAGGAAATTCCTAAAAAATTGCTGATTGTCGGCGGCGGCATCATAGGTTTGGAAATGGCTACGGTCTACCATGCGCTCGGCTCGGAAATCAGCGTAGTCGAGTTGATGGACCAGATCATTCCTGGCTGTGATAACGATTTGGTAACTCCGTTGTTCCGGCGTATCAAAAAGCAATACAAAAATATCTGGCTGGAAACGAAGGTGACTTCGATCGAAAAAGACAAGGACGGCCTGAAAGTTTCTTTTGAAGGTAAAAGTGCGCCGGAATCGGTTGTGTTCGATGCAGTCTTGGTAGCGGTAGGACGTAAGCCTAACGGTAAGTTGATCGGTGCTGAACTGGCAGGCGTTAATGTCGATGAGCTCGGTTTTATTGCTGTCGATAAGCAGCAACGCACCAATGTTCCGCATATCTTCGCCATTGGCGATATAGCCGGAAACCCTATGCTGGCGCACAAGGCTTCTCACGAAGGCAAAGTCGCCGCTGAAGTTGCAGCGGGGCACAAATCTGCGTTTGACGCGTTGACTATTCCTTCTGTTGCCTATACTGATCCTGAAGTAACCTGGATGGGCTTGACTGAGAATCAGGCTAAACAGCAAGGCATAGCGTATGACAAGGCCTCTTTCCCTTGGGCGGCCAGCGGTCGCTCATTAAGTTTGGGACGCAAGGAAGGCCTGACCAAAATACTCTGCGAGAAGGAAACCGGCAGAATTCTTGGTGCGGGCATGGTCGGTCCCAATGCCGGCGAACTGATTGCCGAAGCGGTACTGGCTTTGGAAATGGGCGCCGATGCCGAAGATATCGGTCTGACTGTCCACCCACACCCCATGTTATCGGAGACATTCGCGTTCGCTGCTGAAATGATCACTGGTTCGATTACCGATCTTTATATTAAAAAATAAGACTTAAAGTATTAATTCCAGTTCTTACTTACATGGATGCAAGTAAGAATTCATAGTTCTTTAATACTGAATGTTGTTTTTTAGTAATGGAATTTAAACATCGAGATAAGGCTGGATTTTCAGCAGACTTGAAAGTAAATAATTTCTTATTGACTTTAGAACCTGTGTAAAATACCCATTAAATCTGTACCGTATTGCCTCTGTTTGCCGCCGAAGTTAGGAGCACTGTATTTTTGATATAGCGCCCTGCTTATAAAAAGCGTAGGTAAAGGACATGAACAGAAGCGCGCAGTGCGAGTCGCGTAAATCTTTAATTCTCAATCCAACATTATTTTTCCCAGTCCAACGGAATAACCGAGCACCTAAATGAAAACCAAGATAGTTACTGTCGTTGCACTCGCTTTACTCGTCTTCCTTAACTTCAGTATTTGGAGTTATATTAATAACCCTTTGCAATTGCAACCTTGGACCAAAACTACTATGGGTGTCACTTTCGACCCCATGAGAAAGCAGGATACCCAAACCAGCAATACTTTTCCCAGCGAAGCCGATATTGATCATGACTTGAGCTTGCTTGAGAATAAGGTTCACGCTGTTCGTACTTACAGTGTGCTTAAAGGGTTGGATAAGATCCCTGAGTTGGCTGCAAAACACAATTTGAATACCACCGTGGGTGCTTGGATTGACGGCAATCTTGAGAAGAATCGCCAGGAAATAGAAACCTTAATTAATGTCAGCAAGCAGAATAATCCCAACATCGTCCGTGTTATGGTCGGCAACGAGGTTTTACTCCGTGCCGATATTACCCCGGAGCAACTGATCGAATACATCCGGGAAGTAAAACGAAACACATGGCGCCCGGTCAGTACATCTGAAACATGGGATATCTGGCTTAAACATCCCGAGCTGGTTGCTGAAGTCGACTTTATAGCGGTGCATATCCTGCCTTACTGGGAGGGCATTGCCGCGGAAGATGCGGTTGATTATGTTTTCGACCGGTATCATGCGGTACAACAAGCTTATCCTAACAAACCTATTGTCATCACCGAGGTCGGCTGGCCTTCGGATGGTCAACCTTTTAAACATGCGACGGCATCGGTATCCAATCAGGCAAAATTTCTGCGCGAATTTCTCAACCGAGCCGATGTTGAAAAAGTCACTTATTATATCGTAGAGGCGTTTGACCAGCCCTGGAAAATGTCTTTGGAAGGCTCGGCAGGCGCGTATTGGGGTATTTTTAATGCGGATAGACAGCCAAAATATCCGATGGACAGCGATGTCATTACCATGCCCAACTGGGAAAACTGGGCAGTCGGCGCGGCTATTTTTAGTGTCGTGTTAATGGCTTTGTTCTTATTTACTCGCAGCAGCATGAAACTGCCGGGATTGCTGTTTTTCGGTCTGATTGCGAACCTTGCCGCATCAACGATTTTCTGGTCAGCGTCGATTGGCGCCCAGCAATACCAAACCAAAATTACCATGGTGTTTTGGGGCATACTGATATTGATGCAGGTTTTGGCGGCAGTCATTTTGTTGATCGAAAGTTTGGAAATAGCCGAAGTTATCTGGCACCGAAAGACGGCCAGAACTTTTCAGCCGCTGACGCCATCACCGGACTTTAAGTATCCTAAAGTATCTCTGCATTTGCCAATCCATAATGAACCGCCCGAGATGGTGCGAATGACGCTGGAGGCTCTGGACAAGGTGGACTATCCCAATCTGGAAGTGCTGGTGATGGACAACAACACCAAAGACCCTGCGGTTTGGGAGCCTGTGAAAGTCGACTGCGAACGATTAGGGCCAAAATTCAGGTTCTTCCATTTGGAAAACTGGCCGGGCTTTAAAGCGGGCGCGATTAATCATGCGCTGGATCAAACGGCTCCCGATGCCGAAATTATCGCTATTATCGATAGCGATTATATCCTGTCGCCTGATTGGCTGAAGTGCATGGTGCCTTATTTCGATAATGAAAACGTCGGCTTTATACAATCGCCCCAAGATTATCGAGACCGCGACCAAAGCGCTTTCAAATCATTTTGTTACTGGGAATATGCCGGTTTTTTCAATATAGGCATGGTGCAAAGGAACGAATACAACGCCATTATCCAACATGGCACGATGACTATGATCAGGAAGTCGGCCCTGCTGGAAGTCGGCAAATGGTCTGAGTGGTGTATTTGTGAAGACAGCGAGTTGGGCTTGCGCCTATACGAAGCCGGCTACGATTCGGTTTACGTCAAGGATTCGTTTGGAAAAGGCGTTATGCCCGACACCATGTCCGGCTATATGACTCAGCGTTATCGCTGGGTTTATGGCGCTATGCAGATTATCAAGGCCCATTGGCGCAGCTTTTTGCCATCTAAAGAGCCCAAGTTGACGCCCGCTCAAAAGTATTATTTTATTGCCGGGTGGCTGCCGTGGTTTTCAGATGCGCTGGCGTTGGTATTTACCATGACCAGCTTGGTTTTAACTGCGGTGATTCTGTACGATCCAATTCATAGCGAGCTTCCGGCCAATGCCTTTTTGCTGCCGACTGTGGGTATCTTCAGCTTTAAAATCATCCGTGGTTTATGGTTGTACCAAGCCCGTGTTCCGTGTTCTATCTGGCAATCGTTAGGCGCATCGTTGTCAGGATTGTCCTTAACGCATACCGTTGCCAAGGGGACGTTGCAAGGGCTGTTTACATCGGGAAAACCGTTTATGCGTACGCCAAAATTCGAGCAGCACAGCGCTTTATTTGTCGGGTTAATGACCATACGGCAGGAATTGTTCTTGCTGATATTGTTGAGTATCGCTATCGGAATGATGGCTTCCCTGGAGCATTTTGATAATTTTAGCGGCAGACTGTGGATAGCTATTCTCTCAGTGCAGGCGGTTCCTTATGTTGCGGCCTTGCTGACTTTGTTGATCAGTATTGCGCCGGATTATAAGTCCTACAATGCCGAGGCGGCTGTCGAAGAAGCAGTTGTTAAGCCTGCGTCTAAAAAGAAAAAAGCTTAGCCTGAATAACACTGATAATTTTAGCCTGCATGAACGCAGGTGAGGTGTCAGATAATGATGTGGAGCAGGGGCGGAGCGCTAATGGTAGATACTTTAGGTGAAGTTCCCGCTCCTACATCCTGTAGGCAAGGCAGGAGCAGTTTCGACGACTGCGAGGACAAGATATACATTCGCTTCTCAGTAAAATGGCTTCTGCATTCATATAGTCTGAAAAATTTGCCTTTACCACCATATTCCTATGGATTGTGCCGGACGCGAGAGTAACGCGCTTAACGCTCCCCATCGATTCCAGTCTCTTAAAAGATAGCTGTTTTGATGCAGAGCAGGGCGCGTAAGTTTTTTACATGACTTGCTCTTCATGCCATGCTAATGCGTTTCTTTATCTAGCTTAAACAGCTTTCATCATTGTGCAGAGGATTGTTGATCCGTGTGCTGATCGGGTTAGTCTGCATGCAGGCATAAGCGTCGGCGACTAAGAAATCAGCGATTTCGACAATTGCGGTTTTCTTGTTCAGCCAATGGTTATAATCTTCGGGTGCAATAATAACCGGCATTCTGTCATGAATAGGCGCCATTTTGTCGTTGGCAACGGTGGTAATGATCGCGCATGAATACACCGTTTCCTGATCGTTTTTCCAGTGTTCCCAAATACCTCCAAAAGCAAACAATGAATTATCCGGTTTGTGTATGTGGTAGGGCTGTTTGCCGGCTGCGGTGGCCTGCCACTCATAAAAACCGGTAGCGAGAATCAGGCAGCGCCTTTGTTGGTAAGCTTTTTTAAACGATGGTTTTTCAGTCAGGGTTTCTGCTCTGGCGTTGATCAAGTGATTGGAAATAGCGCGGTCTTTCGACCATGATGGAATTAATCCCCAATGCAAGTTAACAGCCTTATTGCTGCCGTCTTCCAGCTGCACGATAGCGAGAATTTTTTGTCCAGGCGGAATGTTGTAGTCAGGGTTGTGTGCAGGTAAACTCAGTAATCTGAAATGATCCATAATTTGCTGCCCGGTTGCGATCAAGTTATAACGCCCACACATATATGCACCTCGAACTGATAAAGCTGGAAAAAACTTTCAATGCATCGATTCTAACAAAGATTAATGATCTGTTGCTTGCGCAATACCAAATCGAACTGTGGATGAAACGGGACGATTTACTGCATCCGGTTATTTCCGGCAATAAATGGCGAAAGCTTAAATATATAATCGATCATGCTCTGTCTTCAGGGGCGGATACCCTCGTCAGCATGGGCGGCGCGTATTCCAACCATTTGCATGCGCTGGCTTATGTCGGTAAGGTATTAGGGTTGAAAACTATCGGGCTTGTTCGCGGCGAGCAACCGGAAACATTGACTCCGACTTTGCAGGACATGAAAAATTGGGGGATGGAGTTGGAATTTGTATCCCGCGCCGATTACAGGTTGCTTCGGCAATACAAAAACTGGCATGACTTGCCGGGTTTAAAACCGCGGCAATATTGGGTGCCCGAAGGCGGCGCACAGACGTTGGCGCTGAAAGGCGTAGCTGAACTGGTTGCCGAAATAGGAATCCCGTGCGACACACTTTGCGTACCTTGCGGAACCGCGACGACTTTGACGGGTATTATTGAAGCGGTTCCGCAGCAAATGTCAGTGCTGGGATTTGCGGCATTTAAGCATGCGGATTATTTAACGGCGGAAGTTGACGCCGTATTGTCACAATCGCGTAATAACTGGCAAATAAACTTGGGTTACCATTTTGGCGGTTTCGCCAAAATCAACCTGGAATTAAGCGCATTTATTGAAGACTTTGAATTAAAAACTACAATTCCTCTTGATCTAGTCTATACCGGAAAAATGATGTACGCCATCTACGATTTAATCCAAAAGCATTATTTCAAGCCAGGCGAGCGTATTATTGCAGTACATACCGGAGGCTTGCAGGGGAAAAGAGGGTTTAGCTGATGAATACACAAACATAATACCCATTGATTTTGAATCTGAGCACAACATGGACATAAACGAAACAGAAGAAATAATTGATCTTCAAAAATCGGAACTTTATATTAATCGCGAATTGAGTCTGCTGGAGTTCAATAAGCGGGTTCTGGCGCAGGCAAAAAATGAAAGAGTGCCGTTGCTTGAGCGTCTTAATTATTTGTGTATTTCCTGCTCCAATCTTGATGAGTTTTTCGAGGTTCGTGTGGCCAGTGTGATTCAGATGGCGGTCATCGATCCGAAAGCAGCCGGCTCGGACGGATTAACGCCTAATGAACAGCTTGAGTTGATTTCTGTTCACGCCCACCAACTGGTTGAGGAACAATATAAAGTTCTTAACGAGATTTTGATTCCGAAACTGGCCAACGAAAATATTCATTTCATTCGCCGCAAGGAATGGACCGAGGCGCAGCACAAATGGTTGGAAGCTTATTTCAACAATGAGTTGTTGCCGATTTTAACGCCGGTGGGACTGGATTCCGCCCATCCTTTTCCACGCATACTCAACAAGAGTTTAAATTTTATTATTTCATTGACCGGAAAAGACGCTTTCGGCAGAAATAGCGGTCGGGCCATTTTACAAGCGCCGAGGGCGCTGCCTCGCATTATTCAGTTGCCTGCTGAGGAAACGGGTAGCGGGCCATCCGATTTTGTATTCCTGTCATCGATTATTCATGCATTTGTCGATCAATTATTTAATGGCATGAATGTTAAAGGTTGTTACCAATTCAGGGTTACCCGGAATAGTGATTTTTTCGTCGATGATGATGCGATTGACGATTTATTGCTTGCCGTGGAAGGGGAACTGGCCATGCGTAATTACGGTGATGAGGTTCGTCTGGAAATTGACGCCAATTGCCCTGATGAGACAGTGTCGTTCTTGTTGGGACGTTTTGAAATGACTCGCGACCGTTTATTTTTAGTTGATGGGCCGGTCAACCTCAACAGGATTCAGGAAATTAATGATCTGGTCGGTCGGCCAGACCTTAAATTTCCTTCTTTTAAGCCCGTGGTTCCGCAACAACTGGAGCGCAGTAAAGACATCTTTGCAGCGATTAAGCGCCACGATATTTTGCTGCATCACCCGTTTGAGTCTTTTTCTCCCGTCGTTGAGTTTATTCGTCAAGCGGCGGTTTCGCCGGAAGTGTTGGCTATCAAGCAAACGCTTTATCGTACCGGGGCCGATTCGCCAATTGTCGCTGCTTTAATCAAGGCGGCTAAAACCGGCAAGGTGGTGACGGTGGTTATCGAATTGAGGGCGAGATTCGATGAAAAAGCCAATATCGATTTGGCCGCTAAATTACAAGAAGCCGCCGTTCATGTGGTTTATGGTGTAGTGGGCTACAAAACGCATGCCAAAATGTGCTTAGTGTTAAGGAGGGAAGGGAAAGAATTGCGCAATTACGTGCATCTGGGTACAGGAAACTATCATCCGAAAACGGCGCAGATTTACACCGATTACGGCCTTTTTTCCTGCGATAAAGAATTGGGCGAAGATGTGCGGAGAGTATTTGCCCAGCTGACCAGTTTGGGTAAAGTGACCAAATTAAATAAATTACTGCAATCGCCGTTCACCTTGCATAGCGGTTTGATGGAAAAAATTGAACGGGAAATACGCCATGCCAAAAGCGGCAAACCGGCAAAAATAATCATTCAAGTGAATGCCGTTGTTGAGGAGCAATCTATCCAGGCTCTTTATCGCGCATCACAGGCCGGGGTTGAAGTTAAATTGATTGTCAGGGGGGTGTGCTGCTTAAAGCCCGGCGTTCCAGGCGTATCTGAAAATATAGAAGTGCGCTCCATTATCGGGCGTTTTTTGGAGCATGCACGGGTGTATGCGTTTGAAAACGGTGGGGATAGGGAGGTCTATGCATCCAGTGCCGATTTGATGAACCGCAATATGTTCCGGCGTGTTGAAATTTGTTTTCCGATTGAAAGCAAAAAATTGCAAAACCGGATTTTGCAGGATCTGAATTTGTATTTAAAAGATAACACTCAGGCTTGGCTTTTGCAGTCGGATGGCACTTATCAACGATTGCGAAAGGCCGAGGCTGAGGAACCGATTCAAGCCCAGACTGTGCTTATGCACGAATTGCAGGGACTATGATGCGAGAGATTGCCCAGCTAGGAGCCAAGGTGCTCAGACAAAAAGCCGAAGTCGTTGCAAATGTGCATGATGCTGAAATTCGGCAAATAATCGAAGCCATGCAAAGCACCCTGGCATCGACGTCGGGAGTTGGCATTGCTGCGCCTCAGGTCAGCGAATCAAAACAGATTATCATTGTCGCATCGAGGCCTACGCCCCGTTATCCATCGGCACCATTGATGGAGCCGACAGTGATGATTAATCCTTGTTTTCAGGCCTTGTCGGAAACACAAGAAAAAGACTGGGAAGGTTGTTTAAGTATTCCAGGGATACGCGCTTTAGTGCCGAGGTATCGGGAAATAATGATTCACTATACCGATCAACAAGGTAACTTGGTGAAGTCAAAGTTAAGCGGCTTCGTAGCAAGAATATTTCAACACGAAGCGGATCATCTAATAGGTAAAACTTACCTAGACAGGGTTGAAAATAATACGGATATTTTCTCGGAAAGTGAGTATCTTAAATTGATGGATAACTTACGTTAAGCATTAATACACTTTTATTAAAAGTCTGCTGGAAATTTAAGAGCATCGAACAGCTTTGTTATGTAAGAGAGTCGGCCAAATGGCAAGATTTGCTTGCTAGGTGATAACGCTTATTGTTTCAAGAGCTTGCGCGCTTTATTCTACAAATATTCGTAAATATAAAAGTTTTTTTCGGGTTAAGCGATGTTTAATGTGATGTGGTTTCTTACGCGCATCTGTTGTTAAAAACACGCTTATGTTATTATTGGTGGTTTTAACTATCAGGATTATTATAAATGGCAAAAGAAGATCAAATTGAAATGGAAGGGAAGGTGATTGATACGCTTCCTAATACCATGTTTCGCGTCGAACTGGAAAACGGTCATATTGTGACTGCACATATCTCAGGAAAAATGCGTAAGCATTACATCCGTATTCTTACTGGCGACAGTGTCAAAGTTGAAATGACTCCTTACGATTTAACCAAAGGTCGTATCACATTCCGTATGCGTTAATCCTGTATCAACAGGATTAACGCAGGTTCCTTTAAATAGCTGGCAGACTTGCTTCGGTCACCGTATTAAAAATTGGCTTCCGGAACAATCGACTCAGCGCTTTCTATAGCGAAGTTCAGCTCATTATCCTTCACGTAAATTCGTACATGTCCGCCGTGCGCCAGATCGCCAAACAGTAAGTCATTAGCCAGGGGTTTTTTGATCTTCTCTTGAATGAGTCTCGCCATCGGTCTGGCTCCCATTTTTGGGTCGCAGCCGTTTTCAGCCAGCCATAACCGGGCATCGGCATCCAATGTCAGTGTCACGTGTTTGTCTGCCAGCAAGGCTTCCAATTCAAAGATAAATTTATCAACCACGTGGCCGACAATGGCTATATCCAATGGCTTGAATTGAATGATGGCGTCCAGACGGTTGCGGAATTCGGGCGAAAAGCCTTTTTCGATCACCTTCATGCTGTCGGTGGCATGATCCTGATAGGTAAAACCAATAGAGGCGCGACTGCCTTCTTCCGCTCCCGCGTTAGTGGTCATCACCAGAATGATGTTACGGAAGTCCGCCTTGCGGCCGTTATTGTCAGTCAATGTGCCGTGATCCATCACCTGTAATAACAGGTTAAATACATCAGGGTGGGCTTTTTCCAACTCGTCCAGCAGCAATACTGCATGAGGATGTTTGTTGACTTGTTCGGTTAACAGACCGCCTTGATCAAAGCCCACATAACCCGGAGGCGCACCAATCAGCCTGGAAACGGTATGCCGTTCCATATATTCCGACATGTCAAAGCGAATCAATTCCACGCCCAGCACTTTAGCCAATTGCCGCGTCACTTCGGTTTTGCCTACGCCGGTAGGGCCTGCAAAAAGAAATGAACCGATAGTCTTCTGTGTATCTCTAAGACCTGCGCGAGATAATTTTATGGCCGATGCCAGTGCCGAAATCGCTTCGTCTTGTCCAAAGACCAGCATTTTTAGATTTTTTTCCAGATTAGCCAGTTTGTCGATGTCATTGGTAGATACCGATTTTGCAGGCACCCTGGCTATTTTGGAGACTATATCTTCTATTTCGGCGACATCGATAAGCTGTTTACGATCAGCTTCAGCAGTCATGCGTTGTTTCGCGCCTGCTTCATCGATAACGTCAATGGCTTTATCGGGCAAATGCCGGTCGGTAATATAACGATCCGATAATTCCGCTGCCACGCTCAATGCTTCGGCGGAATATTTAACGTCATGGTGTTCTTCAAAGCGCGATTTAAGACCTTTCAATATCAGGATAGTATCTTCAACGGAAGGCTCAAGGACATCAACTTTCTGGAATCTTCGCGCCAGGGCGTGATCTTTTTCAAAAACGCCGCGATATTCCTGATAAGTGGTGGAGCCTATGCAACGCAACTGGCCGGAAGCCAGTGCCGGCTTAATCAGATTGGACGCATCCATAACGCCGCCGGACGCTGAGCCGGCACCGATAATGGTGTGTATTTCATCGATAAACAGAATTGAATCAGGCTCCTTATTAAGCTGAGTTAACAGTGCTTTAAGCCGCTTTTCAAAGTCTCCGCGGTACTTGGTGCCAGCGACTAATGCGCCTAAATCGAGAGAGTAAATTACGCTGTTCATCAGAACGTCCGGAACTTGCTCTTCAACAATCCGTTTCGCCAAGCCCTCTGCGATAGCTGTTTTGCCAACGCCGGCTTCACCGACCAGCAAAGGATTGTTTTTGCGCCGACGGCATAGCGTCTGAATCGTACGCTCAAGCTCTTGCTCTCGGCCAATTAACGGGTCAATCCGGCCTTTTAGGGCTTCTTCATTCAGATTGGTGGTGTACTTATCCAGCGGACTGCCAGCCGCTTCGGCATCAGGATTGCTTGATTCCGGTGCCCGGCTATTTGACGAGTCGTTTTCAGGATCTATTTTTGAAATGCCGTGAGCCAGATAATTGACCACATCCAGTCTTGAAATATCCTGTTTGTTTAAAAGATAAACCGCGTGGGAATCCTGTTCACTGAACAGGGCTACAAATAAATTGGCGCCGGAAACTTCCTTTTTGTCAGATGCCTGTACGTGGAAAACAGCGCGTTGCAGCACTCGCTGAAACCCCAATGTAGGTTGGGTTTCCCGCTGGATACCCACCGGAATTAATGATGTAGTTTCATCAATAAATTGCGTTAACTGGCCACGTAGTGCCTTAATATCGCAACCGCACGCTATCAAAATCGGCTGCGCAGAAGCATTTTCGAGCAATGCCAGCAGCAAATGCTCAACCGTGATAAATTCATGTCGCTTATCGTGTGCATTTTTAAATGCATTATTTAGCGTAATTTCAAGTTCTTTACTTAACATAAGCTCTCCAACCTACACTTCTTCCATTGAGCACATCAACGGATGGTGGTGCTCTCGTGAATAGTCATTAACTATATATACTTTGGTTTCAGCAACATCTTTAGAGTACATTCCGCATACACCAACACCTTGCGTATGTACTTGCAGCATCACCTGGGTTGCCTTTTCTTCAGACATGGCAAAAAAATCCATCAAAATCTCAATTACAAAATCCATGGGCGTAAAATCGTCATTTAACAAGATCACCTTGTATAAAGGCGGTCTCTTCAGTTTGGGTTTGGCTTCCTGAGTAGCCAAGCCGCCATCTCTATCTTTGTATGGATCAAAATCGGACATAATTGCAACAATAAAAATATTCAGGTCTCTAACATAGTGCCAATCTTTGTGAATTTCAACTCTTATATTTACATCAAAATAAACAAGGTTTATAGAAGCGCTTAACACGCGCCTCGGTCTTCCTTCCTGTAGCTTTTTTTACCAGCATAATATCTGTAAATCTAGTAAAATGTTTACTTTATATAGTTGGAATTCGGTAATGGTTTGGAAACCACACGTTACAGTTGCCGCAGTTATTGAACAGGATCAACGGTTTTTAATTGTGGAAGAAGAAACCTGCAATGGACTTCAATTTAATCAGCCGGCTGGGCATCTTGAAGAAGGCGAGGACCTGATTGCGGCAATCAAGCGCGAAGTGCTGGAAGAAACCGCTTGGCAGTTTGAGCCGGAGCACATTGTTTCCATCCAACTTTGGCGAAAAAATCCTGATTTTCCCAGCTTTGTCAGAGTCTGTTTTTCCGGTCGCTGCCATTCACTCAACCCGACGCAACAACTGGATGAGGGTATCATCGCCGCGCATTGGTTAACGCGCGACGAAATTGAAGCACAGCGGCATCGATTGCGTAGTCCATTGGTGCTCATTAGCGTAGATGAATATCTCAGCGGGCAACGCTACCCGTTATCCTTACTTAAATCATTTATCGATCTTGACCATGAGTAAAAAAGTAATCGTCGGCATGTCCGGCGGCGTGGACTCTTCTGTAACCGCTTTGCTGCTTTTGGAGCAAGGCCATCAAGTCACCGGTTTGTTTATGAAAAACTGGGAGGAAGACGATGGTACCGAGTACTGTACGGCAATGGAGGATCTCGCTGACGCTCAGCAGGTTTGCGATAAATTAGGCATCGAATTAAAAACAGTGAATTTTGCCGCCGAATACTGGGATGAGGTATTTGAAGTATTTCTGTCTGAATTTAAAGCAGGTCGCACCCCCAATCCGGATATCCTATGCAACAAGCACGTTAAATTCAAAGCCTTTCTGAATTATGCGATTGAGGATTTGGGGGCGGAATATATCGCCACCGGTCACTACGCTCAAGTAGCCGAGAAAGACGGCGAGTTCTTTTTATTAAAAGGCCTGGACCCGAACAAAGAGCAAAGTTATTTTCTTTATACCTTGGGACAAAAACAGTTATCACGTACGTTGTTCCCGATAGGTCATTTGCATAAGCCCGAAATCAGGGCCATGGCGGATAAAGCCGGATTTGCCAACAGCCGCAAGAAAGACAGCACCGGCATCTGCTTTATCGGCGAGCGCAAGTTCACCGAATTTCTGCAACGCTATCTGCCAACCCAGCCCGGCGAAATGCGCACGCCTGAAGGGCAATACATCGGCAAGCATCACGGCTTGATGTACTACACCTTGGGGCAGCGTCAGGGCTTAGGTATAGGCGGCGTTAAAAATGCGCCGGATGAGCCGTGGTATGTACTGGAAAAAGATTTGGAAAATAATATCCTCATCGTCGGCCAAGGTCACGATCATCCCTTGATGCTGCACAATATGCTGGAGGCCAGCCAGCTTGACTGGTGCAGCAACCGGCCATTGAGCCAAGCGATACGCTGTAGCGCTAAAACCCGCTATCGCCAAGCCGACCAGTCCTGTTATTTGGAGCCAATAGGCAACGACAGATGCAGAGCCGTGTTCGATCAACCGCAAAGAGCCATTACCCCAGGACAATCCGTCGTTTTTTATGACGGTGAGATCTGTCTGGGGGGCGGGATTATTGAATCCAAAGCTTTAGTTCCTGCTTGAGTAAAGCTAACGAATATCAACACATTAAAACACTCGGACAAACCCATGACTAATTTCGCGCTCACCGCTATTTCTCCTATCGACGGCCGCTATGCCGACAAAGTGGCTGCCTTGCGGCCAATTTTCAGCGAATACGGCCTGATCCGTTTTCGCGTGCTCGTTGAAGTGCGCTGGCTGCAAGCCTTGGCCAGTCACCCTCTGATTGCCGAAGTCAGCCCGTTCAGCGACACTGCAACACAGCTGTTAAACAAGATCGTCAGCAATTTTTCAGAGGCCGATGCGCAGCGCGTCAAAGACATCGAAAAAACGACTAATCACGATGTCAAAGCTGTTGAATACCTGCTGAAAGAAAAAATTGCCGGCTGCGCCGAGCTGGAAAAAGTCAGCGAATTTATCCATTTTGCCTGCACCTCGGAAGACATCAATAACTTGTCTTACGCGTTAATGCTCAAAGAAGGCCGCGAAGTCATCCTTGCGCAAATCGGCGACTGCATCGCGGCGCTCAAAACCATAGCTGTAGAAACCGCAAACCAGCCAATGTTGTCGCGCACTCATGGACAGTCGGCTACACCAACCACTACCGGCAAAGAGTTTGCCAACGTCGCGGCTCGAATGCAGCGCCAGCAAGATCAACTGCAAGCCGTAGCCCTGTTAGGCAAAATCAACGGCGCAGTCGGTAATTATAACGCCCATTGCGTGGCTTACCCGGATGTGGATTGGGCGGAGTTTTCACAAAATTTTGTCGAATCTTTGGGACTGCAATTTAACCCCTACACCATCCAGATTGAACCGCACGACTATATTGCCGAGTATTTCCACGCGCTGTCCCGCTTCAATACCATTTTGCTGGATTTCGATCGTGACATCTGGGGCTATATCTCCCTGGGATACTTCAAGCAAAAAACCATCGCCGGTGAAGTCGGTTCCTCGACCATGCCGCATAAAGTCAACCCGATTGATTTTGAAAACTCCGAAGGCAATTTAGGATTGGCTAATGCCATCTTCGGCTTTTTAGCTGAAAAATTGCCGGTGTCGCGCTGGCAGCGGGATTTAACCGATTCAACCGTATTGAGAAATATCGGCGTCGGCATTGCCCACACCAGTATCGCCATTCAGGCCAGTTTAAAAGGTATTTCCAAATTGCAGATTAACATTGAAGCGATTGAGGCCGATCTCAACGCCAACTGGGAAGTCTTGGCAGAGCCGATCCAAACCGTGATGCGTCGTTACGGCATTGAAAAGCCGTATGAAAAATTGAAGGAACTGACCCGCGGCCAGCGCATTACTCCCGAGCAAATGCAGGCGTTTATTGAAAAACTGGAAATTCCGTCAGAAGCCAAGGCAAACTTACTGGAGCTGACGCCGCGCAATTACATCGGTTACGCTGAAAAACTGGCTAAAGATATTTAGGTTTTTTGGAAATCATCACTATGAGATGGCCTAAAACGCTTGCTCATAGTGATGTCGCATTGATTAAAGAATTATTGTTACGCCTTCATCGCGGTTTTTTCCAGCCGCCGTCCCCCTCAAGCCTGTTCAATTCCCGTTTTAAAACTTTTTTCTGAAGGCAGTTTGCTCACCTTTTTTATCGGTATCCCGCTGGCATAACCGGTGCTGAAATTAAGGAAAGTCACGATTTTTAGGTCGTCCTTGCTGGTATTTCGTCTGGTTTTTTAACGCATTTTCTTACGTTCATTTGATGAGTATTGCAAAATAGATGGCATAAGGTAAGAATATAATTGCCGATTCATAATAGTTTTTTAAAAACAAAAATAAACGATTCTGAAAACGTGCTATCGACAAGCGATATAAACAAATAATAATGAGGAGAGGATTATGAAAAAATTAGCATCCGTATGCGCAGGGCTACTACTTCTTTTAAGTACTTCTGTTTTCGCTGATGAGCATGCCGATTCAGCATTGGAACACGCCAAGTCGGCGGTTGCTCACGGTAAAGCCGGGCATACAGCACTGTTGGTCCAGCAGGCAAAGGAAGCATTGGATGATGCGCTGGCGGCTTCCATAGCAGCCAAGGGTTTGTCAAAAAACCATTTAGAAGCGGGTGCTAAAGAGCTGCAAGAAGCTATCGATCACGGAACGCAGGGTCACGTGGGCAGAGCTACTACACATGCTGAAGCCGCTGTATGGCATCTCAAGACCAGCAACAAATAATATCAATTTGGTTTAGGCCAAAAGGGCTGATGATTCTTCCCCTTTTCTTTAAGCAGTTGGCTATCGCATAACACCGATGCTCAATTGCTCTAAACAGGATGAAGCTTTCAACCGCCTTAAGTAATAAGGATTTTCTGGCAATTATTCCAGACTGGTTGATATACTCGTTGCACATCAAAATACGGCAGTTGGACGGGGGCGGTTTTTGCTCTGAATTAAAGCCGGGTTTTCAAGCGCAAAAGGTACTTCTATGCAAAAGAACCTATTACGACTGTATCCAGAATTTCATGAAAAAGTCTCCGTTAAAGGCCTATATCTTGCGCATCAATTACATAAATTGGGTGCGACCGAATCTCCCTTTGTTTACGCCAACTTCCTGTCGAGTCTGGACGGACGGATTGCGGTCGAGGATACAGCGCAAGGCACGACTCATATTCCCAAACATATAACAACCGCTTCCGACTTTGCCTTGTTCATGGAACTGCATGCGCAGGCGGACTGCATTATTACCCATGGCGGCTATATGCGGGCATTGGGTGAAGGACGTTTGGGCAACATATTGCAGGTTAAAGACAAAGAGCATTTGGCTTGGCGTCGCAACAATGGCTTGCAGCCACAACCCGCAGTCATCATCGCTAGTGCCAGCCTGAATTTTCCGCCCCATAACAGTCTTAAAGAACATAGCCAATCCGTCTACATAGCCACTGGAAAAAATGCCGATCCGGATCGTGTCCGTTACTGGCAGGACATGGGATATTCCATACTCTTTGCCGGCGACGATCAAGCCGTGCATGGCGCGCCCCTGATTCATGCATTAAGCGGACTGGGGTACAAATCCATTTACCTGGTTGCCGGACCGCAAATGCTGGACACTGTCATCAGGGAAAAGCAGTTATCAAGGTTATACCTGAGCATGACCCATCAGTTAATAGGCGGTAGAGACTTTCGTACCTTACTAACCGGAGATATGTTGGGACCGGAAGGCAACATGATGCTTGAAGCACTGTACTACGAACAGGACTCGCCGCCCGGAGCCGGCCAGTTTTTCATGCAATTCGGCCCCGGAGCGATTCACTAACACCGGTACTTAAAGTTGATATTTTAAGGGGGAGCACATGAGTCAATGGGTTTGCACAACCTGCGGTTATAACATGATCGGCGATCCTCCGGATGTCTGCCCGTTTTGCGGAGCCCATCGCGATAAGTTCCTCAGTTGGGAAGAGGCCGAAACCACCTATCGCGTTACCGCCACGCCAATCAACGACAGCGTTACCCAACTGGTTTCAGTGCCCAGACTGGGACTGGAACATGCAGCCTACCGGATCGAAACGGAACATGAGGTCGTATGGATCGATTGCCCTTCCGCATTTAATCGCACGCTGGAACCGGTCAGCAAAATCTTCTTTACTCACCCGCATTTTATGGGGGCATCGAATCAATATCGCGAGCTCTGGAATGCAAAAGTCTACCTGCATGCCATGGATGCGGAAAATCCTTTAATCAAATCATTCCCGATCGACGAACGCTTCAACGATGACTTTACGGTTGCTGGGCTGGCCGCGTATCACATAGGCGGCCACACGCCGGGCTATACGATTTATATTTATCAGGACGTGTTATTCATCTGCGATTACGCCTTTCCGCCCGGCCCGAAAATGCGCTTAAATCCGTTCGGCCCGAAAACCGATACCTTACAAAGAGCCGAACGGATATTAACCCTCATCAACCGTCGCCCATTAAAAACCGTCTGCGGCTATAACTACGTCTGCGATTTCAAAGACTGGCTGCCTGATTTCGAACGGGCTGTTAAATCTTTTAACGATTAACGGAGCCGGACCATGAAAGTTCTTACCGTCACCGATATTCAGGAATTGATACGGATCGTTGGCCTGGAAAATTTCTTCCGGCATATTATTACGGCTTTAGAGCAAGACTTCGGGCGTTGGCAGCAATTTCTTTTGTCGCCGCGCCATGGAACGTATTACCGGGACGGGGT
>NZ_JALOCF010000100.1 GCF_023227905.1 Methylobacter sp. | reverse complement strand
GAATTGATGCCGTGTTCAGACGAGCAACTATATGCATTCAAATATGTTAACGGCTATCCCGGCAATCCGCTTAAAGGCAAACTCAGCGTTGTCGCGATAGGCGCTTTAAGCGATGCGGCTAACGGTTACCCGCTAATGCTCAGCGAAATGACCTTATTAACCGCGTTCAGGACAGCGGCGGCCGGTGTGTTGGCCGCAAAATACCTGGCTCGTGAAAATTCAAAATCGCTGGCTATCATCGGCACCGGAGCGCAGGCGGAATTTCAGGTGTTGGCATTCGCCGGTTTTTTCCAGTTGGAAGAAGTCCGTTTTTTTGATACTGATCGAATGGCAATGGCCAAATTCTCGGAAAACCTGGCCTGGCAAAAGTTCAGGTTAACGGCTTGCGACAACATAATCGAGGCCGTACGCGGTGCCGATATTGTAATAACAGCAACAGCCGCTAAAAAACGGCAGTCCCTGTTTAGCTTTGAAGATATTGCGCCGGGCGCCTACATCTATGCCATGGGCGGCGATAGTCCGGGCAAAACCGAGTTACCCGCAGAGTTGCTGGAGCAAGTCAAACTGGTGGTCGAATACAAACTGCAAAGCTTGCTGGAAGGGGAGGTGCAGCAATGCGAAGCCAGTATTGTCTATGCCGAACTATGGCAACTGGTTTGCAAGCATAAGCCCGGAAGACAGAATGATCAGGAGGTTACGCTGTTCGATTCGGTCGGTTTTGCGTTGGAAGATTATTCCATACTTCGGGTGGTCTATGACTTGGCAGAAAAACATCAGTTGGGTACAGAGTTAGAGTTAATACCCGAACTTAATAATCCTAAAAACCTGTTTGGTTTGTTGCGTTGTTAAAATAGGGTCGGCAGTAGCTTCCCTAAATTTGGATTCATCGTTCCGCGCTCATCGTCATTCCGACAGTTCCAGGTGGAAGGTCTAACTGACAGCCGGGATGTTTTGAATGGAGCAACAGGCCCCGTCCGGCTTGATTCGAAAGTTACCCACTTATGGCGCTGGATAACTATTTGCTTGGTGATATTACCTATTGATTCAAGCTGCTGGTTTTTCTATTCTGAGTAACAATCAAGTTTTACGCAGATTCAAAATGGAGAATATCTATGACTGATGACCTGACTCGTAAAACCTGCGAAGTTTGCAGAATGGGCGCGCCGCTGGCTACTCAGGAAGAAATTGACGAATATATGCCGCAATTAAAAGGCTGGGAGATTGTTGAAATAGACGGTATCAAGCGCTTGCAAAAGACTTTCAAGTTCAATGATTTTGAAGATGCGTTGTTGTTTACCGATAAAGTCGGGGTGCTATGCGAACAAGAAAACCATCATCCGTCCATTTTAACCGAGTGGGGCAGGGTAACCGTAACCTGGTGGTCTCACAAGATAAAAGGCTTGCATGCTAATGATTTCATTATGGCGGCCAAGACCGACGCCTTGCTATGAGTTCTCGCCGTAGAATGTTTCAACAATCTCTTTCATCAGGCGCACGGTTTTATTTTCAAAGTCATTTTCAGGATTGAATTCGCTGATTTCCAGGCCGCATATAAGCGGATGCCGGTTAATCACTGATAGTGCTGCTAGCAATTCTTCGGCTTTAATGCCGCCCTGAGCCGGTGTTTCCACGCCGGGCGCATCGTCAGGATCGATAAAATCCAAATCAAGGCTGATGCCGATAACCTCGCAAGACCGGCTGAGTTTATCGATGGCTTTAATTAACGCCTGGCTTAGCCCATTAATCCGGTCGGCAAAAACAATCTCTACCGCTGCTTGTTTCAACAGTTGGTATTCTTCAACTTCATAGCTTCGGATGCCAATCATAATGAAGTTCTCCGGCTTGATAAAACCCTGGCCGGGATACATCGCCGCCAGTTTTTTATCCGCTTTGCCAAGCAGCGCAGCCACCGGCATGCCATGAATATTGCCGGAATGCGACGTAGCAAAGGTGTGCGCGTCCATATGCGCATCCAGCCAGATCAGGCCGAGTTTATCGGGCTGCTGCAACCCGTTTATCACGCCGCCCCAGGTTCCCAGCGCACAGGAATGATCGCCGCCGATAACCAGAAAAGTTTGTTTTTGCTCTGTCCAGTTTTGGGTGAAACGGCTGATCGATTGATTAAGCCGGGATAATTTCTCTTCTTTTGTTCCGTGATCTTCAGGATGAACCATATGCCACTGGAGTTGCAGGCGCTGTTGTCCAGGTCTTTGCCGGTCAAATTCATCATGCAGCATTTCTGCCGCATAACCGCATAAACGCATCGGCCCGCCCAGGCACGATGCCACGCCTAATGTTTGTATAGTAGCCATAATAGAAATACCTAAACCGGTCGGTGAGGTGACATAGCGGAGCGTAACTCAATCCGCGGCATCCGTAAATGTTGGGTGAGCATTGTTTAGGACGCGCATGAACAAAGAAAAGACGCGTTTTCCTGGAGTTGCGATTATCTTGAAATCGTCTGCATGCACGGCCCCTATCGCTAACAGATACGCCGCAATGGGTCTTGCCGATAATAAAGCTTAAGCTGCTGGTAAACATCGGCATAGTGCGCATGCAGAGTTTCAGGCGCACAAAAGAAACATTCGCTGATGACCGCAAAAAACTCCGCCGGGTTGGTTGCGGCATAAGGATCAATCCAAGGGCGATGGCGATGCTCGACTTGTTGAACCAATGCTTGATAAGCAGCGCTCAACGTTGCCGCCCACTGCGTAACATCCATCCGGTAATGCAGAGGCGGGTAGCCATTGGCGCTACCGTTTAGCATATCCAGCTTATGGGCGATTTCATGAATTACGACATTGTGGCCGGACTGTTGCTCCTGCATATCCCGCTCCACATCATCCCATGACAAAATAAGCGGACCCCGAGACCAGGATTCTCCGATCAGCGCCTGTTCCTGATGATGCACAACACCCGCTGCATCCGTATCGTCTCTGCTTATCCGAAACGCACCCGGATAGACGATAATTTGGGTCCAGCCTGACAGACAGCCAGTCCCAAGGCCAAGCCCAAGAGCTGGAAGGCAGGCTTGGATGGCGATTGTCAAACACATCGCGTCAGTGAGCAGAAGTTCCTGAGCGCCGAAGAACTCTTTTTCATACAGAAATAGAGTGCTCAGTTCTCGTAAGTGCGCTTTCTCAACCGCCGTCATTCCCTGCAACAGGGTCAATTTTTCGGTAATTTTCGCCCAGAGATCATGGTCAATAGCATGACGATGCAGAATGTAGAGCGTACGTGCGCGTTTAAAAATATTCATTGCAGGGCAAATTCCGGGGGTATAGATTTCGGGTTATTGATAATACCGGAAACCTGCAATTTTCACATTCGCCGATAGGAGACAATCGATATGAGCCAGAATGAAACCAAGATTAAGGTTTATTACGACGGCGCCTGTCCCAAATGCATTAAAGACAGGGCGACCTATGAAAAACTCGCCGGCAAGGCGGGCGAAGATGTCTGCTGGATCGATATCACCGGCCGGGAACAGCAGCTGCGCCAGATTGGTATCGATCCTCGCAAGGCGCTGTCCGAACTGCATGTCCAGGATGAAAATCAGCGGATTTTGTCCGAAATGGATGCCTATATCCTGCTGATGAGCAAAGTGCCTGTGCTGAAGCCTCTGGCCTGGCTGATCGGCTTGCCGCTGATTCGTCCGTTGCTTGCAAAAATCTATCACTGGCAGGTTAACCGAAGGCTGCGGCGTAGTGGGCGGTTATGATCAATCCAGCAATTTTTGTAAAACCGTGCGTAGAATGCCTCCATCCCGGTAATATTGGATTTCTATCGGCGTATCGATGCGGCTTAGGGCTTTAAAATTCGTGACGGTTCCGTCAGGGGCTTTGGCTGAAACGTTGAGTTCCTGTTGCGGTACCATGGCATCGGAAATATCGATAGCAAAGGTTTCCGCTCCCGTTAACTTCAGGCTTTTAGCCGATTCCCCGTCGATAAACTGCAACGGCAGAATGCCCATGCCGATCAGGTTGCTGCGATGAATCCGTTCGTAACTTTCCGCAATCACCGCTTTTACGCCTTGCATGAACGGGCCTTTCGCCGCCCAGTCGCGGGACGAGCCGGAGCCGTATTCCTTGCCGGCAAGAATGCATAGCGATATGCCTGCATCCTTATATCTCATCGCCGCGTCGAAAAACGTCATCCGTTCGCCGGTGGGATGATAAAGCGTAACGTTGCCTTCAACACCGGGCACCAGCAGGTTGCGGATGCGAATATTGGCAAAAGTGCCCCGCGTCATAACCTGATCGTTGCCCCGGCGCGAACCGTAACTGTTCCAGTCTTTTTGTTCTATGCCTTTAGACAAAAGGTATTGCGCCGCCGGAGAGTTCGGGGCGATTTGACCGGCCGGTGAAATATGATCGGTAGTCACGGAATCGCCGAACAGCGCCAGTACCCGCATGCCGGTAAGCGCATGTATCTGCTGCCGTCCTGTCGTCAAGCCTTCGAAGAACGGCGGCTTTCTGATATAGGTCGAACTTTCGTCCCAGGCATACAGCTCGGTTCCGGTGACTTCAATGTTCTGCCATGCTTCGGTGCCGGTGAAAACATCCGCATAACGTTCCCGGAACATCTCCGGCGTCACAAACTGCCTGATGGCTTCGGCCACTTCCCAAGGCGCAGGCCAGATGTCTTTTAGATAGACCGGCTTGCCGTCTTGATCTTCGCCTAGCGGTTCGCGGGTGATGTCCAGCGCCGTCGATCCCGCCAGCGCATAGGCAACGACCAGCGGCGGAGAGGCGAG
>NZ_JALOCF010000061.1 GCF_023227905.1 Methylobacter sp. | reverse complement strand
AGCAAAATGTCCGCGCTGGGGGCTGCCATGCGTAAGCTGGTGCACTTATGTTTTGGCGTCTTGAAAACTCGTCAACCTTATCAAGCCAATTATGCGATTTAAAGTTGACTTTCAAGACGGTATCTACGGTGCTGGAGTACAAGGCTAGCCTTGTACATGTAAATTGTTCAAAGCCAGCTTTGAACTCCAATATTTCTCGAATTCTTTCGTGTCTTTTGTGTATTTCGTGGACAAAGGCTTTTTCATTTACACCCGCAACGGCGTAACTTTCCCGGTCATCCGGTAGTTTTTATAATCTTCCACAACTTGGGCATGGTCGAATGCCAGCACCGGGGGAAGGTTGTCGAAAGTAAAAATGCCTAAATTTTTTGCATCGTCGGCAGCTCTCGGCAGTCCTGTAGCCTCGGCAACATAGACGGCAGTCACGGTATGGTTGCGAGGGTCTCGTTCGGGATTGGAATAAATGCCCAACAAAGCCGTCAGGGTAATATCCAGGCAAATTTCTTCCTTGGCCTCTCGAATCGCGGCCTGTTCCACCGTTTCGCCGACGTCGACAAAACCGCCCGGCACTGCCCAGCCATAGGGTGGATAGGCGCGTTCAATCAGTACAAATGGCCGGTCAGACTGGTCTATCAGTTCAACCAGAATATCGGCTGCCAGCAAAGGGGTGATGGGTTTTGACATGTGATCTCCTTAAAATGCGGTTAAAAATGGTTAAGTTTCCGGCTATGATGCTTTGATGAAATATACCATGAGCGTTGATGCTTCGTGAGCCATCACGCTACTTGCAAGCGTTTGCCACGTTCCAAAAAAGTATCGTAGGGTACGCACCGCGTACCATTTTCAAATTTTCCCTATGAATCAAATCCGAAGAGGTGCGCGGTGCGTACCCTACCTCTATATTGGCAAGGGTTGAAAAAAGCATGGAAACGGTTAAAGTGAAAACGCTCGAATTTAACCGTAACCTACTCAATAACTATGAACAACTGTCCCAAGTGTTTACATGAGCTGCATCTGCAAACTGAAATCTGTCCCCATTGCGGCATCGTCTTTGAAAAATACCTGAAATATCATCCTGAACAGGCGGATCGGCAGGATGCTCAGGCGGTTACTGTCACGTTATACGAAGAGGATGACGTCAACCCGCTGGCACAGATTTTGTTTCACGAATCACAACAATGCACCTTGCCCTACTTAATAGGCAGGTCGATTATTCTTGCGGGTCTCGTTATCTGGAGCTGGCAGTTGATTGGTTCATCGATCGACAGCAATGCGGCCGGCAATTCTTTCCTGCATCTGGTCAATCTGCCTTTTCATGAAGCGGGGCATATTATTTTCAGGCCGTTCGGCGCATTTATCACCTCATTGGGCGGAACGCTGGGGCAGCTGTTAATGCCGTCGATTTGCATGGGCGTGCTGTTGCTCAAAACACGGGACCCGTTCGGTGCATCGGTAGCGTTATGGTGGGTCGGCGAAAATTTTCTGGATATCGCGCCGTATGTGAACGATGCCAGGGCAGGGCAGTTGCCGTTATTGGGCGGTAATTTCGGCCATTCGGCACCCTATGGTTTTCATGATTGGCAGTATCTTTTGACTGAGTCCGGCCTTTTGCAATACGACCATTTTCTGGCTAAGGCGGCCTTTGTGACAGGGGCTGCCATTATGCTGTTGTCCTTGTCATGGTGCGGTTTTTTGCTGGTTAAGCGATGCAAGCTTTAAATCGTCCGTATTGAGCTTGTCGAAGCATGAGCAACTCAAACCGTTGCGTGATATGCCTCGACAGCGCTTATTCTTCGACAAGTCCAATACGAATTGGCGTGGCTATCTGATAGATAACCGTGAGTAATACAAAATTTTCGATCCAAGCTATCACCTTATTAATGAGCTTTTTTCTCAGGTGAAAAGCTGTCTGGCGATTCGCAATACATGACCATTGTTATCAGTTCGGCGACATTTTCAGCCTGCATTTTTTCCATGATGCTGGCCCTATGGACGTCTACAGTGCGATTGCTGATATTGAGTATTTTTGCGGATTCCTTGTTGGAGTGACTTTTGACAATCAGCCCCAGGACTTCCCTTTCTCTTGATGTTAAGTGATCGATGCGGTCTTGTATGCGGCGTTTCTTGGTGAATTCTTCCCTGAACGCAATGTCCTTTTTAATGGCTTCATTGATCCGTTCCAGCAATATTTCATTATCGAACGGCTTTTCCAGAAAGTCGACAGCGCCGGACCTGAACGCTTTCGCCGAGTCGGCAATATCGGCATGACCGCTGATGAATATGATGGGAATGTTAATCCCTCTATTTATTAATTCGGCCTGAAGCTCGTGACCGGTCATTAAAGGCATTCTAACATCCAGAAGCAGACATCCCGGTTGATCAGGAACATAGTTGTTCAAAAATTCTTCGGCGGATTCAAAACTTCTGACTGTCTGGCCTGTTGATTCGATCAAGAGAGCAAGCGAGTCACGTATCGCGAATTCATCATCAACTAAATATACAACGGGTGTTGAGTTGTCATTGCTCATCAGATTTTCTCCTTATGGGGATGGTAAAATAAAAAGTAGTGCCTTTTCCGGGATGGCTATTGAAATGCAAGGTTCCATCATGGGCTTCGATTAACGAGCGGCTGATGGAGAGTCCCATGCCCATGCCATCCGCTTTGGTGGTATAAAAAGGCGTCAGTACCTGTTGTTGCTGGTCTTTGTCAAGCCCCGGTCCGTTATCTTTGATCCTGACCTGTATGCTGTCATTGGGCGTCAGCTGGCTTTGGATAGATATTTGGCGTTGTTGTTTGGCGGGTAAGCTTTTTAACGCGTCAATACTGTTTCGCAGCAGATTTATGATGACCTGCTCAATTTGTATCTGATCGACATAAACAGGCGGTAGATTATGTCTCAACTCAAATGCCAGCCTTATGCCGTTTTGTTTAAGATCGGCAATGCATAAGCCGACAGTGTCATGAATCAACGAATTAATATCGGCGGCCGAACGATGTTTTGAATGGGACTTGACGAACTCCCGCATGCGATGAATGATCCGCCCCGCCCGTAAAGCCTGCTGCTGGGTTTTGTGCAGAATCTCGGCAAGCCTTACCAGATCGGGGGGTTCAGTATTGATCAGGTGTAAACTGACCTGCGTATAGCTGGAAATCGCGGACAGTGGCTGATTAACCTCATGCGCAATGCCGGACGCCATTTCGCCCATCAGCCCAAGGCGCGTGACATGGGCGAGTTCGTCCAGATGTTCCTTGTCTTGCTGTTCCCGGTGTTTGCGCAGGCTGATGTCGCGCACAATGTGGGTGAAATAGTGCGCATTGTCGATTGAAAACTCCGCTACGGACAGATCCAGCGGCACCACGGAACCGTTTTTGTGCAGGCCATCAACTTCCTGAATTTGGCCTGGCATTTTTTCTTCATGAGGAGAGTTACAATCGCTGATGTCTTTTGGCGATGACGGCATAAGCTTGGTGATACTGCAACCAACCAGCTCTTCCGGTTGATAGCCGAAGATAGCCTCTACTGCGGCATTCGCGGATACAATGATGTTGGATACGTTAATAGTAATGATACCTTCCACTGACGCATTAAAAATGGAATTGAGCTTTGCTTCCCGCTCCAGGAGTTGATGTTTGGAGCGGCGAAGCTCTTCAACTTTTTTCATTAAACTCAGATTGCTGACAATCAGTTCGGTGGTTTGTCTGCGAACTGTTTCTTCCAGCTTTTCATTAAGGTAAGCGATAGTTTCCTGCGCTTGCGTACGTTCGGTTATGTTATTAATGGTTAGGCATATTTGTAATACGTTGTTGCTGTTGCAAACGACCCTTGCATGACACTCAACAGTTAATTTTTTGCTGTTATCGGCGGGTTGCGCCGTGTTCGTGTAAAGCTGGAAATGCTTGCATTCTAGATGAACGGGCGAGTCGCTACTCGTATCTTGGGTAGCTTGGCCGGCTTTTTGGGCTAAAAGATGATGAACAAAGAAATAATAGTTATCTTGATCGGAAGGGTGAATAAACTTCCCCAATCTCTTGTTGATAAGCTCTTCTCTTGGACAGCCCAGTAGGGCTGCTGCTGCCATATTGGAGTTCTGAATGATCCCTGTTTCATCCAGCGACAGGTAACCTACAGGAGATAAATCATAAAGTCGCGCGTAGTCATCGCGGGATGCAGTAAGTTCTTGATGCGCCCTGTTTAGCTCCTCATTCTGCATTTTTAGTTCTATTTGATGAACCTGAAACTCAAATAGCAGCTTTTGAATATCGTCAGCAGACATTCTGGCAATATCGGCACTTGAGTACTGCAGCATGAGTTCCGCTTTTTGTCGGATAGCTTCGCGATGCTTATCCAGAAAGGCCTCAGCTGTATTATCAAAACTTATAGCACTCAGATGCTCATTATGTGACTTGCTCATTAATCAGTATCCGTTTCTGCTGGTCAGCTAAATAAGATGATTCTCTAGAATAAACACGCCATTTCCCCTTATTGATATTTCACTTCAGCAATATGTTTAGTCTTTACATGATTATTCTTTATTTTTGTGCGTTTGTTTTTACAATTCAAATAAAAATTCCAATTATTAAGTTACTGTTAAATTTAACGATCATATTTTTTCGACTCTTTTCATTTCATTGCACCCCATTTACATGGGTAATTGATGGAACAATGCCAAGGCATTAATGGCGCACTCTATATAGATGTACGCCTTCTTTTTTCAAAGCTCGCCATACCGCATATTTACTGGCATTAAGTGCCTCGGCCAGAGCCTGGCTATTCCAGCGTACAAGACCTTCAGGCGGTTCTTCTTCCAGTTTTAATAAGAGAGCATTTTTAAATGTCTCTCCATAGATTGCAGGCTTGCCGGAACGTCGGGCGTCTTCGAGCCCGGTGATGCCTTCTTCGGCAAAACGGCTGCGCCATTTGCTGACTCGCGGCAATGACATTTGGTAATCGAGCGCGATTTCCCAATTCTGCTTACCTTCGGCGCAGGCTAAAATAATTTTGGCTCGCTCGACTGATCTTCGGGCGGCATTTTGGTTTCGCGTTATCTTTTCAAGCTGCGCTTTTTGTTCTTCCGTTAGTTTGATTTCCGGAGCTTTTGGAGACATAACGCCGAGTATAACCTATTAATTATGTTAATAATGCAATTAAGCGCCGGCCTGATACTCCCTTCCCGCAATCAACATTATTTATACAAGATACTGGAATCTGTAGATATTTGGCAGGAATGACAGCTAAAGCAACTACTTGATGAATCAGGCGAGTGCCGCAAGTTCTTATTTTTTCACATTGTCCGATGGTACGGCATTCATGAGTGAAAATACATAAGCAATACTACCTAGGTATGCGTACGAGTTTTACCGCTTTTTTCTTTGCTATAAGATTCAGCCAGAACTTGATGGTAGACCTGTACACGCCTATTTAGCCATAGCAACCGTCGTTCAGTGTTTAAGTCGGCGGAGTTGTTTAAAGGCCGCCGGCTTCCAGTCAGTTTTTATCAGACCAATGCTAGAAAATCTGGAGAGCGATATGGCAGTGATGAATTTTGAAGATGATATCCAACAATTGGGTACAGATTGGCAATATAAAATTTCCGGGATTGATATTGAGTTAAAAGAAAAGCAATTCATGAATGCTGAGCTTGAATATTACAAAGAAGTAAAAACCAAATTCAAGAAAAATGCACATGCAGAAGATAAGAAACCCAAATTTTTTCGTTGAAGTATCAAGCCAGTCCGAGAAGCAGATTGCTTTTGCAAAAAGGCAAATCCGGGTAATTGGCGGCTCATGTTGGCTGTAGCCTTTGTGCCAAGCCCGTTCTATCAAGACGGCTTTTTTCTTTGACGAAGCTTCTGCGTGAAATCTGCTCTACGTAATATTTTTTTATTGCAGGCTACTTTGAGTTCTTCTTGAAAGATGACTTAATTTTTTAGAGACGACCTATCAAATGATCGATCTCTTTATTATCCAAGGAATAGAAATGCAATGTTCGACAAACTTAAGGAATATCTCGGAGTGCTTAATTCATTTTCTTTCACTATGTCTCAAATAACCAATCATAGTCTGGCTATCGATACCTTGCGGATTAGTGAAGCAAGATATCGCAGCTTATTTGAAAACATTGATCAGAGCGTTATTTATTTGGATGCGGCCGGTATTGTGGTCGCTGTTAACAAGGCCGCCGAGCAGCTTCTGGGGCTTCCTCGCGACATCACCATAGGGCGTAAGTTTGTTGATTCCTGCGTTAAGGTTATCAAGGAAGACGGCTCGAATTTTCCGGAAGAACAGCAGCCGTCAGTAGTGGCTTTGCGCACGGGAAAGCCTGTGGAAGGCGTGGTTATGGGGCTGTTTAATCCTGAACAACAAAATTACCTCTGGGTTGTCGTTAATTCGGTGCCTGAATTTAGGGCGGGTGAGCGTCAGCCTCACCAGATATTAATGACATTGACGGACATTACTCGGCAAAAGCAGTCCGAAGGCAAGCTGAGCATGGCGTCGGTGATCTTTAATAATATCGGGGAAGGCATATTCGTTACCGATAAAGACAAAAAAATAATTTCAGTCAATGAAGCGTTTATAGCCATAACCGGATTTACCCATCAGGATGTTTACGGGCAGAATGCTCACTTTTTACAGTCGAAGAAAAACAGCATAAAAATCGATGACGAATTAAATGGGCTGGCCGGACCTGTAAATAACTGGCAGGGTGAAGTATGGCGTCGCCATAAAATCAATGGAGACTTTCCTTCATGGACGACCGTTAGCGAGGTAAAGGATGCAAGCGGGGAAGTAGCGCATTATGTTCATGTTTTCATGGATATCACGCATTTTAAGAAAGCCCAGGATCATCTGGGCTTTTTGGCCTACCATGATCCATTGACTAAATTGCCGAACCGATTGTTATTGAAGGATCGAATTGATCATTCATTGCAAAACGCGCTTCGGGAAGGCTCGCAGGCTGCCGTATTATTTCTTGATCTTGATCGCTTTAAGGGCATTAACGATACTTACGGCCATGCGGTTGGCGATGGCTTGTTAAGAGAGGCGGCAAAACGCATAAAAAACCTGGTCAGGAAAGAAGACACGGTTTCACGTTATGCCGGTGATGAGTTTGTCGTGTTTATGGAAAACATTCCCGATGCCAAAAACCCCGCCAAGCTTGCACGAAAGCTGATCGATACTTTTAATGCCCCCGTTTATATTAAAGGTTACCGGTTGAAAATGTCGACCAGCGTGGGAATAAGCCTGTTTCCACAGGATGGACATGACACGGAAACGTTGATTAAAAATGCCGATGCCGCTATGTATCGAGCCAAAAAAGAAGGGCGGAATAATTTCCAATATTACAGCCTGGAGCTGACTTCCGAAGCCTTTGAAAAAATGTCTATGGAATGCGCGTTACGCCAGTCCATAGAGCGGCATGAATTGATTCTGTATTACCAGCCGCAGGTTTGTCTTAAAACCGGGAAACTTGTAGGCGTTGAATCCCTGGTGCGTTGGATGCATCCAACGCTGGGATTGATATCCCCTAAACAATTTATATCCATAGCCGAGGAAAGCGGCTTTATCGTGGCGCTCGGTGAATGGGCATTGCAAAACGCATGTACGCAAATGATCCGATGGATGGATGAGAATTTGTATGTCGAAAAAATGGTCGTTAATGTTTCCGCGATTCAGTTTTTACGCTCTGATTTTGTCGCTACGGTTGAACGCGTATTGCGTTCGACTGGACTTGATCCGTGTTATCTCGAGTTGGAACTGATCGGTAGCGGTTTCATGGATAATTCAGAGCACACCATAAAGGCGCTCAACCAATTGGTTGCCTTGGGAATAGACCTGACTATTGATGATTTCGGCGTAGGCTGTTTTTCATTTAACAACTTAAAACGTATCCCTGTAAAAAAACTGAAAATTAATGGCTCGCTTGTCGTTGATATGTTGAGCAACATCAATGATGAAGACATTACCCGCGCACTGATCGCCTTGGGCCATGGTTTGCACTTGCAAATTATTGCCATGGGGATTGAGTCGCAAGCCCAGCAGAACCGATTGATGGAATTAGGTTGCGATCAGGGGCAAGGGCATCTATACAGCTCTCCGGTATTGCCTTGGGCAAACATCTTCCGAAAATTGTCCGAATAAAGACTGGGCCTAACGGTCCATGTGCGTCTAAATTCCTAAAAAAACATCTCTCCGATTCAAGTCGGCTAAAAGTTGGCGTTAGAATTGCTAAGTAATCATACGAATTGTTCCACTACCTCTTCCTGCATAGAATGCAAAACCAACAAAAAGATGCTTTTTCGGAATACGCAGGGGGTGAGATTGTGGCTGATTTTAACGTCGTTAAAGAGTCAGATAAGGAGGTTGTAGATAAGGAAAAGCTTCAAAAAATGATTGCAGAACGAGCCTACTGCAAAGCCGAAAAAAGGGGATTTTTGAGTGGTCATGAAATAGAAGACTGGTTGGAGGCAGAGTCGGAAATTAAAAATCAATATTTCTATTGGTTTCAGGATGTTGAGTGATTTTTATGGATCACAATGTGTGTTGATATAAAGCTATGGTGTTGAATATGAAACGAAACAATATAATTGAAGCTCTTAATCAGGAAAAATTAATAGAGCATAAACAGCGTGTCGCTTTTCATGAAGCGGGACATGCGGCGGGTATTCATTTAAACAACAAAGCCAGACAGTTGCCCCCTATTTTTTTTAAAATTATTTTCAAGGACATGGGAGAGGTGACAGATGCTGACATCATGGCTTACCAAACAACTCATGATGATTGTCTTGCACGAGTTGAAGGCGGGCGGTTAATCGAATTGCTGCCTCCTTCTATTGATAGTCTGGTACGTGAATTAACACAGCACAACGATGCAATGGCGCAATTATTACATGATTATATGAAGGCTTTTGAGGCCGATGTTATTAATTTGTTGATCGGGCCGCTGGCTGAAGCTAAACATGTTGCCGAAACGGATGATGAGCTCTTTAACCATCAGTTAGTCAATCTGAAAGCGTTAAAGAATTATGGCGGCAGTTCCGATCTTGCCTTAGCTCACGAATATTTACAAAGCTTTTCTCCCAACCAACATCAAAGGGAAGAAAAATTGGATGAGTTGTTTACCGTCGCATTTGACTTTGTAAATGACCGCGCCAACTGGGCGGCAATAACCAAACTGGCGAATCATATTCTTAGTAATAGTAAGAATATTATTGACTGTGAAGAGATTGTTTCAATGCTTGATGAGTCGATAGATTATTTTCAAAATCGGAGAGTCGTGGCAGGACATCAACACGATGGATGATTCAAAAAATGATATTTTAAAAACGGTGCTCAGGTTGCTGGGTGATTTTTTCATCTACCTGAAGGATTTAGTGATGACTGGTTTAAGTTATTTATCCAAACAGGGGCCGAAGAAGGAACTCAACAAACCGACAGATGAAGGTGGCGGGGCCAAACAAAAGAGATTCTTTTTCTTTGTGTTGATGTTTATCCTGTTGCTGACGTTTTTTAACAGCATCCGGGAAGTGCAGCAAGATGAAATTCCCTTCAGCCAGTTTATGAAGCTGGTTAAAGAGGGGAAAATCGACAAAGCGGTGGTGACCGAGCGGTATATTACCGGTGTTATCAAGTCAGACGATCCGCAAGAGTCGCCCAAAAACTTCATGACCGTTCCTCTGTGGCAAAATGATCTTGCCCAAATGCTGGAGCAAAACAAGGTTGATTTTGTGGTTAGAAGCAGCGAAAACTGGCTAACCAATATTCTTTTCAACTGGGTTATCCCGATGGTCATTCTGGTGTTCGTCTGGTCATGGATCATGCGTCGCAGCGCGGCTGGCGGCGCACAATCCTTTCTTAATTTGGGCGACAAGATTCATATCCATCAGGATACTCAAGCCAAAATTACCTTTAATGATGTAGCCGGTGTCGATAGCGCCAAACAGGAACTTAAGGAGTCCATCGACTTTTTGAGATCGCCGGAAAAAATCCAAAGACTGGGCGGACGTATGCCCAAAGGCGTATTGCTGGTCGGGCCGCCCGGAACCGGCAAAACCCTGCTGGCGCGCGCCGTGTCCGGTGAAGCGCAAGTGCCGTTCTTCAACATCAGCGGCTCCGAATTTATCGAGCTTTTTGTCGGCGTCGGCGCGGCCAGAGTGCGCGAGCTTTTTGTACAGGCGCGGAATAAAGCGCCCTGTATCATCTTTATCGATGAGCTTGACGCTATTGGCCGTACACGCGGCGGCCCGGTGATGATGGGCGGCCATGACGAGCGCGAACAGACCTTAAACCAACTGCTGACCGAAATGGACGGTTTCGATACCTCCGTCGGCGTGGTCGTGATGGCGGCAACCAATCGCCCGGAAATTCTCGATAAAGCGCTGTTGCGCTCCGGGCGTTTCGACCGCCAGATTGTTGTCGATAAGCCGGATATGCGGGATCGTATCGAGATTCTTAAATTGCATACCAAAGGACTGGTACTGGCTAAGAATATCGATTTGGAAATCATCGCCAAACGTACGCCGGGCCTGGTTGGCGCCGACCTTGCCAACATCGCCAATGAAGCGGCGATTATGGCAACGCGGGTCGGTCATGACAAAGTCGAGAAAGAAGACTTCGAGGCGGCTATCGACCGCATATTGGCCGGGCCGGAAAAGAAAAACCGGGTGTTAACCCCGGATGAAAAACGCCGGGTCGCTTTCCATGAGTCAGGGCATGCGATGGTCGCCGAGCATGTGCCGACCGGCCAGCCGGTCCATAAAATATCGATCATTTCCCGCGGCGTGGCGGCATTGGGGTTTACTCTGCAATTGCCGACCGAGGAAAAGTTTTTGTCCACAGAAGATGAACTGAAAGATCAAATGGCCATATTGCTGGGCGGACGCATGGCCGAATCGGTTGTATTCGGAAACATCTCAACCGGCGCCCATAATGACCTGGAAAAAGTCAGCGAGATTGCCCGCAACATGGTCTGTAGTCTGGGCATGAGTAAAAAAATGGGCGCGTTGACTTACGGCAAGCGCCAGCAACTCCAGTTCCTTGAAACAGATGTTCCGGAATATCGCAATTATTCCGATGAGACAGCGCGTCTTCTTGATACTGAAATAATGGCGTTGGTTGAAGAGGCCGAAGCACGTGCGCGTGAAATCATCATCAAAAACCGCCCGGCATTAGAGAAACTAGCCAATTATCTACAAGAAAAAGAGGTCATCAGCCGGGAGGAAATGCTGTCATTGATCGGCAGCGATACCAAGGAGCCGCTTAAGCAACCGGCATAAGAAATAAATCGCTATGCCCTGCAAGCATCGGCTTAGAGAGGAAGTCCTTATCTTTCGTTTCAAAGTGCCGCTTACTTTCCGTTTGAATTAATGGCTTAGATCGCTATCCATTTACCGTCTTCTTGTGGCGGCTGTACGCTGCTATGGTCTAAAGCCTTGTGGTCCGTGCCCTCAAGCTCCCGGCAATTGCTCCTGCGTTGCCTACAGGGACAGATATTTGCTCCTGCAATATCTGCATTGACCTCCAAGGATGGAGGAAATGCCGCAAGATTGCCTGGAGCAATCGCGGCCACCACATCCCTGTGGATTATGTAGGTACTTAGCGTGAGCAGGAGCGGAAGCTGCGCCTCGGCAATTGCTCCTGCATCGCCTAAAGCGCCTACTGTTGGTGCTCTACCTCCTCCATCCATGGAGCCGTGCTTGACGTAACTCTCCGTAAGCGCTGGGCTTCGCGTTCTCCAGCACACACTACTTCCCCCCCACTTCGCCAAGAAAAATTTAACTTCTGTGTACTCTAACGCACATACTTTGGCTGGTTAAACACCTAAAGTAACTTGAAGGATTTTATAGCTCGTCCTTAGCTTGGTTTTAGCCAAAACAAATTGCTCAGGAGAAATACGATGAATCAACCTAAGCAGATTGAACATGCTCTGAACTTTGCCTCATGCGTTGGCTTTAGCCTGATATTTTCCGGCCTGCTGACAGCTTGTGAACCCTCCGCCGAATCTTCGCTTCAGCCGGAAGGTCAGGATAAAACCGCTAAAACCCAGATGCTTGAGGTTGGGGCCGCCATGTTACAAGCTAATTCCCCGCTGAAATCCCTGGATATTTACCTGGATGGTTTTCATGCTTCCAAAGAAGACCCGAGCCATCAGATGGAAGCCCATCATTACTGCCATCAGGTCAATGAAGACTTTGCGCAATGTACGCTGTTCGACGGCAATACACGGCAGGCCAACCTGATCGGTATTGAGTATATCGTTTCGGAAACACTCTTCGAGACTTTTCCCGAACAAGAGAAACAATTCTGGCACCCGCATAATTATGAGATTTTGTCCGGCCAGCTGATTGCGCCGGGCATTCCCAAAATGGCGGAAAAAGAGCTGATGAAAGGCAAGATGAACAGCTACGGTAAAACCTGGCATCTATGGAATTCCGCGCCGTTTGGAAAAAACGGCGACAAAATACCCTTGGGCGAGCCTACTCTGGAGTGGTCGTTTAACCATGACGGGGAAGCCTTGCCCGGTTTGCTCGAACAACGTGACAAGCGGCTGAATGTCATGACCAGCGAGCAGCGCTATAAGATTTCCGAGTTAACTTCTTTGGCCAAGCCCCAGATGGGTGTCGATGCGTTAAAAGGGAAGTTCCCCGGACCTACAACAGCACTTCCCGGAGTTGCGGATAAAAACGCTGAGCATCCGAAATAGCAGTATCCCAACTATTTAGTGCAATAGCTAATAGAAGAGGAGATTAATTATGCCCACATCACCACTACCTCCAGAGACGGATCGGGTTCGTCTGCATACCCATCCCGAGATTAACAAGCGCATTGATGCCGATATCGATTGGACAATACAGCGCTATAACGGAGCAAGCCCGGAAGAGATAACGCAACGCATTGATGAACTGGACAGGGAATGGGATATAGAGCGCGCATTGGAAACTAATGCGGCAACCGTTGCTTTGCTCAGTCTTATGTTGTCGAGGACGGGCAGCCGCAAGTGGATGTGGTTGTCCACCGGCGTTGCGGCCTTTTTATTACAGCATGCGATACAGGGTTGGTGTCCGCCAATCTCGATATTTCGAAGGCTCGGGATACGGACACAGGGAGAAATTGACCGCGAGAAATACAGCCTGAAAGTTCTGCGCGGCGATTTCGAAAAATTAGCTTAAGTCACATTAAGGAGATGATCATGACCCGTAACCGATTGACTAAGCCATCCGTTTATTTTAAGAGGATGGCGAAAGTAGTGTTTGGGATGTTTCTAGGCGGTTGCGCAGTCGCGTTTGCCCAGGCGCCGGCCGACAGTTCTAAACGAGCTAACGATGCCATCGCAGAGGCACAAACGTCAAGGATGGTTCGAAGTGATAGGCCGGAGCAAAAGAAGACCGATCATGATCGTTCGGACATCTTCTATGCGCCCAAAGCCACGTCCGTATCGCCGGCTTTGAAGGGCCAGCCGAAGGAGGGCAAGGTATCGGGCTTCGATTTCTTTCGAGACCCCTTGAATGCCGACCAGCCTATGCAAAAACCCGAAGACATCACTAAAAAAGAGAGTGCCGGTAAAGCCGATGTTATGGACGCGCAAAAAGCATTATTGGAGCGGCGCTATAACCTGGCGGCCAAGCTCGACCCGGCGGTTAAAATGTCCCGAGGCAAGCCTCTGGCGGTAGGCCCCACGGCCCGGCTGTCTTCAGGAATGACCTGGGAGAAACTCGCCGAAACCACCCCGGAACAAATAAAGAGTCAGGGAATATTCCCTTACCCTTCGCTGCCGCACCCGTTGCATGCGAACGGAGGCCAAGTCTTTCCGAAAATGCAGATCGACATGTTCCCGCGGCTTGAACGTTTTGACGTGGATTTCGACCTGCCCGACGCCTTCCTGCCGGAGTTCCCGCCCGCCATATTCTTGAACAACCGTCCGGAGCTGGGCGATGTGTCCCGCGGCGAGGTCGTTTCCATAAACAACTTTCACCGCTTGTTTAAGGATTTATTGACGCCTGTGCAACTCGACGGTTTCAGGATGCTGCTGACGCCGTTCCCGCAAGAGGAATTCAACGCCACCGACGACCGCAAGACCCGCGAGCCGAGCCTCGGGGTAACCTGTTTCGATTGCCATGTTAACGGCCATACCACCGGACAGTTTCACTTGAGTCCCGACATTCGGCCTCAGGAACGCCGCTTCCGGCTTGACACCACCAGTCTTAGAGGCGTGTTTAACCAGCAGATTCACGGCTCCAAGCGCAGCCTTCGTTCGGTTGAAGACTTCACCGAGTTTGAGCAGCGTACCGCCTATTTTAACGGCGACCAGATTCATGCCGCGAAGAAGGGCATGAACATCTTGGACCGCATCCCGGTCAGCCATATGGCGCAATTGCAGAACATGCTCGATTTCCCTCCCGCGCCCAAGCTCAACCTGGGCACCGGCAGACTCGATCCCGCCAAAGCAAGCGAAAGCGAGGCGCGCGGCGAACAACTCTTTTTTGGCAAGGGGCAATGCTCGAACTGCCATGTTCCTCCAACCTACCTGGATCACCAGATGCACGATCTGCATCTTGAGCGCTTCCTGAAGGACGAACCGGGCGATGGGCCGATCAAGACCTTCACCTTGCGAGGTATTAAAGATTCACCGCCGTATTTGCATGACGGCCGTGCGCTGACGCTGGAAGATACCGTGGAGTTTTTTAATATCGTCCTGCAACTCAAGCTCAATGCTCAGGAGAAGCAGGACCTGGTGGCATTTATGCGGCAGTTGTAGTTGAGCCGGAGTCTAAGACAGGGATTGTCCGGCTCTCACGTGCTATGCCGCGGCCATTAAGTCAAACGGGTTGGATGAAATTATTGCTGATGCGGGAAATAGTCCGATAGGCAGACCTTCCAGGTTTTTACCGGAGCCGCTCCCGGCGGCTCCAGCACTTCCGCCATCCATGGCAGTCGTAAAACCTGGAAGGTCTAATCGGCAGCAATCGGAGTATCGGAAAAGCTTCCGCTCCTCGACAACGCAGAAGCAGTCGCCGAGAACACGGAGTTTTATATCTTATTAACTCCGTGCTCTCTGTGTCCTCTGTGGTAAATAATTCTTTCAGCCTGATTTTCGTAATACTTTCACAGTCTCACCTCAGGCCTTCCGCAGTTGGTCCCGGATAGGCAGTTGGCGGATACGCTGGCCGGTAGCGGCAAAAATCGCGTTGCATAATGCCGGCGCAATGGGCGGAACACCCGGCTCGCCGACTCCGCCGAGCGGCGTGTCGAACTCGGTCGCGGGCAGCAGATGGACCCGGATCTCGCGGGGCGCATTGTCCATGCGGGTGAGTTGGTAGTCATGGAAGTTATCTTGCATCACCGCACCGTCCTTAAAACTGATTTCGCCCAGCGTAGCTAAACTCACCCCCATAATACAGGCGCCTTCGATCTGCGAACGGATACGCTCCGGATTGACTTGCGGGCCGCAATCCACGGCCACATCAATGCGAGGTATGCTCAGCTCGCCGTCGTCGTTGACGGCTACTTCCGCCACAACCGCAACATAAGTGACGAAGCTGTAATGGGACGCCAGACCCAAGCCGCTGCCTTTGGCTAGCGTGCGTCCCCAGCCTGCCTCGCGCGCAACGGTTTCGATCACCCTGCGTAAGCGTCCCGTGTCTACCGGGTAGGTCTCCGGTGATTCGCCCTGATTCCAGGTATCGCTCAGGGTGCGCGGATCAATGCGGCGAGCCGGGCCAATCAGGTCAAGCAGAAAATCCTTATGATCGCGTCCGGCCGCAGCGGCCAGTTCGGCAACAAACGATTGAATGGCGAAAGCATGCGGGATATTGGACACTGATCGAAACCAGCCAATGCGGGTATGCGCTTCGGCTTCCGGATTTTCGACCCGCAGATTAGGGATGGCAAAAGGCACATTAATAACGCCCATGCCCAGTTCGGCCGGCATCTGGTGCTTGCTGCCGGGAGCGAAAGTGGACGAAATGGTCGGTGCCACCGTTCTGTGCAGCCAGGCCACCGCATTGCCCTCGTCGTCCAGCCCCGCTTCCAGCCGTTCGACTGAAACCGTGTGGAAATAAGCGTGGTGCAGGTCATCCTCGCGTGTCCAGGTTAGCTTGAGCGCCTTGCCGTTCATCGCCTGCGATATCAGCGCGGCTTCAATGACATAATCGGGCATGGATTTGCGCCCGAAACCGCCGCCCAGCAGGGTGACGTGCACCGTGACATTGTCCTCCGGCAACTTGAGCCATTTGGCTACGCGTTCCCGGCAGAGCTGCGGGGACTGCGTGCAGGTCCAAATTTCGCATTTGCCTTTGACGATGCGTGCGGTCGCTGCCGGCGGCTCCATGGGGGCGTGGGCGAGATGCGGAGCATAATATTCAGCTTCCACTCGCTTGTCCGCATCTTTTAGCGCAGTATCGGCGTCCCCGTCGTTGCGCACCACTTTGCCCGGCTTGCGCGCGGCCGCTTCGAGCTCGGCCTTGTAAGCCACGGAATCGTAGCTGCCGTGCGGCCCTTTGCTCCAGTCGATTTTGAGCGCCTTGCGGCCCTGAATGGCGGCCCAAGTATTGCGGGCGATCACGGCGATTCCCCCTAGCGGGTTGAAGTCTGCGGGCGGAGGGCTGCTTGGCAGTTCGATCACCTTAACCACGCCCGGTACTTTGAGGGCATCCTTGGCATCGTAACTCAAGACCTTGCCGCCGAATACCGGCGGGCGCGCGACCACGGCGTAAAGCATGTCTTCGAGTCGGGGGTCGATACCGTACTGCGCCCGGCCCGTGACAATATCCCGCCCATCATAAAGCCCGGTCTGACCCTTGCTGATGTAACGAAAATCCGCCGGTTTTTTCAAGCGCAAGGTTTCTCGCGCAGGCACCGGCAGTTTTGCCGCCGCTTTAGCCAGCTGGCCGTAGCCGAGCGTTCTGCCGGTGGCAGTATGAACAACATGGTGGTGCTCGGCGCGGACTTCTTGAACCGGCACTCGCCATTGCGCCGCCGCCGCCGATTCCAGCATGGCGCGGGCGGCCGCGCCGACCCGGCGCATGGGCATAAAGAAATGGCGCATACTGCGGGAACCATCGGTATCCTGGTTGCCGTAACGCACTTCGTCGCCGGGCGCCTGTTCGACCCGCACACGTGCCCAGTCGGCTTCGAGTTCGTCGGCCACCACCATCGGCAAGCTGGTGCGTATGCCTTGCCCCATTTCCGAACGGTGACAGATGATGGTCACCGTGCCGTCGTTCGCTATGGCGACGAACACTAGCGGATTGTCTACCCAGCCGTGCGGCATAGCGTCGGCGCCATACTTTTCCGGTTTTGCGGGCTGGGCGGTTTCATCCGGCCAAGCCAGCGCGGGAAAGCCTGCGGCTAGCACGAATCCGGTGAGCGCCATATCCTTCAGAAAAGCGCGGCGGCTGATGTTGGCGATATGCAGGCTGTCGTCGTCAGCGTTCAATTCGGGGCTATGCAGTGGCTTTTTCATGGCTTGATCTCCGCGATTCCTGCGACCTGTTTGATCGCGGCTCGGATGCGGCAATAGGTGCCGCAGCGGCAGATATTGCCGCTCATGGCCTTGTCGATATCGGCATCGGTGGGTTTTGGGGTTTGTTTGAGCAGCGCCGTGGCGGCCATTATCTGGCCGGGCTGGCAATAACCGCATTGCGGTACGCCTAGCGTAACCCAGGCTTCCTGGACCTTTTGCCCTGTCGCGTCCTGGTTGATGCCTTCAATGGTCACGATTTTCTTGCCGGCAGCGGCGGAGATCGGCACCACGCAAGCGAAAGTGGGTTTGCCGTCGAGATGCACCGTACAGGCGCCGCATAGTGCCATGCCGCAGCCGAATTTGGTTCCGGTCAGGCCCAGTTGGTCGCGCAAGGCCCACAGCAGGGGAGTGTCCGGCGGTAAGTCGATCTTATGGGACTTGCCGTTGATGTTGAGCATTGTCATCGGGTGTTTCTCCTTCCTGTTATCTGAAGCGTTTTTGTAGCAGGGCACATGGGCTTTTACGAAATGTTACTCGCGTTGCACCGGTCAGTAAAGGAAGCTGACCGGAGGTTCGTGATGGAATTCTAATCGGCTGCTTAATCCTGGAAAAAATCATTTAATCCTGGAAAAGCACGAAAATATTAAAGGATCGTAGGGTACGCATCGCGTACCTTATTTAATCTTGGAGCAGTTGAAATGGTACGCGATGCGTACCCTACTGCTTGCACCCCACGAGTTGTTCAAATTGTTTCATGGTCATTACTAATAGGGGTTAAGCTTAATTATTCCGTTGCCGACAGCCCCTTGCTTAAGGGTTCGCCGCGGCCGCCCCGCCTCACCAGTACCATCTCGCTGACGATGGACAAGGAAATTTCCTCCGGCAGCTTCGCGCCCAGATCCAATCCGGCGGGAGCGCGCACCTTGGCAAGGCTGGATTCGGGGAAACCTTCCTTTGCCAAGCGCGTTAATACCAGATTCGCCCGCTTGCGGCTGGAAACCAGCGCAATATACAGGGCTTCGGATCGCAGGGCTCGGGCGAGGGAATCATAGTCGCCCTTGTGGTGGGTGGCTATCACCACAAAATCGCCCGGCTGTGGCTGCAACTGCTGATAACGGCAATCGTCGCTGATGATACGGTCGGCGGCGGGAAAGCGCTCTTCCGTGGCCTGCGGGTCATTGATAATTACCTCGAATCCCAAACGGTGGGCGAACTCGCAAAGGCCCTCGACGATGCGCCCATGCCCCATGAGCCAGAGTTGCGGCTTGGGCAAGACCGGTTCCACATACACCCGCATACTGCCGCCGCAGGGCATGCCCGCACCGAAAACTTCATCATTCAGGTCGATTTCAATCACGCGGGGTTCTCCGGTATCAAGACATTCAAGCGCCGCATTGGACACCATGGATTGCGCGCAACCGCCGCCGACCCAGCCGGCGATGATCTTGCCGGAGCGGTCGAGCAGTGCCTTGGCCGCAGGTTTGGCCGAGGAAGAACCGAGTATTTCCACTACGGTGGCCAGGGCATAAGGGCGGCGCGCTTGGCGCAGTTCAAATTGGAGATCAAGAAGGTCGAGGGTCACGATGGTTATTTAATGGTTGTCAGAATTGATAAATCTTCCGGCTTGTCGATGTCCCGAAGCACGCCTGCATCAGCGCAGTCAATGAGACGAAGTTGATCAAGATGCGCCTGAATCACCGCTTTCGCGCCTTCATCGCCGCTCAGCGCGGCCAGTTCCGGGCCTAAAAATTGCGAAAAGCCCACCGGATGTCCGCGCCTGCCTTGCCAGCAGGGTGAAGCGATGGCCGCGCCCGAACGTAACGCATCCGCCACCTTGCGGATGGTGGCGGGTTCTATCCACGGCATGTCCGCCAGCGCAATCAGCCAGCCGGCGGCGTCGGGACACGCATGGACGCCAAAAACAAGACTCGCGCCCATGCCTTGTCCGGCATCGGCGCAGACCCGGACTTCCGCGCCTTCGGCCTGCAATAGAGCCGTCAATTCCTCGCTGCCTTCTCGCACCACCGCCAGTACCCTATCCGTGCCGGCCAACAGGTTGCGGCAGGCTCGCACCGCCACCCGATCGCCGTCGGGCAAACGTTGGGTCAGTTTGTCAGCGCCAAAGCGCCGGCTGGCTCCGGCGGCCAGTAAGATGCCGACAATTGGTCCCATCAGTCTAAATGCAACCGACAGAAGCTTTGAGGTGCCTGGGTAATCATAGTCTTGTCCGGGTTCGTGTGAGTCAGGGCTAGGGACATTATCACCGCCCCCTCCGATTGGCAAGTTTAGTAGGACGCAATGACGCCGCAGATAACCTCGCCATGCTTGCAATACGCGATACGGTGCTGTAGCTTCGGCAATAACGCAGCAACCGGCCTAAAGCTTATCTATACGAGAGGAATATGTCATGAAAACAAATATATTCTTATTAGTTATTGTCGTTGTATTTGCAACAGGCAGTCATGCCGAAACCAACCGGCAGCCAGATTTACATTTAACAGTCGGCCAGGAAAAAGCCAGCACTCCATACAGCAAACCCGCTGATGACGTGTTACGCAAAACGCTAACGCCGTTGCAATATCAGGTGACACAAGAAGAAGCTACGGAACCGGCGTTTAACAATGCCTACTGGAATGAAAAGCGGGAGGGTATTTATGTCGATGTCGTCAGCGGTGAACCCTTATTTTCATCCAGGGATAAATATGATTCAGGCACGGGCTGGCCCAGTTTTTCCCGTCCGATAGCGCCTGAGAATATCGTTAAGAAAAAAGACTTTCTGCTGATTATTCCACGCACGGAAGTTCGCAGCCGTTATGGTGATTCGCATCTGGGGCACGTGTTCAATGACGGCCCAAAACCGACCGGACTCAGATATTGCCTCAACTCGGCTGCATTACGATTCATTCCGGTAGACGAAATGGAATCCGCCGGTTATGGGAAATTCTTGACGGAGTTTAAGACGGGTAAGTAATGTGCATAAAGCAATTTCGACACTGTGTTAGTGTTGTTGGAAATGTTGGGCTGGCCCAACCTGCGAGCGGGTAATTGACAAGATGTAATTAGATTTTCTCTTTCTCTATCGGCAGCGTGAAATAAAAAGTAGTGCCTTCCCCTGGTTCACTTTTGAAGCGCAACGCACCTTCATGGGCTTCGATGATCGAACGGCTGATAGACAGCCCCATGCCCATACCTTCCGCCTTAGTGGTGTAAAAGGGCGTTAATACCTTTTGTTTTTGCGCCGCATCTATCCCAGGCCCGTTGTCTTTTACGCTGACCTGTATGCTGTTACCGGGAGTCAATTGACTGTGGATGGTTAACTGGCGCGACTGTTTTTCGGGTAAGTTTTGCAAAGCATTAACGCTGTTTCGTATCAGGTTT
>NZ_JALOCF010000060.1 GCF_023227905.1 Methylobacter sp. | reverse complement strand
AGCCTTTAGCCTTTAGCCTTTAGCCTTTAGCCTTTAGCCTTTAGCCTTTAGCCTTTAGCCTTTAGCCTTGAACCTTGAACCTTGAACCTTGAACCTTGAACCTTGAACCTTGAACCTTGAACCTTGAACCTTGAACCTTGAACCTTGAACCCCATCTATGCCATTCTTCTTATATAAAGGCCGCAATGACAAAGGCGAGTTGGTAAAAGGCACGCTAGAGAGCCAAGACCGCAACGCAGTGGCAAAACAGCTGCTCAGTCTCGGTATTACGCCGGTCGAAATCGTGCCCGGTTCAGCGCCTTCCGCCAGTAACAATCTGTCCGTTAACCTGTTTGAAGAGCGCATAGAAACGCTTGATATCATGATGTTCAGCCGGCAAATGTACACCTTGCTTAAAGCGGGCATTCCTATCATGAGTGCGCTTAGCGGTCTGTTGTCGTCGACCAAAAACAAGACATTGGTCAAGGTGATAGGCGAGATTCGCTCAAGTCTTGATAGCGGCCGTGAACTATCCGCCGCGCTGAATCTACACCCGAAGGTGTTTAATGGTTTCTATGTCAGCATGATACGCGTCGGCGAAACCACCGGCATGCTGGACAAAGTATTTCTGCGTTTGTTTGAACACATTGAATTTGAAAAGTTTATGCATGAGCAGATCAAAGCGGCGCTACGCTATCCTTCATTTGTCATGCTGGCGATGGTCGTGGCGATTGTCGTCATTAATATCTTTGTTATTCCGGCCTTTGCCAAAGTGTTTCAGAATTTAGGCGCTGAGTTACCCCTAATGACGCGGATTTTATTGAATTTTTCCAATTTTATGGTGAGCTCGTGGCCTTATTTGCTGGCCGGTTTTGCCGGGAGCATATTGCTATTTCGTACCTATACTGCATCGGGTCAGGGCCGGTATCAATGGGACCGTTTCAAATTGAACAGTCCAATTGCCGGGCCAATCGTCCATAAAGCCACCATGGCGCGCTTTGCCAGGAGCTTTGCCCTGTCCAGCAAAAGCGGCGTTCCTATCATGAGTGCCCTCAGTCTGGTGGCGCAAACCGTCGATAACGATTTTATTGCGCACAAAGTTGAACAAATGCGTTTCGGTGTCGAGCGTGGGGAAACCATCCTGCGCACGGCAACGAATACCGGTGTTTTTAACCCCTTGGTATTACAGATGATTGCTGTCGGCGAAGAATCGGGCGCTTTGGATGACTTGATGGAAGAAATTGCCGAAATGTATCAGCGCGATGTCGAATATGAAATCAAAACACTGGGAGCCAAAATCGAGCCGATTATGATCGTATTTCTGGGCGTGCTGGTGCTTATTCTGGCCTTGGGCATTTTTCTGCCGATCTGGGATCTCGGTAAAGTGTCGCTGCATAAAACCTGACCATGATACCGAAAACTATTAGGGTGCAAGCAGGTGCCAGCCGTTTCGATTTTGCAGTTTCCATCAGCCTGATAGCCATGTTGGCGGCCCTGTTACTGGTTAGTCTTAACCGCGCGCAAAGCCAAGCCGAAGCGGTAACGATGGAAGCCGACGTAGCCAACATGCGCTGGGGGCTGCGCGAATTATGGGCGCACCGTAATGCGATCGGGCAATCGCTGGACATTAGCGAGATAGATAGTGCCAATCCATTGCAATTACTGAATGAACGCCCGAAAAATTACAGCGGCGAATATGCGCAAACACCGGCGGGCGCTCAAGCTGTCTGGTATTTTGATAGTAAAGCCAAACGCTTGGTGTACGTTTTTAGCGACGGCCGTCAAGTTCGTTACCGGTTGACCGGCACTGCCAAGCTCAACCGGGCCTCGCTGGGGGCAGTAGGCGGAATAGACCTGGTGATTGATTAGCTTAGCGTAACCGACAGCGCTTGATTGTTGCTGATTTACGCAAGCCCACACGGAAGCTTGATGTCAGCGCCTAGCGCAAGCTCAAACAGTGATAGAATTGGAACCTTAAAATTCTTAGCGACCAGTAGAACTTAAACCGTACAAACACAAGTAGCGAACATGAATAAATCAAAAGGCTTCACCCTGATTGAATTGATCGTCGTCATCGTTATCCTGGCAATTTTGGCGGCCGTGGCATTGCCGCGCTTGACCAATTTGCAGCTCGATGCCCGAATTGCCAAGCTTAATGCGGCGCGCGGCAGCGTTGCGGCAACCTCGGCGATGGTTCACGCCACCTTGTTTGCGCGCAATGGCAGAGCCGATACCGCGCCTTGTCCGGCCGGCGGCGGCACGGCGGATAACTCGACCGGCGCCACAGGCACCTTGTGCAGCGAGGCCGGCATTATTAATCTGGTCAACGGTTACCCCAAAGTGACCGCAATCGGCACATCCGGCGGCATACTCACCGCAGCGGGCCTGACCACGGTATTCAATCCCAGCCAGGTTGAATTGCAGGCCGAAGGTTATGACTACACTGTAACCGGCTCGACAGCAACCTTTCAGGTCCGTGGCGGCAGCTCTGCCATTAATTGCTCATTTACTTACACCGAACCGGTTGCCAATGCCGCGCCGGTTATTAGCATTAGTACCACGACCGGGTGTTAGCAAAGTCGTTGTTTTCCTTTATTTAAGAATATTAATTCTTTATCCGAGCTTGAAAGGTCGGCATGTAATCCAATCAGCAACTCTGGATTAAAAAACACGCTCGGATTGAGAAAATAAGTAATTTAGCTTATCCTTTAATCGAAATCTTTTACGAAATCTTTTAACCCTGTCACAAATTCCGATTATTCTTTTTAGCCCTTTAACTTATAAAACTTTCAAAATGAAACAAATATCTAGCATGAAACAACAATCCGGTTTTACTTTAATTGAGTTAGTCATCGTTATCGTAATTTTGGGTATTCTGGCAGCGACTGCGTTACCGAAATTGCAGGGTCTTGATGAAGAAGCTAAGTTGGCAGTGATAGATGGCGGGATTGCCGCGGTACAGTCAGCCGCCGCAATTAGCTATGCCAAAAATAAAGATACTGTTGGTTTTGCATCCATAACGAGTGGGCTAACATCTGATTCAACCGACAAATTAACCATTACAGGCCCATGCCCGGCTGTCACAGTTACATATACGGGAAGTACTCTTTCCAAGATAACTACTTTAGACACCACTGTTTGTAATGGCGCCTAAGTTCTCTTGAAATCAATTCCAATTTCAAAAAGGGCGCTTGCGCCCTTTTTTTTAATTATTGCGTTGCTATGTTTGTTGCAGGTATCGAGAAACACAGAGTTTTTATCTCTTTGGTGGTTGGGGTTATGTTTGTTTTTGGCATTGGTGAGGTTGCAACAAGAACGGATTTTTACACTATCATGGATTAGTGCTGTACTAGTCGTTTTTTGCCTGTTGCTGCTCACTAATGCGTTGTACCTCAATTCAGCATATCACGCCGAAGGCATCTATTATCCTACAACACTGTTGGTCACTTTCCTTGTTGCTTCGTACTGTCCTAATTGGCTTATACAAACAGGCATTAAGATATTTTGTGCTGTTATTGTCCTGATTGCTGTTTGGGCGCTAGTGCAATGGTTGACTGGCTGGGGTTTTATAGATGAAAAAGGCACACGTTCTTTGGCACTGTTTGCAACGCCTAATACCTTGGCGACGGTGCTTAATCTCGGTTTGGCCCCGGCACTTGCCTATTACCTGTTGGGCTACGGCGGTCGCGGCGTGTACGGGTTTACGTTGTTGCTGTTTGCGGCGCTGCTGGCAACGCAAAGCCGCGGTGGTTACTTGGGATTATTATCCGGTATTTTGTTTTTGGTAACTTTTGTTGGGCAAGCTTCAGTAGTTGCACAGTGGCGGCGTTACCGCACAGTAGCCGTCGGGTTTCTCGCTGTTTTAGGTTTTTTTAAATTTTATACCTGGTTGGGGCTTGCCAGTTGGAGCCTGGATGCAGTTGTTGCTACACTTCTTCATGGAGATTCCTCATACCGTTGGGAAATATACCAACTCGCTTGGTACGGACTGTCCGAGCATTTATGGTTAGGGATCGGTTATTTTAACTTCGGCTATTATTATGACATCCATAAAATGCCGCCATTTCTCGATGATCATACATTTTTCGTTCACAACGACTACCTGCAATTTGTACTGGAAATAGGCTTGCTAGGCTGGGGCATGTTTTTGTTACTGATTGTTGCAGTGTACGGACAGTTGTTTAAATTTCGCTCGCAGGCGCTGCTTGAGCAACGTTTGCCGCTTATTCTGTCCGCGGTAGCCATTACCTCCATGTTGGTTCATGCATTAGTAGACTACCCTTTTTATATTCCAGTTTTATTAGCTATTTTTGGAGCTTATTTAGGTATTATCAATCAGCAACTCATCGACATGGGGGCAACTCAGTGGCAGTTGCCGAAAATGATGGTGCAGCATGTTTTAGGTTTACGTTTCAGGTTTATCGGCAACTCATTGCTGATTGTTTTACTGGCATGGTTGGGACTGCCAGCTTTCGCTTCTGTTTTAGCGGATGTTGGTTTGAATCGATTGTTGCATGGTGACTCACAAAACGGTTTGTATTGGCATCAAAGTGCGCGGATTTTGCAGTCCCGTGAAGCTGGCTACTACTGGCGCGAAGGCGTCATCTGGCGGAATCTGGGCATTATTCAGTCAAGGTCTGACCTGTTGGAGAAAAGTAACGCAGTTTTTAGCAGGGGACTTGAAGTTAATCCGTTTGAAGCTAGTAATCTGCTGGAGAAAATAGCGCTGCATCGCCAGTATGGAACCATGCTTAAACAACCGGCTTCACATCAAGACATTATGACTTGGATCAATTATGCCAAAAGCCTGCAACCTCACTCAGATAGCGTTCAAATGGAATACATACGGTGCCTGGATTTTGTAGGAGAGCGTTCCAAAGCCATTGAGCAAGCCAAGGTGCTGGTACATAGACGGCCGCAATCCAAATCGGCGCAAAGGCTGCTTGAATCGGTGTCGCATGAGTAAGCGGTGCAGCGGCTTTTCGCTGATAGAACTGGTCGTGATCATCGTTATCATTGGCATATTGACGGCCTATGCCTCATCCCGGATTAACTTTGCGAGCCATTCAGCTGCCGGATATGCGGAAATAATTAAATCCTCAATTAGACTGGCGCAGAAATTGGCTGTTGCGCAACGAGGGGAGGTCACAGTGACTTTCGCGGTGAATCCTTGCAATGGTTCTCCGGTAAATGGCGTGCAGGTAGACGGCGAACAATGCGATCCTTTGCCGAATGGCGTCTCCGTAAATGGATTAGGCAGCGTTACATTCGATGGCCTTGGCCGCCCTGATGTGACAGCTGTGACAACCGTTACAGTTTCCGGAGGCGGTGATGCAAGCCGGTTAATTTGCCTTGAGCCTGAAACAGGCTATGTCCATGAAGAAACAGCCTGCTAAAGTGATTGGTTCTATAGTGATAGGCCGTCAAAGAGGCATATCGCTGATAGAGCTGGTCATATTCATAGTCATCGTCGGCATAGCGATGACAGGGATTATTTTTTCCATCAATTTCAACGTGCAGCATTCCGCCGATCCGGTGGTTAAAAAACAGGCACTGGCGATTGCTGAGTCCATGCTGGAAGAAGTCACATTGCAAAATTTCAGCGATCCTGACGGCCTTCCTAATATAGTGGAGGCCAGCCGTGATCTGTACGACGACATCGATGATTATCACAACTACAGCCGCAACGGCATCAGTTCCATCAATGCGCCTTCAACAACAATTACCGGACTTGAGGATTATACCGTCAGCGTCAAAATCGACTCGGCGGCCGATCTTAACGGTATTAACGGAGGAAAAGCCAAGCGCATTACCGTCACTGTTACCGGTCCGTTAAACACAACTGTGCTATTGGAAGGCTATCGTACGGACTACGGAAATGACGATGATTAGAACTGCAAAATACATGGTTGGCTTCACTCTGATCGAAGTCGTCATAGTGATAGTGCTTACTGGAATACTTGGTGTAGTGGCAACCAGCTTTTTTACACCCTTGCAAGGTTATTTTGGTGCGCTCGACCGCGCAGAGCTTTCCGATGTGGCGGATACCGCTTTGCGGCGCATGGGCCGCGAACTGCACGCGGCACTGCCTAACAGCGTACGGGTCAGCGGTAACTATATCGAATTTTTGCCGACCATTACAGGGGGGCGCTACCGTGCGAATTCTGCGGGGGGCACTGCCGGCTGTGGAAGTGCGGGAGATGATCTCTCGTTTTCCGGTAACGACACCTGCTTTGAAGTGATCGGCACATTGTCCACCGCTCCGTCAGTTGGGCAAGAACTCGTTGTCTACAATACCAGTAATACAAGCGCTCTTGGCGTCTATGCAAATGATAATGTGGCGGCGCTGACTTCTGATCTCGCCTGTACCTTATCCGCGACCAAAATATGTTTTAGTGGTGGCATGCAGTTTCCACTTGAGTCGCCCAGCAAACGTTTCCAGATCATTTCGGGACCGGTAACGTTCGCCTGTGTGGGCAACACCTTGTGGCGCTATAGCGGTTACGCAAGGCAAGCCTCGCAGCCAACTAATGTAACCAGCGCCCCTCTCAGCACCGCAACCAGCATTGCCAGATTGGCAACCGGCGTCAAATGCGACACCAGCAATTTTTCCAATATGTCGGGAACCACGCAACGCGCCGGTCTGGCTACAATGAGTCTAACCTTATCCAATAGTCCCGATCCCCTAGACAGCATTACTTTGCTGCATCAGGTTCATGTCCAGAATGTGCCGTAACATGAAACAGCGCGGATTCAGCCTCATCATGGCTATTTTCCTGATCGTGGTATTGGGCGGCATCGCCGTGTTTATTGGCCGGGTGTCCACCATGCAACATCATAGCAGTGCATTGGATGAAGAGGGCGCAATGGCCTATCAGGCGGCGAAGTCAGGGATTGAGTGGGGTGTCTATCAAGCTGTTGAGGGCGCTAGTTACTGCGTACCTTCGCCCGATTCCGCCCAGTTTATCCTTGCATTGCCAGTAACTCTTACAAGCACTGTCAATTACACAGTGACAGTGACGTGTTCCCTGGCGACACCGACTGAGGGCTTAACTAATGTCAATGTGTACCAAATTACCGCCACGGCGAACAACGCCACTGGCGGTAATTTTGCCGTTGAACGCCAATTAACTGCAACCGTATCAAAATGATTTTTAAGTAACCGTGCAGTCGGGCAGGCTATGAATGCGCTACGTGACAACATAAACCGGATGTATTGTTAAGGACTTTAAAATGAACATTTTTGGGTATTCAAGGGTATCTCCCATAAATACGGGTTGTTTCCGTTTTTTGCAGTTGATAATGAGGCCTGATTCCGACTTTGAACCGGGTTTTCCAGCTCGGACTTTTGCAATTACCTGGCTTGCTGTTGTTCTGTTTTCGTCAGTTATTACGGCTCAAGCCGCCACTTTTTCAGAAAATCAATGCGCCGCCGACCGATATGGCTCTGACCTGAGCTGTAACGCCAACGATGTTTCCATTACCGGTATGGCAGTGGTTGGCGATACCACCTCTTGCGTCGGCGGCACCAATGTCACCCTGGATCTCCAGATGACGGTCAACTTTGCGCAACCTGACCGGTACGACATTGGTATTTTTATTTCCAACGACGGAAAAACGCCGCAGACCAAAGCGGCTAATGGCGGAGCGGCCAGTTGCACTGTGTCGGTGCTACCGACGGCTAGCCCGTTTCTGGATCTGGATGGCGGGGCTACCGGCGACATCTGTGGCGACGGTAACGGTACAATCGGGGGAGGCACGGGCAGCGGTGTTCATTATATGCCCAACGTAACCGTACCCTGTCAGTCCCTGAACGGAGCCGGAGGCAATTTGTATATTCCGTTCGTGGTGAGCTGGGATAACAATAAAACGCCACCAGGTGATGTATGCACGTCCAATCTTAATCCTGTGCCCGGTACATCGTCAAAATGTAATTCCCCCACGGTGACACAGGGCTCGGTTGGGGTGGTGGTATTACCGTCCATCACCATGACGGACAATAAAACCACTCTCTCTTCCGGCGACAGCACCAATTACATTGTTACCATTACCAATACCACAGGAGTGTCATTAAGCGGCGTCATCTTTCAGGATCCCGCGGTCACTGGGATAGCGGCTAACAGTTTGTCCTGCGTCGCCGCCGGAGGGGCAACCTGTCCGGTGAGTACCGTGAGTGCTATGCAGGGCGCGGGGATAACAATTCCTACTATGCCGGTGGGAGGCAGCGTGACCTTTACCATCAACGCCACCCTGACCGGTAACCAATCGGATTCCCTGACCAACACCGCATCGGCCTCGGTAGGCAGTCAATCTAATTCGGCAAGCGATACCGATATTATTGTCGGCGCTATTGCCATTTTGCCATCCACTCAGTCGCAAAACGGCGCCAAGGGGACAGCTGTAGTCTACAACTACACTGTCTATAATTATGGAGTAAGCGCCGACATAATCAGCCTGTCCACCTTATCCAACAAGAGCTGGTCAGTGGACTTAAGTTCGTCTTCGGTTAGCGTGCCTGCTGGGGGTTCGGCTGATATTGCTTTAACGGTAAACATTCCGAATGGCGCTTCTGTCGGCACCGTGGATACTACCACCATCACCGCCGTTTCCGGCAACAACCCGAGCAAGACCGCCACAGCCACTGCGGTTACTACGGTAACCACGATCCTGACGCTGACACCCAGCAATACCGGAGCAGGAGGGGCGGGGTCTTCCGTGTATTACAGTCATCGGGTGCAAAGCAATGCTTCTACCAATAAGGATGTGTCTCTGACGCCGTCTTTTACGTCCGGCTCATGTACCGGTTGGACCAGTGCGCTGTTTGAGTCGGACAAGACAACCGCGCTATCGTCTCCCGTTACACTCTCAGCTTACGGCGGCTACAAGGATTTTGTGCTCAAGATCAATATTCCTGCTGGCGCAACGATTAGTTCGACTTGCACGTCGACACTGACTGCGGCTTATACAGCGGGGGCCGCCAATACCGTATCGGTGACCGATATTACCACGGTCAAAAACCTTGTGTTGTATGAAGACCCGGGTTATACCACAGAGCAAGACACCTACCCGGCAGGGAATAATGTTTATGCCAAGACCTACGGTCTCACGAACGGTACGCCGTATTACTACAAATGGTATGACCCTAACGGCATACTGGTGCGAACTTCTCCCGTCACCAGTAATCTGATTACCCTGCCTGATACTTACAGCATTCCCAACGCCGGGCCACTGGGCACTTGGGTGGTCCAAGTGTGGAATAACACCACGAACACACTTTTTGAGCAGACCAATTTCTATGTCGGCCCCGATCACCTGAAAGCAAGCTATACCGGTGCCAATCCGGGCAGCAACAGCAATGTAGTGATTGACCTTGCTCTGCATGACAAGGTTAACCATGTGGTGCCTTTCGATTCGCTGGGCAATCTCATAAAGGGTAATCCGACCGACCCTGAAGGGCCGCTGATGGTCACGGTCACGGTCAGCGGCTCTGCTGAGATAGTTTCTACAACCTTGACCAATGCCACGATTACCGGACAAAGCGTGACCGGAAAACTGGATAGCACCACCGGAACAGCGACGTTGACGATCACCGATAGTGTGCCGGAAACCGTGACGATAACGCCGGTAAGCTACAAATCGGCGCTGTATGGCTCGACCGAGAGGGACGAACCGACTACGGTAACCTTTATTTTTGTGCCTCTTCTTGATCATATTCAAATTGAACATACAGGAACGGGCATAACCTGCATGCCCTCGGATGTGACCATTAAGGCTTGCGCTGATGCGGCGTGTTCCACGCTGGCGACCAGCAGTGCCACGGTTACGCTTTTGCCTGCCTCGGGTTGGGCCGCCAATCCGATTACTTTTACCGGCAGCACCACGGCGAGTCTCTCCATTGCGTCGCCGCAAACAGTAACTCTGGGAACCAGTACGGTTTCACCGGCTCCGTCCGGTACCAGTCCCCGGTGTTTCGCCGGTGGGACGGAAAGTTGCAGTCTGACGTTCGCGGATGCAGGATTTATATTTTCCGGGGCAAGCGGCGGCACTGCTTTGACAATACCTACGCAGGTGGCGGGCGTCGATAGCGGGACCTATTATTTGCGTGCCGTGAAAAAGAACACCTCAACACAGGCGTGCGAAGCGGGATTGGTGGGGGCGAGCTCGGTCAAGTTCGCTCACGAGTGTATCGATCCGCCAACATGCAGTGGCGAAAATTTGATGAGCGTGAATGGAAGTTCTGTGGCGGCTAACGGTAATGGGAGCGTAACCAACTATTCGACTGTCAATATGGTTTTCGATGCTGGCGGCAATGCGCCATTCACCTTCAACTACAGTGATGTTGGGCAGGTTAAGTTATGGGTAAACAAGACGGTGAATTCTGCTACATTAACAGGCTCATCCAATGCTTTTGTGGTTAAGCCGTTTGATTTCACAATAGTGCCCTGTACTGTTGCTATTGTTGGCGATTGCATTACGCCCCCTGATGATCCAGGGCTGCTTGGCGGCGGCGGTGTTTTCGTCAAGGCTGGCGAGATTTTCAAGGCGACGGTGACTGCACGAACGGCCTTAGGTGCAACCACTCCAAGTTTTGGTTTGGGAGCGAACAATGCCACGGAAATGGTGAGTCTGACGCATACGCTTATTGCGCCAGCACCAACGGAAAACGGTGTTTTAGGGAGCTTGAGTGGAACAGGCGCAACAACCCCGCTATATCGCAGCAGTTTCAACAATGGAGTCGCCACGGTAATCGATTTAGCATGGGGCGAGGTGGGCGTGATCACGTTGACGGCCACCAACAGCACTTTCCTTGGAAATGCGCTGGTCACGACCGGATCGAGTGAGAATGCCGGGCGTTTTATTCCTGATCATTTCAATACAGTGGTGGCGCTGGCATCCGGAGTGCCGATGGGTTGCCCTGCCGGATTGGCGTGTCCTGTTTCGTACGACGGTTTCGTCTATTCAGGCCAGCCGTTTACACTGAATGTCTCAGCGATGAATTCAAGCGATGTGCAGACGCAAAATTACCAAGGCGATTTTTCCAAAGCAGTGACGTTGAGTGCAGTCAATGCGGTAGGTGGAGCGGCAATTGTAACTGCTGCGCCGGGCGGTGCATTGACGGCGGCGAGCGCGCCGTCAGACTCATTTGCCAATGGCAGCACCGTGGTTCCAGGCACACCTGCTGCACCGGTCTTTACTTTTGCAACTACGCCAACCGTGCCAACTGACGTTTATGTGCGGGCGTTGGATACGGATGGCGTGACTTCACTGCGCTCAGCCGCAGCCAGCTCGGTTGAAGGCGGTGTCAAGGTGGTGAATGGCCGTGGCATGGTGCCGAGTGCTTACGGTTCGGAATTGCGGCCGTTGCCTATCAATAATGTAGAAGTCCAGTATTACAATGGAACCAGTTGGGTGAACAGTAGTACGGATATTACCTCGCTGGCAGTTGGTGATGTGAATATTTCGAACTGCCTGGGTAATCTCGGTAGTCTTGTTCCACCCTGTATAACCGCTGGTTCAGCGATACTTACCAACGGTGTGGGAATGATCACGCTGAATGCGCCGGGTGCTGGAAATGATGGTAGCGTGGATATCAAGCTCAGCGGGGCAGGTTGGCCGACTTGGCTGCCGAGCACTACAGGTAGGGCTACCTTTGGGATTTATAAAGGCAACAGTAAGTTTATTTATATTCGTGAACAATATTAATGTGAGTTGTGGCACGACAATCGAAGCTGATATTACAAGCCAACTTTTAGTTAATCATCCGTATCCGTCGTCACAGCCAGATTGAGACGTATGGCAACCGCCAACAAGTGTTTATCGCGTGTCCACAACTTGGCATTGGCCAATAATTGGGTTGATGCTAACAAGTGTGCGTCAATTAATCCTATTCCCAAACCAAATAACGATTGTGTTTCAATGAAAAAATTAATCTCATCGGCAAAGGCAACTGGCGCTTGAGGCAGATTATCGATGGCGGACAAAATGATTTGGCGTTGGCGCAAATTACCTAATGCCAATTCACCACGAACGAAAGGATGAGCCAATACACGATTTTGCGTTAGCAAGCTTATTAATTGGGGTTCATTGTTGCGCAGATGGTCAATCCAAACCGAAGTGTCTACCAGAATCATCACGCTTAGAGTGTCGTTTGTCGGCGATGGATAGCTTCCAGTTGCGGTTCGCTACCGCCTAAATTTGCCAGCCTTTTTGCGCTTTCCCTTTCTATTAGGGCCTTTAGCGCTTCTTTTACCAGGCTGGATTTTTCCTGCAAACTGGTTAATGCTTGGGCTTTTGCCAGTAATTCGTCATCTAAAACGATGGTGGTTCTCATGTTTGTCTCCTAAATAGTCATTGAATGATGCGCTTTTTTGTGCATTTAGTAAAACAAGTGTCTATTAAACGCCATTTGATGCACGACTCATCAAATTAGCAACTTCAGCAATCTTGCAGTTTGTTTAGATGTTTTTCGCCTCGCTTGAATTAGCCTGAATAGTCATCAAGTGACGTGTTAAATATTAGCAGGATGAAAATAGGTTTTTAGTTTCAAATATTCAGATTTGCCGCCGCCTAAAAGCTCAATTAAACTGGCCGATATGGAGAATAATTAAACAAATGGGCATGGGCCGATAAACTCGGCACCAAGAACACGCGGCTTTTACGGGATTGTATTTCTCAGTCCAGTGACCGGGTCGCGTATGTATATTTTCATAAGGTGTGCTTTTAAAGCACTGTCCATAAGGAGAATACCCATGGCACAAGAGAAAGATTATTTAAAAGGGCAGTCCGGCAATACCGTTTCTGCCATTGTTAAAGGCATCGACCGCGATGTGGAGCGGGGAGAGGATGCCTTGATGTTGGGGTTTGGTATCGTCATGCTGTCTTCCACTTTTGCACCGGTAGCGCCTCCGAGCGTGCTACTGCCGCTGGTGGCGCTGACTTTCGCGATTTCATCAGGCTTTGCCCGGATGAATTATCACAATATGGAGCGAAAACTGCTGAAATCCATGGCCCAGCTTGAGGCGCATGACAAAGTTATTTTGCATCCGATTGCCGCCGTTTTTGCCGAGTATCCGATGCGCTCTTTGTCGGAGTCGTTTAATCCTTTAAAAAACCTGAAGCGGACCTGGAAGAGCGCGCTGGGCGGAATTTTGATTAATCCGCTTTGGATGCCCATTTTTTATGTGATGGGTATGCAAATCATTGAAGAGAAAAATCTGGGCACTTTGAATCGGGCCATTATCGGCGTTGAGCAAAAAATCTCTTCTTTGTCTTCTCTGGCCTAACTATGGCTGGATAATTGACGGTATCAATTCAATCTGGTGTGCTTCATGTACAAAATGGTCTTCATAACAGGTGGGATGTCCTCGGGTTTAAAAAATTGTTAATGACCCAAACCGCATAATCTCGTAAAATTACCCTAGTTTTGTTTTTTACAACGGGATGAGTCCTTAAGGGGTCATCCCGTTTTGCACATTTGAGGTGACGTGTTTGACTAGGTCTGCTTTATTGGTATTGGAAGATGGAACGGTTTTTAACGGTATAGCCATTGGTGCAGATGGATGTTCCGTGGGCGAGGTGGTTTTTAATACGGCTATGACCGGGTATCAGGAAATTCTCAGTGATCCTTCATATGCCCGGCAAATTGTGACATTAACTTATCCGCACATTGGGAATGTCGGAACGACTAGCGAAGATGATGAGTCAGCCGGCGTTTTTGCCAGCGGTCTGGTCATTCGGGATTTGCCATTGCTGGCAAGTAACTGGCGCAACGAAAAAACGTTGCAGCAATATTTGCTTGATAATAATGTCGTGGCTATTGCCGATATTGATACCCGTAAATTAACCCGGATTTTGCGTGACAAAGGTGCGCAGCGTGGTTGCATCATGGCGGGGGAATCGGTTGATGTGGACGTGGCAAAAAAAGCCATTGAAGGCTTTCCGGGCTTGCAAGGAATGGATCTGGCTAAGGAAGTCACTGTTGCCCAGCCTTATGAGTGGACTGAAAATATCTGGCATTTACGGCATGGGCACAAGCCTGCCGAAAATCTGACCAAGCATGTGGTGGCTTACGACTTTGGCATTAAACGTAATATTCTCAGGCTATTAGCTAATCGCGGTTGCCGTGTTACCGTAGTTCCTGCAACAACGCCGGCTGAAACCGTATTGGCAATGAATCCTGACGGGGTATTTCTGTCTAATGGCCCAGGCGATCCTGAGCCATGTACTTATGCGATTGAGGCAATCAAAACGATACTGGAAAAGAAAATCCCGGTATTCGGCATTTGCTTGGGCCATCAATTGTTGGCTTTAGCCAGCGGCGCAAAAACCGAAAAGATGAAATTCGGCCATCATGGCGCCAACCACCCGGTTCAGGAAATAGCCACAGGCCGGGTCATGATCAGCAGCCAAAATCACGGCTTTGCGGCCAATGAGGCCAGTTTACCCGCTAATTTAGTCGCAACCTATCGCTCATTGTTTGACGGCAGCTTGCAGGGTATCAAGCGGACGGATTGCCCGGCCATGAGCTTTCAGGGTCACCCTGAAGCAAGTCCAGGTCCCCATGATGTGGAATCTTTATTCGATGATTTTATCGAGATGATGGAACAAGCATCGTAGGGCTAAACACTGTGCGGCCCATCATTTTCTGATTGATGGGCTTGCGCCTCAGTTCATCTGACGACCCTTAGGTTGATGCTTATCGGGTTAGCGTAACCTGAAAATCCTATCAGCTACGCTAACCGGTCCTACATAATTAACTGCAACATAAATGGTAACGCATACAAAATGCCAAAAAGAACCGACATAAAATCGATTTTATTACTGGGTGCCGGCCCCATTGTTATTGGTCAAGCTTGTGAGTTTGACTATTCAGGCACGCAAGCCTGTAAAGCGCTTCGGGAAGAAGGTTATCGCGTTATTCTGGTCAATTCCAATCCGGCAACGATTATGACCGACCCGGATATGGCCGATGCCACTTATATCGAGCCTATCGACTGGCAGACCGTAGAAAAGATCATTGCAAAAGAACGCCCCGACGCGATATTGCCGACCATGGGTGGTCAAACTGCGTTGAATTGTGCGTTGGATCTTGATGCTAACGGTGTATTGGAAAAATACGGCGTAGAAATGATCGGCGCTACCAAAGAAGCGATTAATAAAGCTGAAGACCGTGAGCTTTTCAATCAGGCGATGCGGAAAATCGGCTATGAAGTGGCAAAATCAAAAACCGCGCATTCTATGGAAGAAGCGCTGGCGGCCCAGCAGGAAGTGGGTTACCCGACTGTTATTCGGCCTTCATTTACCATGGGCGGCAGCGGCGGCGGGATTGCTTATAACAAGGAAGAGTTTGTTGAAATTTGCGAACGCGGTTTGTATTTGTCGCCAACCAACGAGTTATTGATTGAAGAGTCGGTGCTGGGCTGGAAAGAATATGAAATGGAAGTGGTGCGTGATTCCAAGGACAACTGCATCATTGTCTGCTCTATCGAAAACTTCGACCCAATGGGCGTGCATACCGGCGATTCCATCACTGTCGCCCCTGCACAAACGTTGACTGATAAGGAATACCAGATTCTGCGTAACGTCTCGCTGGCGGTATTGCGCGAAATTGGTGTCGATACCGGCGGATCCAATGTACAGGTCGCTATTAACCCAGTAGACGGACGGATGATCATAATCGAGATGAATCCGCGCGTATCGCGTTCGTCCGCTCTGGCCTCCAAGGCAACCGGTTTCCCGATTGCCAAAGTGGCGGCAAAGCTGGCGGTAGGTTACACGCTGGATGAATTGCAAAACGAGATCACCGGCGGCACAACACCGGCATCGTTTGAACCTACTATTGATTATGTTGTTACCAAGGTTCCGCGCTTTACCTTCGAAAAGTTTCCGCAAGCCGACGACCGCCTGACTACGCAGATGAAGTCTGTGGGTGAGGTTATGGCTATCGGCCGCACTTTTCAGGAATCGCTGCAAAAAGCTTTACGCGGATTGGAAATCGGCATCAGCGGCCTTGATGAAGTTATCGATTTGAACAGGGAAGATGCCCGGGAAAAAATCCAGCGTGAAATGCGCCATCCGGGGCCGGATCGTTTGCTCTATGTCGCAGATGCATTCCGTAGTGGCATGACTTTGGAAGAAGTGCATGAAGCCAGCAAAATCGAGCCATGGTTTTTGGCTCAGGTCGAAGATTTGGTTCTGACTGAAAAAACCTTGTCGACTAAAACCTTATCGACTCTGAAAGAAGGTGAGCTTTATCGATTGAAACGTAAAGGTTTTTCCGATCTTAGATTGGCCAAATTGCTGGACACGTCCGAGTCTGAAGTGCGTAATGTGCGGCACAAACAGAATATTCGTCCGGTCTATAAACGCATAGATTCCTGTGCTGCCGAGTTTTCGTCCGACACGGCTTATCTGTATTCAACCTATGAGGAAGAATGCGAGGCGCGGGTTTCCGATAAAGAAAAAATCATTATCCTCGGCGGCGGGCCTAACCGTATCGGGCAGGGTATTGAGTTCGACTATTGCTGTGTGCACGCCGCGTTGGCACTGCGTGAAGATGGCTATGAAACTATCATGGTCAATTGCAATCCTGAAACGGTTTCTACCGACTTTGATACCTCAGACCGTTTATATTTTGAGTCGTTGACGTTGGAAGATGTGCTGGAAATTGTGCATATTGAAAAACCTAAAGGTGTGATTGTGCAATACGGCGGTCAAACGCCATTGAAGTTGGCGCGTGCATTGGAAGCGGCGGGTGTGCCTATTATCGGTACATCGCCTGACTCGATTGATTTGGCGGAAGACCGCGAGCGTTTCCAGAAACTGCTGGAAAGACTGAATTTAAAGCAGCCCCCGAATGCCACGGCACGCTCTGTCGATCAAGCGATTAATGCGGCAAAAGAACTGGGATATCCCTTGGTTGTTCGTCCTTCCTATGTTTTGGGCGGCCGGGCTATGGAAATCGTCTTCAATGAAGAAGGTTTGCAACGCTATATGAAAGAGGCGGTCAGCGTTTCTAACGATTCGCCGGTGTTGCTGGACCGATTCCTTGACGATGCGGTGGAAATGGACGTTGATGCCATTTACGACGGGGAGCAGGTATTGATCGGCGGTTTGATGGAGCATATCGAACAGGCCGGCGTACATTCAGGGGACTCTGCCTGTTCGTTGCCTCCGTATGAATTGGCGCCGAAAATTCAGGATCAGTTGCGTGAACAAGTGACCAAAATGGCGGAAGCTCTGGGCGTTGTGGGTTTGATGAATACCCAGTTTGCCATTCAGGGTGAGGATGTTTATGTACTTGAAGTCAATCCCAGGGCGTCGCGTACCGCACCTTTTGTATCCAAGGCCACCGGATATCCATTGGCTAAAATTGCAGCGCGCTGCATGGTCGGACAAACTTTGGCGCAGCAAGGTATTACCAAAGAGCGTATTCCGGGTTACTATTCAGTTAAAGAGGCGGTGTTTCCGTTTGTTAAATTTCCGGGCGTCGACCCTTTGTTGGGGCCTGAAATGAAATCAACTGGTGAAGTAATGGGGGTAGGCAAAAGCTTCGGTGAGGCTTTCGCTAAATCTCAGCGCGCTGCCGGTGTCAACCTGAATCACAGCGGCAAAGTGCTGATCAGTATCCGTGATGCAGATAAAGCCAAGTCGCCTGATATTGCCAAAATGCTGGTCGATAAAAAATATGAGATCGTCGCGACTGGCGGCACGGCAAAGTTTCTTAAAGACGCGGGCATTCCTTGCGAAGTCGTTTACAAGGTTAACGAAGGACGACCTAATACGGTTGATATGATTAAAAACGATCAGATTCAGCTAATCATTAATACGACAGAAGGCAAAAAGGCTATTTCCGACTCATTTACGATGCGCCGGGAAGCACTACAGCATCGCGTGACTTATTACACGACAATGGCTGGCGCAAAAGCAGCCTGCTACGCCTTGGGCGAATTGGACGCAGGCGATGTGAATTGCTTGCAAGATCTGCATAAGAGCCTGATTTAATAAAAAACGCTGCTGGGCGCAAATTTACTTGCGCCCAGGCAAGCAATTATTGGAGTATCAAAATGAATAAAGTACCTCTTACCATCAAAGGTGCGGAAAAATTACGCGTGGAATTGGAAGAATTAAAATCAGTTGTGCGTCCACGTATTATTGCATCGATTTCCACGGCTAGAGAACACGGTGATCTGAAAGAAAACGCGGAATACCATGCTGCAAAAGAGCAGCAAAGCTTTACCGAAGGGCGTATTTCTGAAATTGAAGGTAAGCTTTCTAACGCGCAAATTATTGACGTTACCAAAGTGGATGCCAATGGCAAGGTAGTGTTTGGCGCGACAGTGGAGATAGAAGATATTGAATCCGAGAGAAGGGTGACGTATCAGATTGTTGGCGAAGATGAGGCAAATATCAAGGACGGCCGCATTTCAATCGGCTCGCCGATTGCGAGGGCGTTGATCGGTAAAGAGGTTGAAGATGTTGTTACCGTTAAAGCACCTGGCGGCGATATTGACTATGAAATTATTTCGATTGAGTATATTTAATCGAGCCTAAGCAGTAGGGGTAGCTTGATGGCATACCCCTGATTTCAATTATTTGTTAGGGTTTAATCTGTAAATAACTGCAATTTGTCCAATACTCTGGATGAGCTCCGCCCCCGTTTCAGCGCAGATTTTCTCGCTGATCAGCTTACGATCTTCCCTTTCGGCGCGTATTCGCACTTTAATCAGCTCGTGGCTGTCTAGCGCTAATTCAATCTCTGCCAGCACGGCCGCTGTAAGTCCTGATTGACCAATCATAATGACGGGCTTTAAGCTGTGCGCTTGAGCCCGGAGTTTTTTCTTATCTGCAGAGTTCACACTTTAATTCCTAAATCAAAAGCTTAAATTCTACACTAAATTGTAATTATGGGACGAAGTAAAAGTAGCAGTCGTTGGATGCAGGAGCATTTTGCCGACGAATACGTCAAAATGGCGCAAGCTCAGGGCTACCGGTCGCGCGCCGTTTTTAAATTGAAAGAAATCCAGGAAAAGGATCAGCTTATTAAGCCGGGGATGAATATCATCGACTTGGGTGCTGCGCCCGGCGGATGGTCGCAGTTTGCCCGGCCGATTATTGGAAAAAAAAATAAGATCATTGCGCTGGATATTTTACCGATGGACCCGATAGAAGGGGTTGATTTTATACAGGGCGATTTTCGTGAGCAAGCCGTTCTGGATCAATTGTATGCAGTGCTTGACGGTGCCCCGGTAAATATGGTTATGTCGGATATGGCGCCCAATATGAGTGGTAATAAGGGCGTAGATCAGCCTGGTGCCATTTATTTAGGGGAATTAGCTTTAGAGACGGCTAAGACCGTGTTGACAAAAGATGGGGTGTTTCTGGTTAAATTATTTCACGGCGCCGGTTTTGAGGAGTTTTTTAAGGAGGTTCAGCAAGCCTTTGTCAAAGTGGTTATCAGAAAGCCGAAAGCATCAAGACCTCGAAGCAATGAAGTTTATATTTTAGCTAAAGGCTTTAAATAATCTTATGTCGCCCTAACATTAGTGGAACCAGGTGCGACCAAGTATTATGAAACTGTGTTTTTCATGTGTGGATGGTCCGGATAAATAACGACAGTCAGGAAAGTTAACTCCTGATATAATTACTTTGTTTTTAAAATCGAGAGCCTTTCAGGCCCAGGGTGTGTAAATTGAACGATATGATGAAAAATATAATCCTATGGGTCGTCATTGCAGTTGTATTGATGTCCGTCTTTAATAACTTCGGTCCGCAAAATGACAGGTCTGATTCGTCAATGTCGTACTCGCAATTTATCGAGTCGGTAAAAGCAGGCCAGATTCAGCAAGTGATGATTGAAGACAATATCATCAAAGGCAAGATGCAGGGGGGGCAGATATTTAAAACTTACGCACCCTCGGATCCTCATTTAGTAGATGATTTGCTGGCAAATGGCGTCGAAATTAAAGCCGTTCCGCCCGAGCAGCCTTCTATGCTGATGCAGTTGTTGGTTTCTTTTGGGCCGATGTTATTGCTTATTGCGGTATGGGTTTTCTTCATGCGGCAAATGCAGGGCGGCGCCGGCGGCGGTCGCGGAGCAATGAATTTTGGCAAAAGCAAAGCCCGTATGCTTGAAGAAGACCAGATTAAGGTGACTTTTGCTGATGTGGCGGGCTGTGATGAAGCTAAAGAAGAAGTTGTCGAAATGGTCGATTTTCTTAAAGACCCGGCAAAATACCAAAAATTAGGCGGAAAAATTCCTCGTGGCGCATTGATGATCGGTCCTCCGGGAACAGGCAAAACTTTGCTGGCCAGAGCTATTGCCGGTGAGGCTAAAGTGCCGTTCTTTACTATTTCCGGTTCGGATTTTGTTGAAATGTTCGTCGGTGTAGGGGCATCCCGCGTGCGCGACATGTTTGAGCAAGCTAAAAAACATGCGCCTTGCATTATTTTTATAGATGAGATCGATGCGGTCGGTCGTCAGCGTGGCGCCGGTTTAGGTGGCGGCAATGATGAGCGTGAGCAGACTTTAAACCAATTGCTGGTTGAAATGGATGGGTTTGAAGGTAACGAAGGCATTATTGTTATTGCAGCAACAAACCGTCCTGATGTTCTGGACAAGGCTTTATTGCGTCCAGGCCGGTTTGACCGTCAGGTAACGGTTGGACTGCCGGATGTTAAAGGGCGCGAGCAGATTCTTGCCGTGCATGTTAAGAAAGTGCCGGTTGCTGATGATGTTGAGGTTAAGTATATCGCCCAAGGTACGCCGGGTTTTTCCGGAGCGGATTTGGCCAATTTAGTCAATGAGGCTGCTTTATTCGCTGCTAGAATGAATAAACGCGTAGTCAACATGGCGGATCTGGAAAAAGCCAAGGATAAATTGATCATGGGCGTTGAAAGAACCTCTATGGTCATGAATGAGAAAGAAAAGAAAATGACTGCTTATCATGAAGCAGGGCATGCAATTGTCGGTAAGCTGGTCCCTGAACATGATCCTGTCTACAAAGTTAGTAT
>NZ_JALOCF010000059.1 GCF_023227905.1 Methylobacter sp. | reverse complement strand
AGGAATTGGTGCAAGTCCCCTGGTTAGGATCGCGGTGATTAAAGTAGCCAGACAACAAACAACGGCCGGAATAAGCGATGCATAACGCGCCGTGGACAAACACCTCAAGCTCCGTATCGGGGCAGAGCTGGCGGATTTCCTCAATCTCATCCAGCGACAGCTCGCGGGACAAAATAACACGCTCAACACCCATGCTTTTCCAGAAATTGACCGATGCATAATTGACGGTATTGGCCTGTACCGACAGATGGATCGGCATGTCCGGCCAAGCTTCCCGCGTCATCATAATCAAACCCGGATCGGCCATAATCAAGGCGTCCGGCTGCATCGCGATAACCGGGGCAATGTCTTTAATAAAGGTTTTAACCTTGGCGTTATGCGGAATAACATTGGTCGCCAGGAAAAACTTTTTGCCCAGTTGATGAGCTTCATCTATGCCCTTGGCCAGATTATCAGCCAGAAAATCATTGTTGCGCACCCGCAAGCTATAGCGAGGCAGTCCTGCATAAACCGCATCCGCACCGTATGCAAAGGCATAGCGCATGTTTTTAAGAGTTCCGGCAGGGGAAAGTAATTCAACTTGTTTCATATTGAAATATGTAAATGATCTGTGTGGAGGTATTCTACCGCAACCGGCGTAGGCAAGCCAAAAACGGGGAAAGATGAAATGTGGATCGTGTTGTTTATAGTCGCGCTGTTGTTCGTTTTGGGCGGTGCGTTAATTTTGTTGCGGTCGGCCAAAATGCCGAAAATTCCTGATAATGTGAAAGCGCAGCCTTATGAGGAAGATGATGAGTAGGTAAAATCGGCTCAAAGCATACACCACGAAGGCACGAAGTTCACGAAGAAAAAACCAGAGTAAAAATTTCGTGCTCTTCGTGCCTTCGTGGTGATTAATCAATCTGTACGCGTCCTCAGCGTAAAAGTAACCGGTCCGTTGTTGATTAGCGCAACCTGCATATCGGCACCGAATTGACCGAATTCAACTTTTGGGTAAATTTGTTTTGCCAATTGTTGTAAATAATCGAACAGCTCCTTGCCTTTTTCCGGTGGCGCGGCTGAAATAAAGCTGGGCCGATTGCCTTTTTGGGTATCTGCCGCCAGCGTAAATTGCGGAATCAACAATAAGCCGCCGTTAATATCCCGCAAACTCAGATTCATACGGTCGTCACTATCGGCAAAAATCCGGTAATTGAGAATACGTTCCAATAGACGCTGAGCATCTTTTTCGGTGTCGGCCTTTTCCACCGCAACGAGCGCCATAATGCCGGTATCGATTTTTCCAATATCCTGATTATTGACGGTGACTTTAGCGGTGGTTACGCGTTGAATAATAGTGATCATAGCGGCTGTTGAATAAAATTTGCAGACTTAATCAATTCCAAGCCCAAGATGGAATGATTGTATATATAAACCCATGCGGTAACGGTGCATCCGTTTTTGAGCAATACCGATTGTCTTTTCCGTATGAATTCGTTGGGGCCGGGAAAATCCGGACCAAACTCTTCATATTGGTCGAGTAGAGGAAGTGCAACATCGGCCTGATGTAGCCAATAGACTTCACCATGCACGGCATCATTGGAATCATCGGAAGGAACAGCACCGGGGTAATAGTTGATTTTATAAAGCCTGCCTTGATAGGTGGCGTCACTCACAAATTCCGCATATTTTGCCAACAGTTGATGCATATCACTGTTCGCATCGCGCCTGAGCGTTCCGTAAACAAAAATATAGTCGGGGTTCATGATGCGTCTGTTTTCGCTGGCTCCCAAATTCAAGCTTGGGAATCGGACTGGAAGCTCCAGCTTACCGTTTTAAGCAGCTGGAGCTTTTCCGTTGAGGTTCCCAATCTGGAGATTGGGAACCGGCGCATCGGCTTAAGCCGATGCTTATGCGGAGAGTTTAGTGCCCAACCTCGACTTTAGCGCCTTTAGCCTGACCGATTTCAGACAAAGTCTGGTTAAACCAAGGTGAGTTCAAGTCAAAAGGCTTGCCGCCTTTAATGCGTGGGAACTCAATCGCACGCAGCACAAAGTTTTGGTCGTCATCGTGGCCGATAACGCCTGATTCGCGGCGGAACGCGCACTCGACAGCCAAATCGGCGCAAGATTTGATCAGACGAATGTCTTCAACATTGGCCGCAGAAGCGCGAGCAAAATAACCTGATTTTTGCACCAATGTTTTTTCCGCGCCGATCATTTGCGCAAATTGTTCACCGAACCACTTGCCCGGATTAACCGCATCCAGCTTGACGTGACCAAACGCGTCGCGCGGCACTTCTTGTCCCTTGGCTTGCATTTCAGCGACGATAGACTCAACGCCTGCGCCTTCGGAAACGAAGATATTGACGCAATCGACTTTATCCATCACTGCACGAAGGCGAGCCGCTTCGGCAGCAAGATCGATAGTCATTTCAGGGATAAACACGCCATGTACTTCATAAGTAGCGCGATCAAGGCCCAGCTCAGGCAACCACTCGGCGCGATCCAGCAATTTGCGGTATTCCAGAGCGGTAGCGGCTGTCAACCAACCGCAGCTACGTCCCATCACTTCATGAACAATCAGCATGCGCGGATTGGAATTGTTTTCGGCGACCACGTTCCAGAAGTAACGCGCACCCTGCTCGGCAGCCGTCCAAGCGCCCAGCGATTGTCTGATGGGGAATACGTCGTTATCGACGGTTTTAGGCAGACCGATAACGGTCAGGCCGTAGTTGTTTTTCGCCAGAAACGCAGCAAGATCGGCTGCCGCGGTATTGGTATCGTCACCGCCGATGGTGTGCAAAATATCGACGCCGTCTTTAACCAATTGGTCGGCGGCAACTTTTTGCGGATCTTGGCCTTCCTCAACCAGGCCGCGTTTAACGCAGTCTTTAACGTTGGTCAGCTTGACGCGGCTGTTGCCGATCACCGAGCCGCCGAAACGATGCAAAAGGCCTGCTTTTTCGCGGATTGCCGGAGTGACTGTATAGTAATCACCCAGTAACAGACCTTTATAACCGCTACGGTAGCAGATGATTTCTATGGTTGGGTCGATTTCAGTGTAACGCTCGATAAGGCTACCGATGGCTGAGTTTAGGCAAGGGGCCAAGCCGCCCGCCGTGAGAATCGCGACTTTTTTAGGTTTGTTCATGGAGAAACTCAAAGGGTGAAATTAAAAAACGAAAATTTTATCATACAAGAGGGGCTCTTTTTTAGTCTTTCGTATCGTTCTCACGCTCTCCAGCGCGGGATCGGTATAACGACCAAAGCCAGCTTTGGACTCCAAAAATCACAGATACCGGAGTACAAAGCTGGCTCTGTATGAATGTAGGTGAGCGGAAGCTTTAAGGTTTTAAACAGCAACGGCAGAGGCGGTGGCGACTATTTTTAGTCTTTCGCCTTGAGCCTTTTGCCTGCTTAATCAGCCCTCCAAGTGATACTGGACAATGCGCTCAACCTCACTTTTGGAACCCAAAATAACCGGAACCCGCTGATGCAGGCCTTTAGGCTTAATGTCCAGGATGCGCTCACGCCCGGTGGAACAAGCGCCGCCCGCTTGCTCGATAATAAAGGCCATCGGATTGGCCTCGTACATAATGCGCAGCTTTCCGGCTCTTGTCGGGTCGCGTAAATCATACGGATACATAAAAACCCCGCCACGCGTCAGTATCCGGTAAACCTCCGCCACCATCGACGCGACCCAGCGCATATTAAAATCTTTTTCGCGCAAACCGTCCTTGCCCTGCAAACATTCATCGATATAGCGCTTTACAGGGGGTTCCCAGAAACGCTGGTTCGACATATTAATCGCAAATTCACTGGTGTCATTAGGAATCGTCATGTTGGGATGGGTCAGGATGAATTCGCCGATATCCTGATTCAGCGTGAAGCCGTTAACCCCCTGCCCCGTCGTCAAGACCATCATCGTAGACGGACCGTAAAGCACAAACCCCGCACAAACCTGCTCGGAACCTTTGCGTAAAAAATCTTCCAGCGCCGGGTCCACACCCTCACGGCAACGCAGTATCGAGAATATGGTGCCTACCGCCAAATTAACATCAATATTTGAAGAGCCATCCAAGGGATCGAACAATGCCAGGTATTTGCCTTTTGGATACTGCGGAGGAATAAGAATAATATCGTCGATTTCTTCCGATGCCATGCCGGCCAAATGACCGGTCCAATTCAGCGCATCCACCATAATGTCATTGGTGATGATGTCCAGTTTCTTTTGCACCTCACCCTGTACATTCTCGGAATCGGCACTGCCCAGCACACCAATCAGATTGCCTTGATTAACCAAATGCGAAATTTTCTTACACGCGGTAACCACATCATTTAATATCGAAGTAAATGTTCCCGATACCCCCGGCAACTCACGCTGCTGCTCAATGATAAACTGGGTCAAAGTAACATGGTTGCTCATTCTTTATCGCTCCGATGGTATGTTGTCGTTTTCAAAAATATGTTCAAGGGTGAGATACAGCTTCTGCGTACGCGGCTTTGCATCAATAGCGCCTTGCGCAAAAACTGTCTGCGTATAGCTCATATTGTAAATCATTAAAGCCGGCATTTGCCGTCAATATAGATGTTGTTGTCTTCATATCATTTAAATGAAATAAGATCAGCTCTCGGCTGACACTGCTACGGCCTTAATATAATGATCGCCAAGCAAGAAAACAATCGATGTATAACCCACAAAAGGGCTTGATAGCAATGCTGCAAATATCCAATCAGGTCAGTATCCCGGACAATGAAATTGAAGTTCATGCGATTCGTGCCCAGGGAACCGGCGGACAGAATGTCAACAAAGTATCCACCGCCATCCATTTGCGGTTTGATATTAATGCATCCTCATTACCCGAATTTTACAAGGAAAAACTACTGGCCTTAAATGACCAGCGTATTTCAAAGGAAGGAGTGATTATCATCAAGGCCCAGCAGTATCGCACCCAGGAAAAGAATAAGGAAGATGCCTTAAGTCGGCTGCTGGCATTAATCCAAAGCGTGGCTATCGTGCATAAGAAGCGCAAAGCGACAAAACCCACCAAAAGCTCAAAACTAAAGCGCCTGGACAGTAAAGCCAAACAAGGCCGACTAAAAGCATTAAGAGGAAATATTGATTACAATTAGCCTCATGGCGGGCAAACCCAATAAAAGCTCTACCGGGAGTATCCTAAGCCCAGCCATTTTCTGTTAAAGCCGCACACCCTGAGCTTGTCAAAGAATTAGTGAAGAGCCGATCCGGTGACTAATTCTGATTTTTGATTAAGCTAGGTGCAGTTTGCAGGCTCATTGTATAATTTCAGCGTAATGTTTTTTACTGACCTCCTAAAACTTAAGGATTGATTTAAATATGCCTCCAGAAAAACGCTTAACTCGTAGTCGTGGGATTTATTTGCTGCCTAATTTGTTTACCACGGGAGCCCTATTTTCCGGTTTCTATGCGATCACTTCGGCGATGGGCGGGCGTTATGAAACTGCTGTTATCGCCATTTTTGTAGCGATGATTCTGGACGGCTTGGATGGCCGGGTAGCGAGGCTAACCAATACGCAAAGCGAATTCGGCGCGCAATACGACAGTCTTTCCGACATGGTTTCGTTTGCAGCCGCCCCGGCATTGGTCATGTATTCATGGGCATTTGCCAGCCTTGGCAAATTAGGCCTGTTTGCGGCATTTGTTCATTCCGCAGGCGGCGCATTACGACTAGCGCGCTTTAACACCCAGTTGGCAACAGCCGATAAAAACTATTTCCAGGGCCTTCCCAGCCCTGCTGCAGCAGCTATTCTTGCCGGATTTATCTGGATTTGCCTGGAGTACAAATACGACATAGAGGTGTTCAAATATTTTGCCCTTGCCTTAACAGTTAGCACCGGTTTGCTGATGGTGAGTAATTTCCGCTACTGGAGTTTCAAAAAGATCGATTTTAAAGGCAAAGTGCCTTTTATTGTCGCCATTGCGGTAATGCTGGGCATCTCGTTCGTGATGGCGCAGCCGCAAACGATGCTGTTCCTGCTGTTTTTAGGTTACGCAATTTCAGGCCCGGTTCTTACCCTGATCATGCGCAGACGCAGGTTGCACGGGCGTAAAGCGTAAAAATCTGCTTGAGGCAGCACAGCCATTGGCGTATAGTCACGACCATGTTTATTCAAATCAATCATGCATTTCAAAACCCTCTTTCCGGCGCAATATTTGCCGGAACAGCCTTGCGTGCGTGGCTATGCCTGCCTTTAAGATTCCTGCCCTGACGGGGCATATCTTTATTCCATATTAATGATTTAAATCCCCCTATATCCGAGTATCAACCTAACCGTTGATAACCCTTCATCGACTGTATGCAAACAAGAAGTAGAGCACCAACAGTAGGCGCTCTAGGCGATGCAGGAGCTATTGCCAAGACGATGCAGGGAACAATTGCCGAGAATGGAGTTTTTATGAAAGACCAGTTAATAATATTCGACACTACCTTGCGCGATGGCGAGCAAAGCCCCGGCGCTTCGATGACGCGCGATGAAAAAATCCGTATTGCCAAGGCCCTGGAGCGCTTAAAGGTCGATGTGATCGAGGCCGGTTTCCCGGCGGCCAGTCCCGGCGATTTTGAATCCGTCCAGGCCGTGGCCAATGTCATAAAAGATAGCGTGGTATGCGGATTGGCCAGAGCCCTGGACAAGGATATCGACCGTGCAGGTGAAGCGCTTAAAGGCGCCAGGCAGTCACGCATTCATACCTTTATCGCCACATCTCCGATTCATATGCAAATGAAATTGCAGATGCAGCCCGAGCAAGTGATCGATTATGCGGTCAGGGCCGTCAAACGCGCACGGCAATATACCGATAATGTCGAATTCTCGCCGGAAGATGCAGGGCGCTCGGAAGAAGACTTTTTGTGCCGGATACTTGAAGCCGTCATCGACGCCGGAGCCACGACGCTGAATATTCCCGATACCGTGGGCTACAGTGTTCCTGAGCAATTCGGAGCAACCATTGCCAACCTGATCCGGCGTATCCCCAATTCGGACAAGGCGATTTTTTCCGTGCATTGCCACAATGATTTGGGCCTTGCGGTTGCCAACTCCCTGTCGGCGGTTATGAACGGCGCACGTCAGGTTGAATGCACGATTAACGGCTTAGGCGAACGTGCAGGTAATGCGTCGCTGGAAGAAGTGGTTATGGCGGTGCGCACTCGCAAAGATGTGTTCCCTTGCCAAACTGTCATAGACACCCGCGAAATCTTGACCTGCTCGAAACTGGTATCGTCAATCACCGGCTTCCCAGTGCAGCCCAACAAAGCTATCGTCGGCGCCAATGCCTTCGCGCATGAGGCGGGCATCCATCAGGACGGCGTGTTAAAAAGCCGCGAGACTTATGAAATCATGCGCGCCGAAGATGTCGGCTGGACGGCTAACCGCATGGTGCTGGGCAAGCATTCGGGCAGAAATGCATTTAAAAGCCGCATCACCGAATTGGGCTTTGAGTTCGGCTCGGAAGAGGAATTGAACGAGGCTTTTGCCCGCTTCAAGCAATTGGCTGATAAAAAGCACGAAATCTTTGATGAAGATTTGCAAACCTTGATTTCGGAAGCCGGGTTCGAGGCAGAAGACGAGCATGTCAAACTGATCGCCCTGAAAGTGTGCTCGGAAACCGGCGAAATACCCAACGCAACCGTTACGCTACGGGTGGACAATAAAGAAGTCACCGGCAATGCAAGTGGCGGCGGCGCAGTCGATGCCAGCTTAAAAGCCATAGAAAGACTGGTGCAAACCGACGCCACGCTGGAGCTTTATTCGGTCAACAGCATCACCAACGGCACCGATGCTCAGGGCGAGGTCACTATTCGCCTTGAAAAAGCGGGCCGGATCGTTAACGGTTTGGGCGCCGATACCGACATTGTGATTGCCTCGGCCAAGGCCTATATCAATGCCGTGAATAAGCTGCAAAGCCCTGACCAACGCAGGCATCCTCAAAAAGGCGATGTTTGAGCTGCATCATTGTTCCCACGCTCCGGCGTGGGAATACTAACTAGTCGAGCCGGTTTTGGATAACGCAACACGTCTGCAATACTTGGAAGCTATGGGCATTGATGTTTGGTTGCCTAGGGCTGCTGCTGACCATGAGCAAGCATCGACACCTGATGTCATCGCTGAAAATACCCGGCCAAAACAGGTCGACAGCTGGGAAGCGTTGCAAGCGGAAGTCGCCCCATGCACTAAATGCGACTTGTGCAAAACACGCACCCAAACCGTTTTCGGCTCAGGCAATAAAAATGCCGATTGGATGATTATCGGTGAAGCGCCGGGGCAAAGCGAAGACCAGCAAGGTTTACCTTTTGTCGGCAAGGCGGGCCTGTTATTAACGGAGATGCTAAGAGCCATAGGTCTTGACCGTGAAGAGGTCTTTATAGCTAACATTGTAAAATGCCGCCCTCCCGCTAATCGCGATCCCCAACCTATCGAAATTGCAACTTGCAAACCTTACCTGTTACGGCAAATAGCATTGCTGAAGCCAAAAATCATCGTGGTTTTAGGACGTGTCGCCGCACAAGCGCTGCTCAACACGGATCAACCTATCGGCAAACTAAGAGGGAAAAGACACGCTTTAAATGATACGCCGGTTATTGTAGTCTATCATCCTGCCTATTTGTTAAGATCAATGCTCGACAAGCGCAAAGCATGGGAAGACTTAAAACTCGGGCTGCACACATATAAGACACTGAAGGTTAATCATGTTGGGAACGATGTTAGATAAAATAAAAGAATTTGTGGTTTATGATGCCGATAGAGAATTCTATGCAAAATTATTCCCTGGCTCGGTGGGCAGAAAAGATTTGATGCGCCTGAGAAAAATGCGGAATTCCGATTTACCCCAGGTTATGGCGATTGAAAGAGCAAGCTATCAATTTCCCTGGGCAGAAGACATATTCAGGGACTGCTTTAGAGCCAATTATAGCTGCTGGGTCTGCGAAGAGCAGGATACCGTGCTGGGGTACAGCATACTCTCCATAGCTGTAGGCGAGGCTCATGTTTTAAATATTTGTGTAGCACCGGCCGAACAGGGACAAGGGATAGGCCGTAAGATGCTGGAAAATCTTATCAACCATGCCCAGGGCCGGGCGGATACCATGTTTCTGGAAGTCAGGCCGTCCAATGCCGTCGCAATCGCCCTTTACGAAGACATGGGCTTTAACGAAATCGGCATCAGAAAAGGTTATTATCAGGCGGAAAATGGCCGCGAAGACGCCATTATGCTGGCAAAGCAGATTTTTTAGCGTTGAATAGCCTGTAAGCCGGATTGATCAATCCGGCTTACAGCAGATTTATTTCAAATTATCGGTAACATGCGGCTCGATAAGCTGATACAGAATTTGATGCATTCTGGGGCTTGCGGCAATAACGTTACCCGATTCCAGGTACTTATCATTAAAAGAAAAATCGGTAATCACTCCGCCCGCTTCCTTTACCAATAAAATACCTGCGGCCATATCCCACTCCATCAAGCCAATTTCCCAAAAACCATCCAACCGGCCGGCAGCCAGGTAGGCCAGATCAAGCGCCGCAGCGCCCGCTCGGCGAATTCCCGCAGAATCGGTCGCTATTGCACGGAACATGCCTAAATAAGCATCCATATGCAAATCGGTTTTAAACGGAAAGCCGGTGCCGATTAATGCGCCTTTTAAGCTGGTTTGACTGGTTACCCGAAGGCGGCGATTGTTTAACATGGCGCCGCCGCCGCGTTTGGCGGTAAATAATTCATCGCGTAACGGGTCATAAACAACACCGACTTCAATCCTGCCTTTGTATTTTAAGGCAATGGAAACGGCGTATTGCGGAAAGCCGTGCAGAAAGTTGGTAGTGCCGTCCAGCGGGTCGATCACCCAAATAAAATCGTTGCCCTCATACGTGCCGCTTTCTTCTGCTAGGATGCTGTGATCAGGATAGGCTGCCTTGATAATGTTGATGATTTCCCGTTCGGCCATACGATCAACCTCGCTGGCGTAATCGTTTTTACCTTTTTGGTCGACTTTTAGGTGACCGATATTATCGGATGAGCGAAGAATCAAGTCGCCGGCGGCTCTTGCGGCACGGACGGCAGTATTTAACATGGGTTGCATAGGCGGATTTATATTCAGTACGGGTGTGTGGGCGGAATTTGCTACTCGGCAATTGCTCCTGCATTGCTCTACCTCCTGCATCCATGCAGTCGTCGGCAATTGCTCCTGCATTGCTCTACCTCCTGCGTCCATGCAGTCGTGTAATACCTTAAGGGCTATGCAAAAGTTAGAACACCCAATGCAGGTGTCTAAGCGATGCAGAAGCAATTGCTGAAAACCCCATATAATACCAAATATTTTGCTAAACTTAGGCTCTTTTTTTAACTAAGGACAAGGCCTTGCTGTCTACTATAAAAATTGTGCTGGTCGAAACAACACATCCGGGGAATATAGGTGCAGTCGCCCGCGCAATGAAAAACATGAAGATGCATAACCTCTGGCTGGTTGCGCCTAAAATATTTCCCAGCGCCGACGCCACTTCCAGAGCTTCCGGCGCTGATGACGTGCTGGTGGGCGCAACCGTTTGCCAAACCTTGCAAGAGGCCATTGCCGATTGCCAGCTGGTAATCGGCGCCAGCGCACGAGGCCGGACCATTAGCTGGCCGGAACTGACGCCCAGGGAATGCGCGGAAAAAGTGCTGATCACTGAACCCGGCAATAAAGTGGCTATCGTTTTTGGCCGGGAAAATTCCGGCCTGAAAAATCACGAACTGGATCTATGTCACTTTTTGCTGCGCATCCCCTGCAACAGCGAATACAGCTCCCTCAATATTGCCGCGGCCGTGCAGGTTGTTTGTTATGAATTATTCGTCGCATCCGGCTTGGCGCCGCAAGAGGAAATTTTTGTCGGCGATAAAGGCGAAGAGCCTTTAGCCTCGGCGGCGCAAATGGAATCTTTTTACACTCACATGGCTGAAGCACTAACCGATATAGGCTTTATGCATCCTGCCAAATCCAAATCCATCATGCGCCGTTTGCGCCGGATTTATAACCGGGTACAACTGGACTCCAAGGAACTGGACATACTCCGGGGCATCTTGCGGATGTCTCAAGGCCACAAAAGGAATAACGATGTTTAACCGAATAAAAGAAGATATCGCCTGCGTGTTCGAACGCGATCCGGCTGCGCAATCGGTCTTTGAAGTGATCACCACCTATCCCGGATTTCATGCGGTTTTAATCCACCGATTGAGCCATTTTTTCTGGCTGGCAGGATTCAGATGGCTGGCCCGTTTTATCGCCCATCTCGGCCGCTGGCTGACCGGGATTGAAATTCACCCCGGCGCTGTTATCGGCAGGCGTTTTTTTATCGATCACGGCATGGGCGTTGTGATCGGCGAAACCGCCGTTATCGGCGACGACTGCACCCTGTACCATGGCGTAACCTTGGGCGGAACCAGCTGGGATAAGGGCAAGCGTCATCCGACCCTTCATAACGGCGTAGTAGTCGGTGCGGGAGCAAAAGTTTTGGGACCTATCGATATCGGCGAAAACGCCCGGATAGGTTCAAACTCGGTGGTCCTAAAACCGGTTCCGGCCGATGCAACCGTGGTGGGCATTCCCGGTCATATCGTCGATCCTAAAAGCAAAGCGGCAGCCGAACGCGACAAGATTGCCTACAAAATGGGCTTTCACGCTTACGGAGCGACAACCGATATGCCCGACCCCATCGCCTATGCGATCAATCACATGCTGGATCATATTCATGACATGGACAAGCAGATAGAAACCCTGAAAAAAGCGCTTAATGATGCGGGCATTAAATACGCTGAATCTCCGATTTCCAAATTGGACGGCTGCGAAATTGAGGACAGTTATGAATAAGGCGGACGCTAAAAAGTTCTAATGTAGTTTGCCTGCGGAACATCAGCCGCATTTAATAAATACCTATTCTCACCTAGGGTATAATAGTTGACTATTTTGCTGGGTTAAGTATAGTAACAATATCTTAACGGTATTTATTAGAGGACACTATTGTGCGCTTAACAACTAAAGGTCGCTACGCGGTTACAGCAATGCTGGACTTGGCTTTTCATAGTCAAATCAAGCCGGTAACCCTGACTGATATTGCGGCTCGTCAAACCATTTCCCTGTCTTATCTGGAACAGCTATTTGCCCGCTTACGCCGGGCAGGCATGGTAAAAGGCGTGCGCGGACCTGGCGGCGGTTACAAGCTGTGTCGCAAGACCAGCGATATCAATATTGCCGACATTATCGCCGCCGTCAATGAACCGCTTGATTCAACCAAATGCGGCGGAGAAGCCAATTGCCAGAAGGATCAGGCCTGCTTGACCCATGATCTGTGGATGGGCTTGAGCGAGCAAATCAGAAATTATTTGAAGAGCATTTCTTTGGCCGACCTGCTGGAAAGAGACCAGGTTCAGGAGGTTGCCATGAGGCAGCATAACGATGCCCAGCCTATTGAAATTTACCGTCATCACGACTAATGCCCGACTTGAATGATCTACTTTGATCATAATGCGACCACGCCGCTAGACGATCGCGTTCTGGACGCGATGCAGCCTTTCCTGAAGACCTTCTACGGCAACCCTTCCAGCTTATATCGTCTCGGCAGAATCTCAAGCAGTGCCATTGATGCCGCTCGCGAGCAACTTGCGGCATTGGTTGGCGTACAGCCTGGGCAAATCGTCTTCACCAGCGGCGGTACCGAAGCCAATAACCTGGCTTTGGCAACGCTCGACCCTCGGGCCGGGCTCGCCGTCTCAACTATTGAGCATCCCTCGGTTATTGAGCCTGCCCTGCATTTAAAAAGCTTGGATCATCAGCTAACGCTGCTTGATGTCGATGCAAACGGCCAAGTCACGCAGCATGCTATCGACGAGGCTATTCGGCTAAAGCCCGGCCTAGTGTCGATGATGCTAGCCAACAATGAAACCGGCGCAGTGCAGAATGTCGCTCACTATGCTAGCCAGTTAACGGAACACGGCATCAAGGTTCATACTGACGCCGTGCAGGCACTGGGCAAGATCCCGGTAGATTTTAACCGACTCGGGGTGCATTTGATGTCGCTGTCCAGCCATAAAATTTACGGCCCAAAAGGCTGCGGCGCACTGGTATTTGAAAAATCCGTGCAGCTAAAGCCTGTCATGCTGGGCGGAGGACAGGAACAAGGATTCCGGGCCGGGACTGAAAATGCCGCCGCAATCGTCGGCTTTGGCAAAGCGGCTGAGCTCGCCAAAACCGAACTTGCCGAACGCCACGCGCATCTGCTAACACTCAGGCAACTGTTGGAGCATGGCTTAAGCACTATTCCCGGCCTGACCATTTTTGCTGAACGCTCGGAACGATTGCCCAATACCGTCCAGATGGGCATCGAAAGCATTGACGGCGAAATGCTGCTGATGCAGCTGGATCAAAAAAATATCGCCGTTTCCAGCGGCTCAGCCTGCGCCAGCGGCCAGAGAGAGCCCAGTCCGGTCCTGGCAGCCATGGGTGTTGAACCTAGCGATGCAAAAAGTGCAATCCGCATCAGTTTGGGAAAAGCCAATACCGAAGCTGAAATTCTTGAATTTATTAAACAATTAAAATCCTTAACTATCAAAGGATAAAGAGGTTATATGTCTATCTCACTCACTGAAAGCGCCGCCCGGCAAATCAAAAAACAATTGGAAAAACGCGGTAAAGGCCTGGGCTTAAAACTGGGCGTCAAACAATCCGGTTGCTCGGGTTATGCTTATACGATTGACTACGCCGACGCCCTGAATGAGGGCGATGCGGTGTTTGAAAATTTCGACGTCAAAGTCATCGTGGCCGCAAACGATCTGCAATTTATCGACGGTATAGAGCTGGACTATCGACGTGAAGGTATTAACGAAGCTTTCCAGTTCAACAACCCGAATGTAAAAGGCACCTGCGGCTGCGGCGAGAGTTTTTCTGTTTGATTGGGAAAATCAATCCGTCCACAAAAAGTACGAAAATATTCATTCATTTGTCGTGGATCAACTGCGGTTCTTAAACTAGACCTTCCAGGTTTTAAAAACCTGGAAGGTCTAACCCGTAAAAACGTTCTACATCAATGCAACAAACGCGTTGCTAAACGAGGTACCTCCAGCATATTCGTGTTTACCCGTCTACTCCGTGCTCTCTATACTTGCCAGAAAAGTTTGATCTCTCGTATTATACGCTGCCGGGTGTACCGCAAGAGTCATCCTGCAACAGATTACTCAAGCTCGCAAATTCCGCTAACGATATGTTTTCTGCCCTGAGTGTCGGGTCTATGCCCAAAGCGGCAATCTCTTCCTCAGCAATCAGCTTTTTCAATGAATTACGCAGGGTTTTGCGCCGTTGCGAAAATGCCTGGGTAACAACGCGGTTCAGCTTGGCTATATCATTAACCGCAACAGGCGGCTGCCTGTGGGGCACCAGTCTGACGATAGCAGACATGACCTTTGGAGCCGGATCGAAACTTTCCGGCGGCACATCGAACAGCAGTTCGGTTGCGCAATAATATTGCATCATGACGCTCAGCCTGCCGTATTTTTTGCTGCCTGGAGCCGCGCAAATCCGGTCTACCACTTCCTTTTGCAACATGAAATGCATGTCTTCAATGCAAGAAGCATTATCCAACAGATGAAACATCAACGGCGTTGAAATGTTATATGGAAGATTGCCGATGACGCGCAGCTTCTTGCCCTCGCCCGCCAGCGACGAAAAATCAAACCTTAACGCATCGGCGCTATGAATTTGCAAGTTGGAGTATTGCTTGAACTTTTCCCTCAGCAAAACCACCAAATCCCTGTCAAGCTCAACCACCTCCAGGCGCACACCCTGTTTTAACAAAGGCTCGGTCAATGCGCCCTGCCCCGGCCCAATCTCAACCCAGTGTTGATCGGGTTTGGCCTGGATGCTGGAGATAATGTTGTAAATAATAGTGTGGTCATGAAGAAAATTCTGACCGAAGCGCTTGCGCGGAGTATGTGCCATTTTTATTGTGTAGCCATTGTTATTGCGGTTTGGAGTGCAAACTGTAGACTGCCTGAATCGGCCTTGCCGCTACCGGCAATATCCAAAGCCGTGCCGTGGTCAACCGAAGTACGGATAATCGGCAATCCCAGCGTAATATTGACAGCCCGGCCAAAACCCATATGTTTGAGCACCGGCAAGCCTTGATCATGATACATCGCCAGAACCGCATCCGCTGTCGCCAGATATTTGTCGGTAAACAGCGTATCGGCCGGTAACGGCCCATGCAGATTCAAGCCTTGCTTGCGGAAGGTATCGAGCACCGGCTCGATAATATCGATTTCTTCCCGGCCCATATGGCCGTTTTCTCCGGCATGAGGATTAAGCCCGCACACCAGTATTTTCGGATGGGCGATGCCAAAGCGCGAGCGCAATTCATGATCCAGTATTCGAATCACTGTCCGCAGCCGGGTATGAGTAATGGCCTGACTGACTTCCGACAGCGGCATATGGGTCGTTGCCAGCGCCACCCGCAAGCCCGGTGTTGCCAACATCATGACAGGATGTCCGCCGGTAATGCCGGCGATAAACTCGGTATGGCCGCTAAAAGCCAAACCTGCATCATTGATAATGCCCTTGTGGACAGGACCTGTAACCATCGCATCAAAAACCGCGTCCATGCAACCCTTAGTCGCTTTGGTGATGGTTTTCAGCACATAGCGGCTATTGGCCGGATTCAATTGTCCGCACTGTACCGGCTCCGCCAGCTCCACCGGCAATATCGTCAAGCATCCGGCAGTCTGGGCCGTTGCAGGCATAGCGCTATCGAACTCTTTTATCTTAAGCGGCAGGCCTAATTGCCTGGCGCGCTCTTCCAGCAATTGCGGGCTGGCTATAACGATGATTTCGCAAGGCAAATCCTGCTGGGCAAGCTGAATGCAAAGATCGGGACCTATGCCTGCGGGTTCTCCGGGTGTTAATGCAATACGCGGTACGGGTAGCCTGACTGTCATCTGAAAAAACGATATAAAAAAGAATAATTTTACAGCATAAGCACCAGGATTATTTCAAAAATAATGCCAATTTAAGGAAGATAGGTAATGATGAGCTCCAGCTTATGATCTTTCAGGTCTCGCCATCGGCATCAAAGCCTCGGCTATAAAACCCGGATCATCGCTTAATGAGCCTCAGCCAATGCTGCCGCGGTAATATGGTAAACGCCACGACACAGTTCGGTAACGGAGGTTTGACAGAGGGAAATCAGCAGCAATTTGGATAAACTGGCTTTTAGATCGGCAGTGATAATCATGCCGGAGAGATGGCGGAGCGGACGGGGCTCGAACCCGCGACCACCGGCGTGACAGGCCGGTATTCTAACCAACTGAACTACCGCTCCGCAGTTCGAGGCGCGTATTCTAAAGCATCGCGTCGTTCTGTCAAGAATAAAGTCGAGACACAGGCACTATGGTTTTACTTTTATGCCGTATCTCAGAAATAGATTAAGATTATATGGGCGTCATAGGCATATTGTAGTATTCAATATACATGCTAAATCAACGCAAAGATTATAAAGGCATGACTCCCGTCTTATTTCCCATATTGAAAACTAACCCAGCACAGGCAATGCATTATCTAATTTCGTTGTTTTTTTTCGCTTTCCTAAATATCGCTGCAGCAGACAATTTTAGCGATGCAGTTTCGACCGGAAACAAACCTGATCCCGTAGTGCAATTGACGCCCATAGAACGGGACTGGTTAGAGCGTCATCAGAATATCCGGGTTGCTTTTGACGGCTCGCTACCGCCCTATAGTTTTCTCAATGATTCGGGGCAACCTGAAGGCATTGCCGTCGAAGTCATGAACATCCTGGGCAAACGCTTAGGCATTAAATTTGAAATCTATCCCCGGACCAGCTGGAACAAATTATATGAAGCGGCGGTTGCGCGTAAAGTTGATGTCGTCGCTACAATGATCAATCGACCGGATCGCAGACAGTGGTTTATTTTCACGCAACCCTACCTGATGAAATCCTTGGTTATCATAACCAAAAGAGATAATTCGACGATAAAAAATCGCTCCGATCTTGCAGGAAGAAAGGTCACGTTGGTCAAGGGTTATCAATTTGTTGAACGGATTATTAAGGAACTTCCTTCAATGACTCCCTATTTTGTCGATTCTATGCTGGACGAGCTAAAGACAGTCAGCACGGAAAAAGCCGATGCCGCCATTACCTTTATGGCTACGGCCAATTACCTGCAAACAAAACATCTTCTGACTGACCTGAAAATTGCAGCCTTTTATGATAGCGATAGCGTCAATGAAAGCATTAATGAAAGCATTGCCGTGCGCGGCGACTGGCCGATTCTGGCAGATATTTTACAAAAGGGGCTGACCAGCATAAGTGAAGAAGAAATGCAGAACATCCACGCCAAATGGGTTCCCGGCATGGAATCTTCAATTGACTACGAACTGATTTGGAAAATTATCGCGGGTTTCGTAGCGACCTTGATTTTATTGCTACTATGGATTGTCCGGGTCCGTAGACAAAACAAGAAAATCAAGCTGTCAAGACACGAAGTCCAGACCACCAACAAAATCCTGCTGACATTGAAAGACGATCTTGAGCATCTGATCGTAAAGCGCACCGCCGAGCTGAATTCCAGCGAACATAAATTCCGCAGCCTGGTTGAAAACCTGCGTAATGAATACTTTTTTTACCAGCGCAACTGTGACGGCGTATTCACTTACATCAGCCCCTCAATAACCCACATACTCGGCTATAGTCCGGATGAATTTAAGGCTCACTATCATGAGTATCTTACTGATAACCCGACAAACCTTAAAATTGCCGAGCACGCCAAGGCATGCGCCCAAGGCTTGGCCGATTCGCCTTACCAACTGGAAATATACAGCGCCTACAAGGATATCCATTGGCTTGAAGTGACTGACACCCCGGTTTATGACGAACACAATAACTTGATAGGCGTTGACGGCATTGTGCATGACATCACATTGCGCAAACAGGCCGATGATCGCTTACTCTGGCTGTCTCATTATGATGAACTGACCGGTCTGGCTAATCGCAGACTGTTTGCCGACCAGCTTCATAATGCCATCAATATGGCGCACCGCAATAACCAGTCGGTTGCACTGTTTTACCTGGACCTGGACCGCTTCAAATTTGTCAACGACACTATGGGACACGCTGTTGGCGACGAAGTACTCAAGGAAACAGCCAACAGAATTGCCACCACTTTACGTGACTCCGATATGCCCGCCCGCCTTGGCGGGGATGAATTCGCACTCGTGCTGCCGGAAACCGATGCGGATGGAGCGGCGCCGGTCGCCGCAAAAATCCTGAAAAAATTACAAGAACCTTATATTTTTGCTGAACTGGAATTTACGCTGGGAGGCAGCATCGGTATTGCGATTTACCCACGGGATGCCAATAGCGCCGAAGCCCTGGTTCATCTTGCCGACACGGCAATGTATCAGGCAAAACAGGGAAAACTGGGAATTTCTTTCTATTCCAAGAGCATGCCGCGAAATAAAGCAATCGAATAATCATAAGCTCTGCTGAAAATCTTGTGACGAACGAACGTGTTATCGGCATAGCCGAATCTCACGCCCGGCTTTTCCGCTTGATCCCCCGTTTCCGCTAACGCAATTGCGCCATCAGGTCTTCAGCCAAGCCTTTTACTTCCCCCCGGCTAATAATAACCAGCCGCCCAATGCCGTCATCGGAAGTTCTTACCGGCAGCCGCGTTGCCGGATAAAGCCTTCCGGCTGTTCCCTGCACCAACAATGGTTCGTCTTGACCAGGCGTGTAAACCATGCCTTTTAAACGGACCAGCTGTTCAGGGTAATGGGCAATCAGGTATTCCAAGGCTTTTTGTAGCCGCTCCCACGGTAGCGGATGCTCAAGCTGCAAGGCGATGCTGTTAAAGCCATGATCGGGTAAATCGGACTGTTCCGTATCGCGCAACCGACGGAATTTCTTCGGACAATTGAGCAGTGCATCGGGGTCAAGCTCGCCTTGCACAGCGCTCAGCTTAATCGCGGCAGGGGCCAGGGCCGATAAGCGTGCATCCAGCGTTGCAATCGCGTCAGCTGTTGCCAAGTCGGTTTGCGTCATGACCACCGTATCAGCCCAGGCAATTTGCGCCTGGACTTCTGGAAAATAATCGAAATGATCGGTATCCATGCCTGCTGAAACCGTAGCAATAACGCCTTGCAAGCTATAACGCGCTGCCAACCAGCGTTCCCTTAACAAAATATCCAGCACCGGTTCCGGATTGGCAACGCCGCTGGTTTCGATGATCACCCGCTCGAAAGGCTTATCCCCTGAATCCCAAGCCATACGTAAGTTTTTAAGCAACGGCGTTAACGAACCGCGCACCTGACAGCACAAGCAACCGCCCACCAAGGTTGATAAAGGCACTTTATGCTCGCGCAGTAATTGTTGATCGATCGGTGTGGTGCCGAATTCATTGATAATCACGGCAGATTTGGGTGCATGACTCAATAAGCGGTTCAATAAAGTGGTTTTCCCGCTGCCGAGAAATCCGCTGATGATGAACACGGGGATTCGCTCAATGACTTTAGTGGATGGGGACAAGTTGTGATGGTTCATATTGTTTATTAATGAGCGCTGTAGCTATAGATCGGGCAACACCTTTTCGTTGCCCGACATTTTAGCCTCCAATGACACGGCTGACAAAACCAGAATCCCGTTGCATTACTTGGAGCATAGCGATGTAGATCGTGCACCAACAGTAGGCGCTTGAGGCGACATCTTTTCGTTGCACGACATTGGACACTCGCCAATGCAAGAGGTTAACAACATGCCCCTACCGGGCTAGCTGGTGGTTAATTTCTGGGGTTTATTTTTCTTGATTTGTGTCATTTTGGTGCGTCCACAATTTGTTTTAGTGCAAAAAATGCGACAGGATCCAGGCAAGTCCTCACTGAACAACGCTAAGCAGCTGGATTAGATGGTTTGGCACAATCCGTGCTTTTCCAATGAAAGGTGGTGCGATGGCGCATCCTCCTTTCCCTTCAACAATGGCGTTGAAAAGTCGCTTGTTTTAAACAGGCGGCGATAACTTTACTCGTCTATTGTTTATGCCTTGATTTTAATTAGGTTATCTGCAAAGAACGAGTGAAAGAACGCTCGTTTCCAAGGGTATCAACAGCTTGCGAAAACAGGCTTAACCAAACAAATCAAGGTGTTTTTGATCCGGCACCTCAATTCGTTATTTATCTAACTTTTTAAAGGTGAGTTATGTCCTACCTGATTCCTTCAGAATTTGTCACAAAAATGGTCGACGCGGGCGAATCCAAAATCTTCATGTCAACCAGAGATACTTTGATCAGGGCTTATATGGCCGGTGCGATCCTGGCGTTGGCTGCGGTATTTGCGGTCGCTATTACTGTGCAAACGAATTCCCCAATTTTTGGTGCAATTTTATTCCCCGTTGGTTTTTGCATGTTGTATTTGCTAGGCTTCGACCTTCTGACCGGTGTTTTTGTGTTAACGCCGCTGGCATTGCTCGATAAACGCCCAGGCGTAACCATCAACGGTATTTTCAGGAACTGGGGCTTAGTCTTTGCAGGTAATTTTCTAGGGGCGTTAACCGTGGCGGTCATGATGTCCATTGTCTACACCTACGGTTTTTCTATTGCACCTAATGATGTGGGCATAAAGCTGGCCGGCATCGGTGAAGCACGTACGCTGGGCTATGCAAAATATGGCGTGGCCGGCTGGTTTACGATCTTTATCAGGGGCATGCTTTGTAACTGGATGGTATCTACCGGCGTGGTTGGAGCGATGATTTCCACTTCCGTTAGCGGCAAGGTGATCGCCATGTGGATGCCGATCATGCTGTTCTTTGGCATGGCCTTCGAGCACTCGGTCGTCAACATGTTTCTGTTTCCAGCCGGTTTGATCATGGGAGGAAATTTTTCGATTATGGATTATTTTATCTGGAATGAGATTCCGACTGTTTTGGGTAATCTGATGGGCGGGCTTGCGTTTACCGGATTGACCCTCTATTCCACGCATATAAAAACCGCGCCTAAACGCGCCTTATAATTAATCCGAATTA
>NZ_JALOCF010000007.1 GCF_023227905.1 Methylobacter sp. | reverse complement strand
GAGGTTTCCGCGACGTTGGTCGCCAGCACGATGCGCAGCTTGCCGCCTTTGGGTTTGAACACCCGCTCCTGCTCGCTGACGCTAAGTTTCGAATACAGCGGCAGGATTTCATACTGGGTCGGATGGTGTTTTTTTAAGGAATCGGTCGTTTCCCTGATTTCCCGCTCGCCGCTGAGAAAAATCAGGATGTCGCCGCGCAAGTCACGGTAAAGCTCGTCAACCGCATCGAGTATCGCGTTTTGCAGTTCGTCGCCAGTCTCGTCCGTTGCTTTTTCGCCGTCCGCTTCTTCCTTCGGAACGATTGGACGGTAACGCACGTCCACCGGATAAGTCCGCCCGGAAACTTCGATAATCGGCGCCTTGTTGAAATGATCGGAAAAGCGCTCCGTATCGATAGTTGCCGAAGTAATGATCAGCTTTAAATCGGGCCGTTTGGGCAACAGCCATTTCATATAACCGATCAGAAAATCGATGTTCAAGCTGCGCTCATGCGCTTCATCGATAATGATGGTGTCGTATTGGTTCAGGTAAGGATCGTTTTGCGATTCGGCCAGCAAAATACCGTCGGTCATCAGCTTAACTAATGAATCCGCATGGGTTTTATCGTTAAAACGGATTTTGTAACCGACCGATTTGCCGATTGGTTCGCCAAGCTCTTCCGCGATGCGGTCAGCAACGGTGCGCGCGGCAATTCGCCGGGGCTGGGTGTGGCCGATAAACCCTGCCGATCCCCGGCCTAGCGACAGGCAAATCTTGGGCAACTGCGTGGTCTTGCCGGAGCCGGTTTCGCCACAGACAATAACTACCTGGTAAGCCTGTATCAGCTTGGCGATATCGTCTTTTTTGCCGGTGACCGGCAAATCGGGAAATGTCAGCACAGGAATACTGGCGAGGCGCTTGTTCCTGGCTGCAACCGATCTTTCAATGCGGCTTGCCAGTGCGCTCAATTCTTCCACTGACTTTTTGCTGCGGCAGCGGTCTAATTGCCGTTTTAATGCATGCCTGTCCTGGTTAAGACAATGGGGTAACTGGTGGGTAAGTTGCTTGATAAGATCGGGAGTGGACATCAAAAACAGCCGGATAAAATAAACACATTATACGTTAATTTATCTGTTTAATTGGTGTTACGCATTGCCCACGAAAACCGTTTGATAATGGATAACGCGGCTTCACTGAATGACCATGCCATGCCATGCGATGAGCATGAAATAACGTGAGCCAGTTTTGTGTTTAAACCATGAAGAACATGAAGGGCTTACAGCATTTTCAAATTCAACTAATGACTAAAAGAGTGAGTGCCGGGAGTGCAAGCTTCGCTTGCTAGAGCAGGCAAAGCCTGCACTCCAGTGATAATGTCATGGTAATTACTTAAAAAGTTCCTGAGCTATCAAGGCGCGTACAGCGCTCCCCACTCACCTTTTCTCGTGTTTTTCGTGGATGACATATTCCTGCCGGGCATGCGCAACGTCAGGTATTAGCTTTATCTATAGACTATCGGCTGATTGTTGACTAGACTTGAAATTGTTCACTTGGTGTAAAGGCGCATCATGATTTCCTCCGTATCCGGCAATAGATTGACTACTTGGCAAACTGATTACTCCCAGCAGCAATCGGTCGCCTCATCTACAGCCAACCCTGATCAGAGCGCTCAACAAGACTCCGTATTAAAAACCGATGGTGCCACATCAACGGATAATAAAAAAACCGGTGAACTCTCCGAATCGGACTTGAAAGTCCTCAGTGAGCTTAAACAAAGAGACGCCGAAGTCAAAGCGCATGAGGCCGCGCATCTGGCCGCTGCCGGCGGCATTGCCACCAGCGGCGCCAGTTTTGAATATCAGCAAGGTCCTGATGGCGTCCGATACGCAATTGGCGGCGAGGTCAATATAGACACATCTTCGGTTCCCGGCGACCCGGCCGCAAAGCTACGAAAAGCCGACACTATCAGAAGAGCCGCGCTGGCTCCGGCTGAACCTTCTGGCCAGGATATACAAGTTGCGGCTAGTGCGACGGCAATGGCCGCACAGGCTCAGGCCGAATTGTTGCAGAAAAACCAAAACACCCAAAATGGCAATAAAGACCATCTTGGCACACAAATCAACCTGTCGGCATAAGCCTAATTTTTCTGACCGAAGAAATTTGCAGGAGTGCAAGCTTTGCTCGCACAGCAGGCGAAGCCTGCACTCCGAAAATCATTAATGCCTGCCAACTGCTTATTTTCTGCGAGCGGCTTAAGTAGCGGGTTTTATTCAGGCTCATTCAAAACATCTGAAAAATCAATCAACCAAGACTCATGAAAGTGGTTTGTTATCAGGTAAGCGCCCAGATTTACCCATTGCACCTTCCCGTCTAATATCGCTGAATCGGAGGTGATAGCGACCTTACCGCCATTCAGAATGACCTGATCCGGATTATCGATTAACTCCGCCTGCCAATTCCAGCAATGGGCGCCGGCAATAGTCCGAACCATCTCGGCAAGCCGCCCGCTATTGGAAACGGGTTTGTCAAACAGCCACAACACACTTGCCGGAGAAAAGGCTTGCAGCGCATTGCCAATGAGTTCAATCGCCTGCCGGGTTTCATGCACCAGCCGGTAAGTCCCGTGAATGCTGGCTATATCCCGTACGCAGCCATCGCAGCAACGCAGCAACAATCCGCCTCCCATAGCCGTTTCGACGGAAATAATCAGGTTAAATCCGTCAATAACCAAGTGCCGGTCTTTGATTTGTGCAATCTCAAGGCGTTTTGCATTTCTTAACTCCCGATTGACAGTCGAACAGGCTGCCCTGGAAATCGCCAGACGTTGACGCTTGGCAAGCTGATGGTGGTCGCCGACCAATTGGATAGCCGAATGCCGTGCATAACCGCGATTTAACAGCCAGCACAGCTCATAAACAGCATCATGCAAATGAAGCAATTGGTTACCGCTGAACAATGCTCGATCATTCAGATGCCCATTGCGATGTCTTTGTTCATGGGTATTCATATAGTCGGAAGCCGGCACTTATTAATATTCGGAACTTGATTCATGATAAAACATCCGCCCATAATGAAACAGTATTCAACTATTTATAAAACTCGTATGAGAGATTTAGACAGCCTCTTTGAGGCACTCTCAAAGTCGGCTTTCCGCAGCCAATTCCGCCTCCAAGGCAAAGATCTTGTTTATCTGCATGCCAAAGGATTGCCAACGGTTGTCGTTCATGCAGGAGACTTTATTGCACAGCGCCTGTCGCCGCCATTGCCTAAAAATGATGGCAAACAAACCCCTTTTCGGGGGCATCCGGTTTTTGTAGCACAACATGCAACAGCATGCTGCTGCCGCAGTTGCCTGGAAAAATGGCACCGAATACCGAAGGGCCGCGCCCTCACTCAGGAAGAGCAAGCCTATGTGATCAAAGTCCTGGAACGATGGCTGCAAAATGAAATGAGAACGCTTGCTTAAAAAACGCCCGTATCCTGTCTGCACCCGACTATATTTCGTTGGAGCTTCATACCTTGCCAATAACCCTTTAAACAGACGTCGACATTCCCGGCCACTGCTACTGCAAGTTAGTCCACATAGGTATTTATACGAATTGTGTGCTCCGATTGGATATTGATATTTTAATAAAAAAATTGTGCAGTAAATAATAATCACTTGTCGATGGCGTAAAGGAAGATCATTCATGAAAATATATCTTGCGGAATTTTTGGGGACATTTTGGCTGGTTCTTGGCGGGTGTGGCAGTGCTGTATTGGCAGCAGCGTTTCCTGATGTTGGCATCGGGTTGCTCGGAGTTTCGTTGGCTTTTGGCTTAACCGTACTCACCATGGCTTTCGCAATCGGACATATCTCCGGCTGTCATCTAAACCCGGCAGTTTCTGTGGGACTATGGGTTGGCGGTCGTTTCCCGGCAAACCAATTACTGCCTTATATTGTCGCTCAAGTATTCGGAGCTATTATTGCAGGAGGCGTTCTTTATCTTATCGCCAGCGGTAAGGCGGGCTTCGATGTTTCCGCAGGTTTCGCTTCCAACGGCTATGGCATCCATTCGCCCGGGGGTTATTCCTTATTTGCTGCCTTAGTGACTGAAGTTGTTATGACCATGATGTTTTTGTTGGTCATTCTCGGTGCGACCGACAAACGCGCGCCGCAGGGGATGGCGCCTATAGCTATCGGTCTTTGTCTTACCCTGATTCACCTGATCAGTATTCCCGTAACTAATACTTCTGTTAATCCTGCCCGGAGTACAGGTGTCGCTATCTACGTTGGCGACTGGGCTCTTGCCCAGCTTTGGTTGTTTTGGCTAGCCCCGATCGTTGGTGCAGCACTAGGCGCGGTCATCTATCGATTCATCAGTAGAGCGGAAAATTGAGAGTGCGAAATGCCAAATAAATTGCACCGCCATGCATAATGAAAATGCAAAAAGACAAAACCCCCAACCTTGACTACGCCACATCGAAACCATGATAAAGGTGACATTATGAGCAGCACTTATCAGTACCGTCGCATATGTAAAAAAGACGCGGCGGTTCTCTTCGTGGATCACCAGTGCGGCCTGACTGCGTTAGTACAGGATTATCCGCCTAGCGAATTCAAGAACAGCATTATGGCCTTGGCCGATATGGCGAAATTCTTCAATCTACCGACTATTCTCACGACCAGTTTCGAGACAGGGCCGAACGGTCCCATTATGCCCGAGCTAAAAGAAATGTTTCCTCACGTTCCGTTTATCGCCCGCCCAGGCCAAATCAACGCCTGGGATAACGAAGATTTCGTTAACGCCGTGAAGGATACCGGCCGCAAACAGCTTATCATCGCCGGCATAGTGACTGAAGTCTGCGTAGCGTTTCCTGCGCTATCTGCGTTAGAGGCTGGCTACGAGGTTTTCGTCGTCACCGATGCAAGCGGCACATTCAACCAGACCAGCCGTGAGGCGGCATGGCTTCGGATGGCAACTGCGGGGGTGCAACTGTTGAATTGGTTCGCCGTGGGCTCCGAACTGCAACGCGACTGGCGCAACGACGTCCAGGGCTTCGGTAAGCTCCTTTGCGGCCATACTCCAATGTACCAGGACCTCATGGTCAGTTATGCCGCTAAAAGCCGAGCCTAGCAATATAGGGTACGGTAAATACCCTCGCAGTCGCTGCGCCGCTGAGAATGCCGGTTATAGTGAAGCGTTAGTGACTGAGTCTGGCTTTAAGGTTTTGCCCAAAAGAAATCGGCAAAGCCACGGATTGCAAAAGTGCTTGTGTGATCGACATTCGAAATTATGAAAAAAACTGATGAAATGGCCGCCGAGCAATTTATAACCAACCGCAGGACCGGTTTATGTACGAGTATGAGTTTTGGGATTTGGGACTGGCAACACTTAGAAAATCATCTTCATGGAGTCTCTAACAAGCCTAAAAAGCAATCATGAGTTAACAATTAAAATATAAAGGGATGCCCGATGAGAACTGAGACCGCCAAAACGCATGACAAAGGCCAAATTCGACAACTCATTAATGACCAAATGAGCGCTATTTGTATGAAAAATACAAATCAAATCATAAGCCATTATGCTCCGGAAGCTATCATCTTCGACGTGAAACCGCCGTTCCAAAAAATCAAGAATGTAAATGAGCTCCGCCGCGCTTGGGATACATGCTTGCCTTGCCTCCCAGCCACATTCGGTACAGAAATACGCGATCTTGGTATTTTCGTTAGCGGTGACTTGGCGCTTGCCCACTGGTTCTGGCGCTTTACAGGAATGGACAAAGACCATCCGACAATGCAGACGTGGACACGGAGCACTGTCGGCTATCAACGGCATCAGGACCGATGGCAAATCGTGTATGAGCATTGCGCGATCTCTTTCGATCCGGAAACGTCTAAAGATATATTCGCCCTTGAACGTTAGCCCAAACCCAGCCGCAAGAGCGGCCCCTGATCGCCATACATGATGTCTGCCCCGTACCGAGGTAATAAATGGTTAAGGAAACAATCATCATAGCCGCCGTTCTGTTCGCCGCCCTGCTCCTCTATGTAGCGGCCAAGCCTGATATATTCCGTGTCTGCCGCACCGCCAGTATCAAAGCGGCTCCCGACAGAATCTTTGCGCTAATCAGCGACTTCCACAATTGGGACGCCTGGTCGCCTTACGAGAAAATGGACCCGGAGATGAAACGAAACCTCAGCGGTAAGTCACGTGGCAAAGGTGCCGTGTACGAGTGGGAAAGTACTGGCAGTAAAGCTGGTATAGGGCGTATGGAAATCATCGAGTCATCGCCACCGTCCAAGATCGCTATCGAACTGGATTTGGTCAAACCTATCGAAAGCCACTGCATCCTGGAATTTATATTGGAAAGCAAAGATGCCGAAACCGACGTCACATGGGCCATGCATGGCACCAATCCCTACATTGGCAAAATCATGGAAATCTTTTACGACCGGGACAGCATGATCGGTAGAGATTTTGAGGAAGGTCTTGCCAATCTAAAGGCAATCGCTGAGAGATAAGAAGCATGGGAACTTGCAATTACTCATCCAGTCTAACAATACAACCGCTGTGCGCCAAGCTGTGCAACGCCTGTTATTTTCATCTTAGTTATTATAAATAAAGGAGAAATCCATGACAGTAAAACCAATTCCGGATGGCTATCACTCCATAACCCCGTACCTGATGATTAAAGGGGCGTCCGAAGCCATTGAATTTTATAAGCGGGCATTTGGTGCAATTGAAATATTCCGCTTATCTCACCCAAACGGTCAAATTGGGCATGCCGAAATCAAAATCGGTGATTCGCCTATCATGCTGGCCGACTCCTGTGAACAAAGTGAATTCCATCCTCCCGAGTCATTGGGTGGCTCGTCGGTTGCTTTGCATGTCTATGTAGAGGACGTGGACGCTCAATTTAATCAGGCTGTTAGCGCTGGAGCAAAAGCAGTCAGGCCGGTATTCGACCAGTTTTACGGTGATCGCAGCGGTATGCTGCAAGACCCTTTCGGGCATATTTGGTTTCTTGCTACCCATAAGAAAGATATAACGCCGGAAGAAATCAGCAAGCGCGCTGAAGCACTCTTCCAACAGAGCAATACCTGACGGTTGCGTTTGACAAAAGTTAGGTTTGTTTGTTCACCGAACGTTGTGCTGCCAGACGGGCGCAAGTCAAAAGGCCATGTGAAGCATAGTTTTTGTCTTGTACCCAGTCTTTAACTGACTATAGGTATTTTTTACCAATAGTCAGCATCGATCTAAATATCCACCGTCCTGTCCTGATCAAATCGGGGGGCGACTTTTGTACCTGCATAACCTCTGGGATTGCATAATATTCTTGCACCCGCTATGCGGTAGTCTATCTGGCAGTGGACATGGCCGTGGAACCAGGCGGCAATCTCGTATTCATGCAGCAACGGTTTCATATCATTACAATAAGCCAGTTTTTTAAGCGCATATGCCGTATCGTTCCAACTCCATAAAGACGGCGCATGATGAGTGACCACGACAGTTTTCCCTGAGTACGGCTGAGCTAATTCTTGTTCCAGCCAAGTCTTTGAGTTTTGGTGTAATTGACTGAACTGCACCGCATCAAAAGGCCTTTCGGCAAATTTTATCCGCCTGAAATCATTTAATGTTTTGCCTAAAGCCTCTGCTGTTTTGTCGCCTTCAACAAACAAATCGGCCCAGAGAGTGCAACCTAAAAAACGTACACCTTGAAATATAAAGCAGTCGTTCTCAAGAAAATGCACATTGCTGCCGGCGCATCGCTTACGGATCAACTGCAACGTTTGCTGATATTCATGAGTATAAAACTCGTGATTACCGGCAATATAAACAACCGGTTTATTAAAAGTTTTAAGCCACTCTACACCTTGCGTACTGACGCCTATATCGCCTGCCGCGATAATGATATCGGCATCATTATCTGGAGCTTCCAATGCCCCGAATTCCAAATGTATATCAGAAAAATAATTTATCCTCACACTAAACTCTACTTAATAGCCGGTATAAGCGTATAATTTAACAATTTCTTCCAGATAACCGTAACCTTTTTCAAAAGATTTTGTATATGTCTATTAGCCTTAGAAAAATCACCCATCAAGTTTTAGTCGGCGATGTTAAAGTCGGCGGCGGCGCTCCGATCGTTGTTCAGTCTATGACCAATACCGATACCGCCAATGTTTCTGCGACCGTGAACCAAATTATAGAACTGGCCGCCGCCGGTTCCGAGCTGGTCCGCATTACGGTCAATTCGGAAGAGGCAGCTAAAGCCGTTGCCGAAATCCGTAATCAATTGGATAAAAAAGGCAACTCAACACCCATCGTTGGCGACTTTCATTTTAACGGTCACAAACTGCTGGAAAAATACCCGGACTGCGCCCAGGCTTTGGACAAATACCGTATCAATCCGGGCAATGTCGGCCGCGGCAAAAGCCGTGACCCGCAATTTCAGCAAATGATTGAGTTTGCCTGCCAATATAACAAACCGGTGCGCATCGGCGTCAACGGCGGCAGCTTGGATCAAGCAGTATTGACCCGCTTACTGGATGAAAACAGAAGCCTGAAAACACCCGAACCTTTGGCAGCCGTCACCCGCAAGGCAATCGTACTGTCGGCACTTGAAAGCGCCGCTAAAGCAGAAGAACTGGGACTGGGCAAAGACAAAATCATCCTATCCTGCAAAATCAGCAATGTGCAGGAACTGATCAACATCTATCAGGATCTTTCCAGCCGTTGCGATTACGCACTGCATCTGGGACTGACCGAAGCGGGCATGGGTTCCAAAGGCATCGTCTCATCAGCCGCGGCTTTATCGGTACTCATGCAACAAGGCATAGGCGACACTATCCGCATTTCGCTGACGCCGGAACCCGGCGCATCAAGAACCCAGGAAGTCATAGTCGGCCAAGAAATCCTGCAAACCATGGGCTTTCGTTCATTCACCCCGATGGTTATCTCCTGCCCTGGTTGCGGCCGCACCACCAGCGATTATTTCCAGAAACTGGCGATGGACATTCAGAGCTATTTGCGCGATCAAATGCCGGTCTGGCGCACCCAATATCCGGGTGTTGAAACCATGGAAGTGGCGGTTATGGGTTGTGTGGTTAATGGACCCGGCGAAAGCAAAAACGCCAATATCGGCATTAGCCTGCCCGGCACCGGCGAGTCCCCGGTAGCGCCGGTTTATGAAGACGGCGAAAAAACCGTCACGCTGAAAGGCGAAAGAATCGCCGAAGAATTTCAGGAAATCGTGCAACGCTATATTGAAACGCATTACGCGCCTTAGGCGTCATCAATGAGGCAGGGGGTGTTTGCTATCTCACCCCTCTGCCCCACTATCAAAAGCATTTTAGGTAAATGACATTCTTTTTCGTGATTTTACGATCTATCTGCTTCCTAAACCGCGTAGTAACTAAACAACCGCTTTTAATTTGTCCATCATAAGAACTTCGTCAATCCAGTACAACCCCGCTTCAGTAACTATGCACAAGTTATTGCATTCAATCAGGAAATCCTTTCCTGCTATCTTATATTATCAGGCCGAGGCTTAATAGTTATCTCCCAAGGCGTCCAAGGCCGCCTGCGCCAAGCTAGCCCATACCGGGGTGTTCCAATCCTTCAGATAACGCCTGAACTGGCGCTGTGTTGCAATAATCGGAAACGCATCGGAACACAATTCGTTTAACATCTCTTTGCAGTAATACGTGATATCGGCTTCCAGTGATTCAGGATCGATGGTTTGCCCACCGTAAACCGAGCCCAGTAAACTGAGTTCCGCGTGTGTGCTGAACGCATAAGCCCGCTCATCGCCTGATGATTTGCGTATCTGCCATTCCACGATCTGCCGGGCCGCGTTCCATAATATGCCGTATTTATGTGCCAGTTCCTTAAGCACGGGGCCATCGTCGTCCCGATTCAGTATGGCGATAATCGACAGGTACTGCGTAATCACCCAGTGGTTGCAGGGATCGATTTCCCAGGCGTCACGGTAAAAATCGCGGCAGGCTTCATAAGCTTTCTGGGCCATCGGTTGCTCTTCCGCCAGGGTATAGGCGATACCAATGCGTTTCTCGCTGGCGGCGCTAAGACCCAGGCGCTGCGCTTTGTCCTTGGTTGAAGTGATAGCGTGTGACTCCTCGCGCCAGTTTTTCAGATCTTCGCGGACCGATTCGCACAGCGCTGCCAATTCCTTGTTTTGGGCATCGTTAAGGACCTTTCCGACGCTGTCGCTCCGATCCTCATTCGCCCCCACCAGTTCGTCGATGCGATCAAACTTTACTTCGATTTTCCGCTGTGTCTGCTTGTCGCGGAACAGGTTGACCTGCCGTTCGAAATTCCACGGCACCGTTGAATACGCGACGATACTGGCCCAGTCATGCGTTTCCGGCGAATCCGTACGCAGTCGTTGCCGCAGTTCGTAGAGCACCCAGCGCGGATCGGCACCGTTCAGCAACCCGCTGTAGAGCACTTTAGCCGCGATGGCCGATGCCTTCATCCATAACGGAAACTGGGAAGCAATGACCCATGGAATACCCGCCGCGTTTAGTTCGTGGGCAATGCTGCCGCCAGGCGTCAGCACCGATTCGATATTGCCGGAATCGCAAGTCGCGAGCGTAACGAGCGTCGGACGGAATCGCGTATTGCCGGCCGAGTCCCGAGAAGTCAGGGCGATAGCGAGGCGCTCGCCGTCGACAATATCGACACTATCGCTGGTCTCGCTGCACAAGGCCACGCCATAGCGCTCATCGCCGGAATATTTGAACGGCGCACCATGCGCCAGGATATGGACATGAGTGAATTCGGTTGAAGCACAAAGCGCGCGAATTTGCTCAAGCGTGGCATTGGGCAGTACGGTCAGCAGCTTTTTGACTTCCTCGATGCGATTCTCGTCCTTGATCTTGACCCACGGCTCAATGGCCTCGCGCAGAGCTTGCAAATGGGTTTGCGCGGGCACGTAAAGCCCGGCCGGAGCCGCGAAGGCGAACAGGATGCGCGGCGGGCGTATCCAGTTGACCGGCAGTGGACGGCCTCGGCGGATTTCCCGCGTAATCGAGATCGGGGTGCGCATTTGCAGGAACAGCGGCGATCCCGATCCGGGAAAACCGTCCGGAGCCACGGCCGCTTCGAAGGGAACCAGACCCAGCTCAAACGCTGACATCGCCAATCGCAGATGAACGAGTTTGCCGTTCTCAGCGCCGGCATTGCCGAGCTCTGAAAGCAGGGCGGGCACCTGGCCGAACACCCGGCCAATGGCTTCGCCTATGTCACGGACTTCCGATTGCCGCTGATCATCGGTGGCGGGATCTTTATCCAAAGGGTATCTGAGCCGCCGCAGCCTCATCAGCAGTTGGCGATGCTCGAACGGCATTTGCAGCGTCACGGGTCCGTCGGAGCCGCATAAGGCAATATAATTGGTCAGCGGAGATAGCAATTGATTGTGGGCCGGGCCGGACCGCAGAAGTTCAAGTTTGACATTACGGATTTCTGACGTGTGATTTTCGGTCATATCACTTCCTCATAAATTGCTGAATAGTCTGGGGCGCGCCGGTTCCGTCATTGATGATATGGTTTAAACGGCCTATGACGCCGCCATCTTCAACCTTAACCGAGACGGCACTGGTCTGGTTCATAACGAAGCTCTGGCCACCGAATTTCGCGCTGTCGATCAACTCCATGCGACCATCGATCAGCACATCATAAACCGGCTTGAATGCGTCCCTGTCCTTCAGCATCGCATCGGTGAAGCGCAGCAACCGGATCCAAGTGCCGCAATTGAAGTAAAACCGCCCGCCGCCCATGTCGATAGCGCGCTCAAGATGCGTGTGCCCGGTAATGATAAAATCAATCGAGGATCCTACTGCCGCTGTTACATCTTTGAAGGTGTCGTCCTGATCTGTATGATCGAAGGTTTTGTCGTCAGCCAACCAGTCTTTCAGGGCTCGGCGTAATGCCTCATCCTTGGGAACATTCCTCAGCCAGCCGGTCAACCGGTCGAAAATCAATTCCCAGGTACCCAGCGGCGCCTCCGGCTCAACGATCTGGGCATTGGGGCGGCCGAGATTGGCCTCGGCCATTTCCAGCATCTGGTCAACATTCTGTGAATCCTGTTGCGAGTAACCCTTGATGCCTTCGCTGAGATTGGGGCCCAGCAATTGGTCGACAGTCACAGTCGAAGCAGCCACCTGCTCACGTGGCAGAAACCCTTCCGCAGACAAGCGCTGGTTAACCTCCTTGCCATCACGCACTTTTTCGCCAACGATAGACACCAGATCGGTAATTTTTGTGGCTTGGGACGGGTCGAGAACGACCAAGGTGCCAACCGCCGCCTGAGTTTCGGGTTTTAGCAAATCGATCCATTTATATTTTTTCTTGACCTCGTTCATAACCTCCTTAACCATTCGCGTGCCGGCGTTCGGATACCATTCCTTGGGATCAAGCGTACGGCCGGCATTGAGGCGCCGCCCGACCTTGGCCAGATCTTCGTAACGATTGTAGTTCCAGGCATCGACTTCATTGCCGTGCGTGCAGTAAACGCGGGCATTACCGACCATGCAGGTATAGCCGGCGCCGATGGTCGAGAATTCAATCCGGGCGCGTTTAATCAGATCATCGCCCGCCAACTGGGACATGATCAAGCGCTGAACCGTCGGGAAAGACATTTCGATATCGTGGTTGCCGATGATAAAGATCAGCGTGCGCCGCTCGGTTGCCACGAAAGCGGCAAGAGCATCCCAGACGCCGACAAATGACGCATCTTTCATGATCCGGTCAACGGTAGCGACGGCCTGTTCAACAACGATATAACCCGGCAGTTCCTCGGCCAGCGTATCGAAGACATCCCCGTTCAGTACCAGTGCGACATTGCCTGTCGGGCACTGCTTGCTGACCCAGCCTATATAACCGGCCAGTCTTTGGGTCTCTTTCAATATCTGAAAATTGGGCTTATTGCCGCCCATATGGATGTCCGAGATCACATGAATCTCATCATAAGCAGGAAAATCGCTCATACTTCTACCTTTAAATTGAAATAAAACCGCAGGATAAATGCTAAGTCAATTTGGAGTGCAGGCATTTGTTCCTCGGTATTCATAATTTTTGTGCTGTTTATCGTCTGCTGATCTGTGCAAAAGACTCAATCAACAGACGACCGGCATCAATGAGAAAAACGAGGGTTATAAATCCGCATCCGGCTTGATACCGGTAATGCCTTCCGCGACGCGTTCCGACAATGCACAGATCGTCGCAACCGGATTGGCTCCCACCGCCGTCGGTAATAATGCCCCATCCGCAACATATAAGCCGGTATAACCGAACACCTGGCCAAAGGTATCGACTGCCGCGCTGGTGACGCCTTCGGCGGGGTCATTCGCTAAACGGCAACCACCCAAGGAATGGACAGTAATATTGCTTTTCATAGGCCATAACCAATTCGGCAGGGGAATGAATGCTTTCCCCCCGCTCCACTCCTTGAATCGGTTGCCCATATCGAGGATGGTCTGATACAGGGACATGCTGTCTTTATAAGGCCATTTCACATGCAGAAAACCGTCATCATTCAATTCCATGACACCGTTGCTTTTATCTATGCCCATGCACAACAAAACGCTGCTGGTATAGGAAAGATCGCCTTTCAGCAATTCATTGAAGGCATAGCCGATCTGCCCGTTAGTGATGCCCTGAATGAAGCGGGCAATGGCCAATTTAGCGGTTCGGATAAAGGCGTTGAAATGCGAAAAGCCGGGCTTAAGCCCTTCTGTATACCAGGCTGCAAAATTGGGGTAGCTGGCATCCTCCAATATAAAGGCATGATCCCGATTGAAATTTTTGAACAGATTATAATCAGTGCCCTGGGTAATGACCGGTCCGTAATTGGGGTCGGCGGGTTTGTCGCCATCGATAACAAAAGAGAGAAAATCCCCATTGCCTGAAAAATGCTGGCCCAGCTTTTGGCTGATATTGGGCAGTGTTTTGTAAACATCACGGCAGCGCATCAGCAGCTCGTTTGAGCCTAGCGTGCCGGCCGAAACCACCACTCGGCGGGTTACTGCGCTGTGCTGCGCATGGCCATCATTCAAGTCCTGCCAATAAACCCGATAACCGAACTCGCCGCTGGCAGCGAGATTTTCATTGCCTTGCGCATCCAGGGGCACTATTTTTTCCCCAAGAACTTCGGTTTTAATAGCGGCTTTATAACGCGTTTCAGCTACATGCAGATAATTCAAATCCAGCGAATTTTTCGATTGCGTGTTACAGCCCAGATCGCATTCGGCACAATAAACACAAGATGTTTGCAAGGCGCCGTAACGGTTCTTTTCCTGCACGCCGATCTCGGTCGGATTATTGAAATCATTACCAAAAAATACGTTGATATCGAGCAATTGCGACTCGCGGCCATCTGCCTTGGCGAATTCCTGAAACAAGCCTGTGCGTATAACTTGTCTACGCGGATCATCGCCTTGCGGAATCGGCCTGGCACCCAGGACTTTCTTGCTGACCTCGTAATAAGGTTGTAAAGCCTCTTTTTTGCTGGTTTCCGGCCAGCTTTGATCAAACACTTCATCGGGTGGTTGAAGAAAGACATTGGCATAGATCAGTGAGCCGCCGCCCAAGCCTGCACTGACCAAGGCATCGATATGTTCGAAGTTGCGTATATCGAACATGCCGTGCGTTTCCTTGTCGGCGATATTTTGCGGCCTGTTGCGTTTTTCCGGCAGAAGATTCCAGAAGTTGTTAGCCATGCCACGCGGCGAGCGCGGGAAAGACCCCATCGGGTAGCGCTTGCCGCGTTCCAATAGCATAACTTTGGCGGGCCATTTTTTTGCTAAACGGCAGGTACTGATTGACCCGCCAAAACCACTGCCGATGACAATTGCTTCGTAATCGTATTTGATATCCATCGTATTCTCCCAGATACTTTTTTGTTTTTATTAAATTATTTTAAAAATTCAGGAATGAATTTAGGCTTTCGCGCTGGTTTTATGTGCCTGCTTGACGTAGGTATCCCAAAGTTCCTGCATAAAAAAGCCGCTGAAAACGCCTATTGTCTTTATTTTTTCCTGGAAGCTATCGGCATGCGTAACAGTCAGAGTCGACACCAGCTTCGTCAGGTCAACCGCGCCTAATGTCAGAATGCCTGCGCCGATAATTGGCCCTGATTTATCGGCGCCCTTGTGCAATTGGGTATACAAGGTGGTGGTCTCCGGCCACAGCTTGAATACCGAGCCATCGCGCACTTCCTTTCTGCCGGCCAGGTAATAGGCTTCGCCCTGATACTCAAAACCCAGCTCATAAACCATCAAGGTCAATTTCGGATCATCCGTGGGCTTGAACAGGTTGAATACACCGGTATTGGCGACCATGCCCATACCTAATGGCGCAAAATCGATGGTGCCGGTTAAGTGGCCGGGATGATTGGCATCCTTAACAAAAGCATCCATATCGTCGATGCTAACAGTAGCGTGCATGGCTAATTGGGTATTCGCCTGCTTGCCTTTTGTTTGGCCGTCCCGCGGGTCAACTGCATCGAGCGAAAAACCGCCCTTCATTGTTTCTTTAAATTGAAGACCTGTTTTTTGTGTTGTCATTTTTAGTATATAAGGTTCGAACGGAACCCCCTCCGGTTTCATGCTGTTAAAATAAGCTCTCGCATCGGTTCGCCCCATTTCGATCAGATCGTTATGGCTGATTGCTCCCGTATACAACGCCGAGTCCAGTGGTAGCGGGTGCGCGGGCTTAATCAGATGAAGAGTGATGGGTTGTTGATGTCCATAGAGTTGTTCGCCATTGGCTATGCGGGCATTAATATCCTTGATTTGTTGAAGTTCTTTAATTAACGCACCGTTTGCGCTCATTTCCAGCAGTTGCACATAGGCATTCAGCGGGCCGCTTCGGTAATTTGGGATATTGCCCATAACCCAGACCAGCCATAATTCATTGGCACCGCGCTTGACGGCCTCCAGCAAATTGGCATCCTGGATAAATCCTGAATCCAGATAAACCGCATCCTTGATCGTGACGGGCGGCAGCGTACCGGGCAACGACATGCCGGCCACCAGAAAATCCTCTATCATATCCTGGTGCAGGATGACTTCATTCATTTTCTGGCCGAAGTTACAGACGTTAAACGTGCCCTGAACGCCTTCTGCGGCGCGGATTTTTTCAAAGTCGATGCCCAGATGCGGATAGACTTTTTCACGAAAAGCGGCTGCGGAACCTGCGGCGACAAATTTAGGCGGCCAGATATAATTGCCCAAGGGCAGGAAAGAGATCGTCTTACGCATGTTCAAGGTGCGCCAGCGTTCGCAGATGTCATCTATGTTCAAGCCGGAAAGTAGCATGGCCAGATTGAGCGAACCTCCGGAAGTACCGTCCATATGCTGAAATTTAAGGTCATGCGCAAAAATTTCGGCTAACGCGCCGGCTGCGTATGACAGACGCATACCGCCTCCCGGTAGAATGAGCGCTCTTTTAGGCAATCGACTGTCATCTGCCGCCGCGCCTTGAGGAATGTGGGCTTGTGCCGTCATAACTATTACTCCTGCCTATTGATTATTGCCAAAAAATTATACCGGTGGAATCGGCGCATCGGGCGGGGATAGCCATTCTTCGCTCAATCCCAGATTGATCACGGATTCAAAGCCTTCCGGGGCTTTTTCGGGCAACTGATCTAAATCGAGAAACCAGCTTTCGATATGGTCATCGAGCGTGCCGGTAATGGAAGGCAGGAAAACCGTGGCAATAGCGTCGCCGATTTCCAGCTCCTTCATGGCCTGCAAGCGGGGATGATCGCCAATGACAAAGCGGGCTTTGGCATTTTTTAACAGGCGGACGCCGCATTTAGTATCGAGCAGAATGTCCGACTTCATCAGCATCCCGCGGAATGAACAGTAATTGGAGGCGCGCATCTTGACCGGTATGCAGGTCGTTTTCGGCGGCTCTATTTCAACATAAGTCACCAGTTTGCCATCCAAGTCATACTGGCTGCTGATTTTGTCATCGGTGATTTTGAAATCCAGATGCCCTTGGTGCTTCGGCATGCCCCAAATGCCTTTGCCGCCCTTGACCGATATTTCGGACGATACCGGCAAGTCGACGACGTACTGGCCGGTCTTGAAGAAATTCATGAACAGACCCGGCAGTAATCTTGGCGCCGGTTTCTCACCATGCGTACAGGCGATGGCGATGCTGTATTCGACGTATTTTCCTATGGGTGTCTCGCGGTAATCGATAACGGTCACTATCAGCAACCCGGTATTCCACAAACGGAAGGGATGGATGCCTTTGGGCAGGAACGCCTTGGCTTTTTCCGGATTGATCGGGAATACTGCCATCAAGGCCGGTGAATTGGTGGCGGCGACGGGCAGCTTGAATGGAATGCCATCAACCAGTGAAAAGCGACCCGCATATTGTTTAATTCGTTTTGGCATGCAAAACATGATCTTATCTCCCTTAGCGCCGTTGATTTTTAGCGCGGTTTTTATTGTTGTTATTAATTAATCTTTATTGAGTTCGTCGATGATCAATGGAAAAGTATCCCGAGCCGCATTCTTGCCCATAAACACATCCAGATGACCGTAGCCGGGCAGCACATGAAGCGAATGGTAATTGGGGCGCAACCCCGAAAAATAGTTGTACGTATTGATCTGACTGACCGGCAGAAAACAACGGTTATTCTCTCCGGTAAAGAACGCAAACCTGGCGTCGGTTTTTGGCGCAACCTTTAGAAAATCCTCGGGCAATTCGCTAAAGCCCTCCACGGAAACAAGATGGCCCTGCCGAGTGCAGCGGGTGATCTGCTCGAAAAAACGCAGCGGCACGGCGCCGAATTCTTCTTTCAGCCACTCATGGGTTTCTTCATTCAGATTTTCATGGCTCCACAAGGCGGGAAAACCGCTGCCGTAGGTAAAACTGACCTGTTTGCAAACGGCATTATGGCATTCATGATGCGTCATATTGACCATCTGGGTAATCAGCTTTGCAGCCAGATCGGGCGCTTCAACGCCCCAGTGCGGGTTCAGGTATTGCGTAAACAGTTTGACGAGCGGTAACAGGTATTGAAGCTTGAACGAAGACCAGCCCGGTACAACCGGATGCAGGGAAACGGCATTGCTGACGATAGTAGTGACTTCAGGGACAAGTCCCGCGAGGGCCGACATCGTAAAACTGGTCGAACCCTGACAATGGATGATGGCCTTGACCTTGTCCGCGCCGGTTTCGGCAATAATGGTCTTCACAGCCTTGGGATGATCGTAAAGGGCCGCCTGATCCAGCGTCCATAAATTCGGCGGAAAAGCGATGCTGCCCCGCCAGTTTTCCAGCCACACATCATAGCCCTGTTCGATCAGCGCATCGACTATGGTTGTCGCCACCGGCGCCCGGTATATAGAGGCGCGTACACCAGCGCCATGCACCAATATGACCGGGCCTTTTTCCGGCGCTTTCCGTCCTCGGACATTGATCAGGTTTAGTTCTACGCCATCATCGGTAATAAAAGGGATAATGCGCTCATCATGGCGCGCTTGGCAATTCGACGTTTGCGAAGGCATAAAGATTCTCTCTTTGCATTTATTAGTATTTATTATTAACCCTTAAGGGTTTTAGGAAAGACGAAAAGTTTTTTCAATAGAATTTGAATGCTCTGTCGCATTCTTTTGGCTATATTCGTAACCACAACACACCAAGGCCGCCAACCTTTCAACTAGTTACGCCTCCTGATAAGTTGTTTACTTTTTAATTTATAATCGTCAAAAAACACCACTAACACTTGCTTATTCGCAGAATTTACCGACTCTAATCTGGATTCAGCCGTAAAAGTTCGCGGTACTAAATAGCATAAGCTAAAGCTCTAAGATCCCTATAAAAACACTCAAGATAATATACTTTAAAATGTGCTTTTACAATTAAATCTATCCGGCAAAGCTGGAAGATTTAACTTGTTTTGGCTGATCGCGATAAGAGATTTAATCAGTCCCATGGAAAGCTAGACATCTAAAACACCATCCAGTTAATTCTGTTGATTTGGCGTTTGGTCGATACGAGAAAAACATCTAATCGTTCATAATTTTCAGTCTTCTCTTACCCACGAAAGTCGATGATTAAACAGAATCACATAAAGAACATCGCTGTTACGCCAACCTGTCCAGGCTACCAATCACCTTGCCTACCATGATCTTCGATAAATTTCCTTATCCCTGTTGATTCCCTGGTTATTTCAAAAAAGAATACTTCAGCCTGCCCTTTTGATTCAAATCCTTCAACCGCAACTTCAAATTCTGTAGCTTCCTGTATTAAATTATCATCCTCATCATACTCGGCGTTAAGCCCGTAGCAGTCACCGTAAACGCCCATAATAAGGTTATCATAAACAGCCAAATATCGGTCAGCCTCTAACGAATATTCCTCATCCGGCGTCCATACAGCGAATGGTGTTTGATGTAACTCTGCGAATTTTTTAGCAATTTGTATTTTTTGGCTATCACTGATCATTTTTATTTACGAATAGTTATTTGTGGATTAACTGGCATCGCCTTATGCCTCGATGCGATAAATGTCGGCTACGCTAACTCGGCCATGGGAGCAATTGACTGGTTCCTGACTTTGAAGTTCGGTTTTAAATATACGTCTCAACGTTAGTGCGTCAACTTCTGGGTCATCCTTTACCCCCGTGGAAAGTTTCTATCTACGGTGGAGTTAACAGTGTAACGGGATCAATGTAAAACATTCTACTCCAGGGCTGCGGCTTTCTTTCGTCGTATTGCCAAAACAATGGAAACAAGCTACGGATAACAAAATGCAAATGCGGTGGTTTCCCTTGTGCATTGCCGGTATTTCCGACGTTACCAATAACATCCCCCGTGCTGACTAGTTGTAGGCTGTGGGCGTTTATCCGCTGTAAATGAGCATAATAATAAAAACGCCATTTCGCACCCAATATCACTATGACATTGCCGCCCATGTCATTAAAGCCAGTATAGACCACTACGCCGCTGCTCGCCGCCAACACTGGAACTCCTTCTTTGGCGAAAATATCAATGCCCTTATGCGTACCGGAACGCCCCCAAGGATGATACCAGAATGATGCCGGATTCCAGTCGGCGGCGCTCGCTCCCTGTACCGGAATCTTGTGGCTTGCCGGAATTAGAAAGCCACCGCCAATCACTATGGATAAAAGGATCAAAGGTGTTATTTTCATGGCTTTGTATATCACTTTTGCGTTTGCTGAAAATACTATCGCATGCCACAACGCACTTACTATATAGCGCTGAATGCGAATATACTTTCCTATCGCTTATTAGTCGCCCTAAACTTTCATGTGAGTTAAACGAAAAAAGGGATTGCGACGAATCACAATCCCTTTTTTTTCACCCTTAAGCAGCCCTTTTGTAAAGGACTGCAAACAAAGCGCGGGTTACTCTACTTCAACTTCTTTCATACTCAATCTGACTCTGCCTTGGCGATCTATTTCGAGCACTTTGACTTTGACCACATCGCCTTCATTGAGTCTGTCGCTGACTTTATCAACGCGTTCATCCGAAATTTGCGAAATATGAACCAAGCCGTCTTTACCAGGAAGTATGGTAACAAATGCGCCGAAGTCCATTAATCTGACTACTTTGCCTTCGTAGACTTTACCAACCTCAACTTCTGCGGTAATTTCTTCGATAAGGCGGCGTGCTTCTTCACCGGCAGCTTTATCAACGGATGCCACTTTAACGATACCGTCATCGGTCAAATCAACGCTGGCGCCAGTCTGCTCGGTAATGCTGCGTATGGTCGCGCCGCCTTTACCGATAACTTCGCGGATTTTGGCCGGGTCGATCTTGAATGTGATAATACGCGGTGCAAAGTCGGACATTTCTTCACGGGTGTTAGCCAGTGCTTTATTCATTTCTCCAAGGATATGCAAACGACCGTATTTTGCTTGATCCAGAGCTGATTTCATGATTTCTGCGGTAATGCCGTCTATCTTGATGTCCATTTGCAGAGCGGTAATACCGTCCACTGAACCGGCAACCTTAAAGTCCATATCACCCAGATGATCTTCATCGCCCATAATGTCGGACAACACGGCAAAATTGTCGCCTTCTTTAATCAGGCCCATCGCAATACCGGCAACCGGTGATTTAATGGGGACACCGGCATCCATTAACGCCAAGCTGCTACCGCAGACTGAAGCCATAGAGCTTGATCCGTTGGATTCAGTGATTTCAGAAACCACGCGAATGGTGTACGGGAATTCATCCATATTAGGCAGTACGGCGGCAACGCCGCGTTTCGCCAAGCGGCCATGACCAATCTCACGGCGTTTTGGTGAGCCGACAAAACCGGTTTCGCCAACGCTGTACGGAGGAAAGTTGTAATGCAACATGAACGGCTCTTTGTATTCACCGGCCAATGCATCAATGATTTGGGCATCACGCTGTGTTCCCAGCGTTGCAACCACTATAGCTTGAGTTTCGCCACGGGTAAACAATGCCGATCCGTGGGTTCTGGGCAATACGCCGGTTCTGATGGTAATCGGTCTGATTTTATCTAATCCGCGTCCGTCAATACGTTTGCCTTCGTTAAGGATAGCGTTACGAACGATGCTGTATTCCAGATGTTCGATAATGCCGCGTATATCTTTTTCCGCATACTCGCCATTTTCCGTCAGTTTCTCAACCACGGCATTTCTAATTTCTCTCAATTTTTCTTGTCTAACCAGTTTTTCCGCGACTTGATAAGCGGCCTTAATGCCAGCTTCAACTTCTGCAGTTACCAGTTTTTTGAGTTCGGCATTAACTTCGGGAGCTACCCACTCAACAACACCTTTATCCGCAGCAGCTGCAAATTCGTTAATGGCGCTAATGGCGACCTGCATTTGCTGGTGGCCGAATAAAACCGCACCCAGCATCACTTCTTCAGACAGATTGTCAGCTTCAGACTCAACCATTAATACGGCATGCTCCGTTCCGGCAACAACCAATTCCAGTTGCGATTCTTTTAAGGCACCAGGGGATGGATTTAATAAATATTCTCCGTCCTTATAACCCACAGTGGCTGCGCCTACTGGTCCGTTAAAAGGCAAACCTGAAATGGCCAAAGCAGCGGAGGCGCCCAATAAAGCTGGAATTTCAGGATTAACTTCAGGATTAAGCGATACGACTGTCGCTATGATTTGAACTTCGTCAGTATAGCCCTCTGGAAAAAGAGGGCGAATAGGACGGTCAATCAGACGAGACGTTAATGTCTCTTGTTCACTAGGACGCCCTTCTCTCTTGAAAAAGCCGCCTGGAATTTTACCGGCAGCGTAAGCTTTTTCTTGATAATTAACAGTCAGCGGAAAAAAGTCGCCGCCGTTTGGCTGTTTTTTACCGACGACGGTGACCAACAGTGTCGTACCATCTACGTCGATCATAACAGCGCCGTGTGCTTGACGTGCTACTTCACCAGTTTCTAATTTAACGAGTCGATCGCCGTACTGAAATTCTTTCCTGATAGGGTTCACTATAAGGTTCCTTTGTGTAGAAGTTGTTTAAAAATTGGTTCAATCCATGAAATGTTAAAACAGAAACGGCACAAGACTCTGTGCCGTTTCTTTGCCCATATTACTTACGTAATCCGAGGCGTTCAATCAAATTACGGTAACGATTTACGTCTTTATTTTTCAGATAATCCAGTAACTTACGACGCTGATTAACCATGCGCAACAATCCACGACGTGAATGATTGTCTTTTTTGTGTTCTGCAAAGTGTGGTGTTAAATGCGTGATGTGTGCTGTCAATAAAGCAACCTGTACTTCAGGTGAGCCTGTATCGGATTCTGATTGACGATACTCTTCTACGACCGCTTTTTTTTGTTCTGCTGTAAATGGCATTTATAATCCCTATTTAGATTAAAAATAAAAAATAAAGCCGCCAATATGGCGACTCCTTAAGTACACTGTTTCCACGATAGGGTGTAGAAACAGATGTATTCTTTCTGCCTGAGGATACAAACTCAGAGCAGTTCGTTACTCAAATTGAACAACTTTTTCGGCGCTAGTTTACCATCCCTTAGCATTTCCCCCAAGCCTAAAAAGACCGCATTATTGTACATGCGCACTGTACCTTGGCTCCTTTCCAGGCTTACACTCGTTCCGTTCGTCATGGACTCATCAGTGGGCAAAAAATTAAGCGATTGGCCGTGCTTTATGCAAATTGTCTGTTCATCAGACAACTGCACAGCAGGCAATGCTTCAAGAGGCTTATCGACGTTAATCAGGCATTGAAGCAAGCTTTGCTGATCCATATCTGTCAACTGTTCGATGGTTTTGGCGTTTTCAATGCTGAATTGCCCCGCCTCCAATCGGCGCAGTTCTTTTACCGTTCCGCCGCAGCCCAAAGCGTGCCCGATGTCTTCGGCCAGAGAACGAATATAAGTGCCTTTTGAACAAAATACGTCCAGCGTTAATAGATCCGGTTCCGAAGCTAGAGTTCGGGGATCGGTCAGCAGTTTCAATTCAAATATGTTAATACGCCTGGCTTTACGGTCAACGGTTTTGCCTTCCCGTGCCAGCTCATAAAGCTTTTTCCCGTTATGTTTTAAAGCCGAATACATGGGGGGAACTTGATCGATTTCGCCGGTAAACTTTTCCAGGCAGGCCTGTATATCATCAATAGACAGTTCGGGCACCGGCTTGGTTTCTATTACCGTACCCTCCCGATCTCCGGTGTCGGTCATTACCCCGAGTTGAACAACAACTTGATAGCGCTTATTGTCATCGAGCATTAAGGCCGACACTTTGGTCGCTTCGCCAAAACAAAGCGGCAACAAACCGGTGGCGAGAGGATCAAGACTGCCGGTATGTCCCGCTTTATTGGCATTAAACAAACGCCTGACTTCCTGCAAGGCTTTGTTTGAAGAAACCCCAAGGCGCTTATCTAGCAGCAATATGCCGTGAATATTGCACCCGGACTTGCGTTTGCTCATCTGAACTAGCCTTCGTCTTTGTCGCGCTTATCCAAACCGCTTAACAGTTCTGATACCCGCATGCCGGTATCAAACGAATCATCATAGTAAAAACGCAAATCGGAAATGTGCCTTAAGCGCATTCTCTTGGCCAATTGATGACGAATCACAGGCGCCAATTCGTTAAGCAATTTAATATTGGCTTTTTTGCCCTGCTCATCAACATTCAATACCGTGACATACACTTTTGCAACGGCAAGGTCTTTAGTGACTACAACTTCATTAATAGTAATAAAACCCAGCCTGGAGTCATCAATATCGCGTTGCAGAATGAACGAAAGTTCTTTCTGCATCTCAGATGAAACACGCGCGTTGCGACCAAACTCTTTTGCCATAAAATTTACAGTTCTCGTTTAACTTCTATGCGTTCAAACACTTCGATCTGATCGCCTGGCTGTACATCGTTGTAATTCTTTACACCGATACCGCACTCCATACCCATCTTGACCTCAGCTATATCATCTTTAAATCGACGTAAAGATTCCAACTGTCCTTCATAAATCACCACGTTATTTCGCAGGACTCGGATAGGCAAGTTTCTCTTAACATAACCGTCAACGACCATACAGCCGGCAACCGCGCCGAATTTCGGCGACCTGAATACATCGCGCACTTCGGCAAGACCGACAATTTGCTCTTTAATTTCAGGAGCCAACATACCACTGATGGCTTTTTTAACCTCATCAATCGCTTCATAAATGATGCTGTAGTAATGCAGGTCGATGCCTTTTTCTTCAATCAATCTTCGTGCGGCTGCATCAGCCCGAACATTAAAGCCCATCAAGATCGCGCCGGACGCCAATGCCAAGTTCGCATCGCCTTCGTTAATACCGCCGACGCCGCCAAAAACGACTTTAACTTCGACTTCGTCATTCGACAACCCGACCAAGGAGCTGCGTAACGCTTCCAGACTGCCCTGAACATCCGTCTTAAGCACTAAATTGACGCTGGCAATTTCGCCGGTAGTCATTCTGGAGAATACTTCGTCCAGTTTAGAGGCTTGTTGTACGGCGTGGCGAGACAGTTTTTTGCGGTCTTCACGATGCTTAGCCAAGTCTTTGGCAATACGCTCGTTTTGCACAACCAAAAATTCATCACCGGCATTCGGCGTACCCGAAAGCCCAAGAATCTCAACAGGCGCACAAGGTCCGGCTTCTTTAATAGGCAATCCGTTTTCGTTAAACATGGCTCGAACACGACCGTATTCATGACCGCATAAAACCATTTGCCCGCTTTCCAGGGTGCCTTTTTGAATCAGTACCGTTGCCACGACACCGCGGCCTTTATCCAGCCTCGACTCAATAACAATACCGGATGCCGCACCTTCAACAGGTGCTTTCAATTCAAGAATTTCAGTCTGTACAATCAATGCTTCAATTAAATCATCGATACCTTCGCCGGTTTTTGCAGAAATTTTCAGGAACTGCACATCGCCGCCCCACTCTTCGGCTAGCACGTTAATATTAGACAGTTCCTGCATCACTTTATCAGGATTCGCATCAGGCTTATCGATCTTGTTAATTGCTACGATAATTGGCACATTGGCCGCCCTGGCATGCTCGACCGCTTCCTTGGTTTGCGGCATAACGCCGTCATCGGCTGCAACCACTACAATCACCACATCGGTAACGTCCGCGCCTCTGGCGCGCATGGCGGTAAACGCGGCGTGACCCGGAGTATCTAAAAAGGTTACTGAACCATGATCGGTTTTTACCTGATAAGCGCCGATGTGCTGAGTAATACCGCCTGCCTCACCGGCAGCGACACGGGTTTTGCGAATATAATCCAACAGCGATGTTTTACCGTGATCGACATGACCCATGATGGTAACAATCGGCGCTCTCGGCAATTCAACGCGGTTATCGTCTTCTTGCGCCTCAGCCAGCATTTCCTGCTCAAGATCGTCATCACTCTGCATAATCGCTTTGTGACCCATTTCTTCAACCAAAATGGCCGCCGTTTCCTGATCTATGCTTTGATTAATAGTCGCCATAATGCCGAGTTTCATCAGATGCTTGATTACGATAGCCGCCTTAACGCTCATCTTTTGCGCAAGATCGGACACCATAATCATTTCCGGAATGGCAACCTCTTTAACGATAGGCTCAACCGGCATTTCAAATTGATGCTTGCCTTCCGGCTTCGCACTGACGCGTTCGTTCTTCTTGCCTTTTTTCTTGGCTTTTTTACTGTCTCTGCCGCCTGCTCCAGCATGGGAACCTTCTTCTTGTCTTTTTCTATGAAGAATTTCTTGTTTGGCTGATGCCTGCTGCCTTACTTTGTCAGCATTTCTTTTGATGGACTCTTCCAGACGAAGCTCTTTTTCCCGTTGTTTTTTCTTGGCTTCTTCCGCTTCTCTATCTAAAGCCGCTTCTTTATGACCAACTTCCAACACATCCTCAGCAGGTAAAGTCTCAACTCTTCCTTCAACTTCAGATTCAGGCTCAATAGTGACAGCGGCCTCAACCACTCCTTCAACAGGTTTAGCTTCAGGTTCTACAATAACGTCCTCTTTCTGTTGTTCCAGAACAACTTCCTCAGTCTTTAACAGTTCTTCAACTGGGGCAAGGTTTTCAACTTGTTGCCTAACCGGTTCCTGTAGAGCTTGTTTAGCTTGCTCCAAACTCTTTTGCTCAGCGGAATCGGCTACCTCGCTACGCTTTATATAAGTCTTCTGTTTGCGGACCTCAACAGGAATCGTCTTGGTAGTACTTCCTGGTATGCTCGCCTGCTTAAGCTCGCTTACCGTTCTTCGCTTTAAAGTCACTCGTTTCAGCGAAACTTCGGACGCACCTTCATTTTTACCGTGGCGTTTACGCAAATGCGCAAGAAGCTGCATTTTTTCGTCTTCGTTAATAACATCATCAGGGGCACTCGCAGATAATCCTGCTTCTTTCAGCTGCTCTAATAATCGTTCCAGAGGAATTTTTACCACCTCTGCTAATTGCCTTACCGTTTTATTATTCATCTCATACCCCTTACCTACTCGCCTGTTCCTCAGCAAACCAAGGCTCACGCGCCTTCATAATCAATTTTGCCGCCCGATCTTCATTCATTCCTGAAAATTTCAGCAAATCATCTACCGATTGCTCTGCCAAATCATCCATCGTAATTATACCTTGGCTTGCCATATCATAAGCCAATTCCCTGTCCATGCCTTCCATTTCCAATAAATCCTGCGCAGGTTCGGCTGTTTCTATTTTTTCTTCAGCTGCAATTGCGCTGATCAGCAAGGCGTCTTTAGCGCGGCTTCTAAGTGCCGTAACAAGCTCTTCATCAAAGCCCTCAATTTCCAGCATTTCGCTGACCGGAACGTAGGCAATCTCTTCAACCGTATTAAAACCTTCTTCAACCAGAATCAATGCAATCTCTTCATCGACATCCAACTGCTCAATAAACAACTGCTTTATCTTGTCAGCCTCGGCCTCACTGTTTTGTTCCGCTTTGGATGCATCAATGACGTTCAACTCCCAACCAGTTAACTGTGTTGCAAGACGTACATTTTGTCCGCCACGACCTATAGCTTGAGATAAATTGTCTGAACTTACCGCCAGATCCATACTATGTTTATCTTCATCGACAACGATGGATTGAATTTCTGCCGGTGACATGGCATTAATTACGAATTGGGCATCGCTTGGATTCCAAAGAATAATATCGACCCGCTCTCCGGCCAGTTCGTTTGAAACCGACTGCACCCTCGATCCTCTCATGCCTACGCAAGCGCCGACCGGATCCAACCTCGGATCATTACCTTTAACGGCAATCTTGGCTCTGGAACCGGGATCGCGCGCCGCGCCCATCACTTCGATCAAACCTTCGCCCACTTCAGGCACTTCAAGACGAAACAATGCAATCAACAATTCAGGTGCAGTTCTGCTGACAAATAATTGAGGGCCGCGAGGCTCTGAGCGCACATCCTTTAAATAACCCCGGATTCTATCGCCAATGCGAATGGCTTCACGAGGAATCATGTCTTCTTTGGCAATATAAGCCTCTACATGTCCACCCAAATCCAGATAGACACTGCCTTTTTCAATGCGCTTAACGATACCGGTGATCAGTTCGCCCACACGTCCTTTATAGGCATCGACAATTTTCTTGCGTTCTGCTTCCCTGACTTTGTGAATAATAACCTGCTTGGCAGTCTGCGCTGCAATGCGCCCGAAGTCGACAGATTCTATTTCCTCTTCCACCAAATCGCCGACCTGGACATCCGGATTATCAAGCCTTGCTACTTCCAGCAATACTTGCGTTTCAGGAAACTCCACATCGCCATCAATTTGACTGTTGGCATCAACCACTTCCCAAACTCTGTATGTAACATAGTCGCCGGTTTTTCTGTTAATGCTGACACGGGCTTTAATTTGGTTCGCGTGACGCTTGATTGTAGCTGCTTCTAATGCTGATTCTATGGCTTGGAAAACGATCTCTTTTTCGATATCTTTTTCATTAGAAAAAACATCCACTACCAACAAAATTTCTTTATTTGCCACTGCGCCCCCCTTTTTCAATTAAATACTCAGGAACCAAACGCGCTTTGCTCATCGCGACAAATGGAACCTCAAAAACCTGTTCGCCTTCCTTTAGCGTAATAATATCGTCCTCAACTTTTTCAATAACGCCCGTAATTTTTCTACGGCCATCTATTGCTTTAAATAAATTAACCAACGCCGTACTGCCAATATACCGTTCGAACTGACTCACTTTAAAAAAAGGCCTGTCTTCGCCCGGTGAAGAAATCTCTAACTGATAGTTGCCTTGAATTGGGTCTTCAACATCCAAAACACCGCTGATTTGATGACTGACCTTAGAGCAGTCTTCAACCAGAATCCCGTTATCGCTATCAATATAGATTCTTAACAGGCCATGTTTAGGATGAGGATTATATTCAATGCCTACGCATTCATAACCTAAACCTTCAACAATTGGCTCAATTAAATTAACCAAGTGCTCAGGAGCCTGTTTCATTTTTTCCTCACTTACTTTCGCACAAAAAAAAAGAGCCGACGGCTCTTCCATTAACAATCAACTGTGAGCTTTCAAATAATCAAAGCCCAGAAAACAAAAAACCCCAAAATGGGGTTTCTCAGCAACCAATCCCTAAGTCACTCAAACGCCTGCATCCATGCAGTTCTATGTGGTAGCGGGGGCAGGATTTGAACCTACGACCTTCGGGTTATGAGCCCGACGAGCTACCAAGCTGCTCCACCCCGCGATTGATTTGTGTATTATAGGCCATTTTTAAGGTTTGGCAAGCTATTTATCTATTCAGCTCAAATGAATGGCTTAGTGAGGCCCAAAAACTGCATTTTCTCAAGCGCATAAGTTTCCAAAACATTAATAATCTGTGTATTTGTATTTTCGTCTCGACACAGTTCCTGCAGTCGATTGAAATAATTATCGAACACAATGCCGCCCCCGGTTTGACGGCCTGTTAGCCTGTTTATACAGAACTCATTCCATCTTTGCAACTCTCCCGCATCCAACGTTTCAGGATAATTTCTGGCACGATATCTAAATAACATTTCCGGCAATCGACGATCAGCAAACCTAAATTCAGATTTTGCTAATTGTTCGGGTGAAAATCCCCTGATTTTGGCCATTTGATTCTTATCATGTTCAGAAAAAAAACCGCCACTGTATATTTCCAGATCAGGATCAGAGTCTTGTTCGGTGTATGCTGAACCACTAAAAACAGCCGCCAACTTTTCAGACAAGCCGGGAGCAGCTTTAAGCTTATCGATATTGGCGTAGCAAAACGCCAGATCGATATCCAGGCGCTGCGCATCCTCCGGCCCGATGACAGACACGGGCGCCAAGACAGGGCATTTATTAATGTGCACGGTTTTTAGCGGAATTCTTTCCACGCCTTCCGGCAAGTCCGCAGTTGCAGTAAATATCCTTTGCTGGATTTCTTCCACCGTCAAGCTAAGCATCGGCTCAGGATCAACGGATAAATCATAGACAATTACGCCGTTGGTATTGATAGGATGCTTGCAAATCGAAAGCACTACAGCCAGACAATTTTTAACGGCCGGGTATTTGCCTGAAATATGCACGACAGGTTTAAAACTGCCCAACTGAAGCAATCTAAGTGCTTCAGCTTTAACCCGATGCTGCAACAAAAACTGATAAAGCTTGGGCTGGGCCTGCTTAACCAACTTGGTAATTGCAATGGTGGCATAGACATCTGAAAGCGCATCATGCGCTGCTTCATGGGCTATATTGTTAGCACGAGTGAGTTGATCCAACCTAAAACTGGGACCACCCTCTTCGTTAACAGGCCAAACGATGCCATCCGGACGCAGAGCTTTTGCAGCCCTAACCACATCGATTAAATCCCACCGGGAGTTGCCATTTTGCCACTCTCTTGCGTAGGGATCGTAAAAATTGCGATAAAGACAATTGCGAGTAACTTCATCATCAAAACGAAGACTGTTATATCCGAGGGTACACGTATTAGGCCGAGCCAATTGCTCATGAATCAAACGAATAAACTCGGCTTCACAGACACCTTTTTGCTCCGCAAGCTGTGGTGTAATACCGGTAATTAAACAGGCATCGGGATGAGGCAGGCAGTCTGTCGCAGGCTTGCAGTAAACAACCAAAGGCTCATCTACAATATTAAAATCTAAGTCGGTACGAATCCCGGCAAATTGAACCGGTTTGTCTCTTCGAGGATCCGTACCGAAAGTTTCATAATCATGCCAATAGAAAGTCTGCGCATCACTCATTATTTTTTGACGGCCATAAATACTGAAAACGCCGCACAAGCCGCTACGACGACGGTTACCTTAAAACCTTAATGAATTGAAGCCAGAGCCCTTAAAACATCCGTACGACTGACAATCCCCACCAGCTCATGGTCCTGAAAGACAGGAAAACTCCTGACTGAAGTTTGCTGGAACTTCTCCGCCAAATCGACAATGCTGGATTCAGCATCCACGCTAATGATTTCTTTAGTCATGTAATCGCCAACCTTGCCAGTCATGCTTTGGTTATAAGCTGCTTCCAAAACAATATTCATGACGTCTTTTTCAGAAAACATGCCCAGCAATCGGCCTGATTGGTCAACAACAGGAGCACCGGTAATTTTATGATCCAGTAGTTTATTTACTGCATCAACTACATCATTATCCTTTGCAAGTGTAACCAATCTTTTTGACATGTAATCTGCAACAGTAATTTTTGCCAACATGATAAACTCCTGCGTTGTTTGTTATTGTGAAATCCTAAGATCCTTGATTCAAACGAGCTTCCGCTTCCATTTTCTTTCTTTTATCACATTTTTCCACGCAAACACAATCTGCACCGTTTGCCGCGCCGCCACACGATCCTTTAATCGCGCGCCTACCAAAAATAACGCCTATCGCCATAATAGCAATAACAACAGCCATGAACACAAAAGTCACTAAAAAGTAAGTCATGGTACCACCTCATAAGTTTGTAAAACCGACAATAAAAAAACGAGGAGCAGGTCAAGCCGCACTCCTCGTTTAGTTTGATGCTTTCATTCTCTCCCGTCTATTAAACAAGAAGAGAATTTATTAGATTACTTATCCGCCGAAATCGTCCAGCAGGATATTTTCAGGCTCTACGCCATTATCCAACAGCATCTTGATTACCGCCGAGTTCATCATCGGCGGTCCGCACATATAAAACTCACAATCTTCCGGAGCCGGATGATTCTTAATATATTCTTCAAAAAGAACATTATGAATAAAGCCGGTATAGCCTGTCCAATTATCTTCAGGCAATGGATCCGACAATGCAACATGCCATTCGAAATTTTCATTTTCCTTGGCCAGCATATCGAAATCTTCTACATAGAACATTTCGCGCTTACTGCGAGCACCATACCAGAAGCTCATTTTACGCTTGGATTTCAGCCTGCGTAATTGATCGAAGATATGCGAACGCATCGGCGCCATACCCGCACCACCACCAATAAAGACCATTTCGGCATCAGTTTCTTTTGCGAAGAATTCACCATAAGGACCGGAAACAATACATTTATCACCGGGTTTCAGGTTAAAGATATAAGAAGACATGATACCTGGAGGTACGCTATCCGGCGCGCCGGGAGGCGGTGTCGCAATACGTACGTTCAGCATGATTTCTTTTTCTTCAGGATAACTTGCCATCGAATAAGCGCGCAACGCAGGCTCTTTTACAGTAGAGACATAGCGCCACAAGTTAAACTTATCCCAGTCATCGCGGAATCGTTCTTCGACGTTGAAATCACTGTATTTAGAAACGTGCGGAGGACATTCGATTTGAATATACCCGCCCGCGCGATACTTGATTTCTTCGCCTGCCGGCAACTCCAGCACCAGTTCCTTAATGAAAGTGGCAACGTTATCATTCGATTTAACCGTGCATTCCCATTTTTTAACGCCGAAAACACTGTCTTCGACTTCAATGTCCATGTTGTGCTTAATCGAAACCTGGCAAGCAAGACGCTCGCCGTGAGCCGCTTCCCGCTTACTGATATGGCTTAATTCAGTGGCTAAGATTTCACCGCCGCCTGAATTGACTTTCACCTTGCATTGCCCGCAAGTCCCGCCGCCGCCACAAGCCGATGAAACAAACAAACCGTTATCAGCCAAAGCAGTTAATAATTTAGACCCTACAGGTACATGAATTTTCTTTTCATCATTGATAAGAATTTCCACATCCCCTTCAGCGACCAATTTGCTTTTAGCACCGATAATTACAAATACCAGCGCAATTACAAAAGCCGTGAAAATAATAATCCCTAATAGAATTTCAAGCATGCCGCACCCTTAAAGTTGGATTCCAGAGAAAGCCATGAAGCCAAGCGACATCAGACCCGCAGTAATAAAGGTAATACCTAGACCTTGTAAACCAGCAGGTATATCACTGTATTTGAGTTTTTCGCGCACCCCTGCCATGACAGTAATAGCCAGCGCCCAACCAAAGCCGCTGCCCACACCGTACACAACGCTTTCAGGCAGATTGTAGTCGCGTTCAATCATGAACAAACTGCCGGCTAAAATCGCACAGTTCACTGTGATCAAAGGCAAGAAAATCCCTAACGCATGGTACAAAGCAGGAAAGAATTTATCTAAAATCATTTCCAGAATTTGCACTAACGCAGCAATAACGCCGATACAGCTTAGCAGCGCCAAAAAGCTTAAATCAACGCCGGTAATGCCCATCCAGGATAAGGCATCTTCCTTTAACAGGGCGTGATAAATAAAGTTATTGGCCGGTACGGTAATAATTTGCACCATCATGACCGCAATACCTAAACCCATCGCTGTCGAGATCTTCTTGGAAACCGCGATAAACGTACACATGCCCAAAAAGAAGGACAGCGCCAGGTTTTCAATAAAGACAGCCTTGATGAAAAGACTAATATAAGCTTCCATTAGTGATGTCCTCCTTCACCATGAGCAATCGACATGATTTTGAAATCCGCAGCTTCAACTTGCTTTGGTTTCCATTGACGGACGCCCCAGATAATCAAACCGATGATAAAAAATGCGCTCGGAGGCAACAGCATCAGACCGTTCGGATCATACCAGCCGCCATCTTTGCTGAGCGTAAACATTTCAATGCCCAGCAACTTACCTGAACCCAGCAACTCTCTAATAAAAGAGACGGTAATCAAAATCAAGCTGTATCCCAAACCATTACCGATGCCGTCCATAAAACTTGCTAAAGGCGGATTTTTCATCGCATAACCTTCGGCACGCCCCATCACGATACAGTTGGTAATGATCAGGCCCACGAATACAGACAATTGCTTGCTGATTTCGTAAGCGAAGGCTTTCAGCATCTGGTCTACCACGATAACCAAGGAGGCAATAATAGTCATCTGCACGATGATCCTGATGCTGCCGGGAATGTGGTTTCTGATCGCACTGATTGCCGCACTGGAAAACGCCGTCACCAAGGTCAAGGCCAACGCCATAATCAGCGAAGTCGACATTTGCGAGGTCACCGCTAACGCCGAACAGATACCCAATACTTGTAAAGTAATCGGGTTGTTGTCAACCAACGGCTCGGTCAGTACTTTTTTGGTTTCATCATTTAAAATTTCACTCATGACTCTTTTCCTTTAACCGTTCTTACTTTGGCTAAATACTTGGCAAAGCCTTCTTTGCTCATCCAGTATCTGACCAGATTAGTTACACCGGTACTGGTTAATGACGCTCCAGCAAGACCGTCAACCTGATATTGAGAACCCGGCTTGCTGTTATCGACCACACCTTTAATCAGGGCTAATGCAGGCTCGCCAATCTCGGCTTCCTCTATCAGACCTTTTTCCAGTGAAGCCTGCTCGGTTTCGGCATAGACTTTTTTGCCTTTCCAAAGCGCGCGCCAGTTAGGGTTAACCACTTCGCCACCCAATCCCGGAGTTTCCGCTTGATCGTAAAAGTTGATGCTTTGCACGGTTTGCCCATCGGCTTCCAATGACAGGAAACCGTATAAGGTTGACCACAAGCCGTAACCGTTTATAGGCAGAATAATCGACTTAATCGCACCCCCCTCTTTAACCAAGAAAACTTTCGCGTATTTAGGCTTTATCCTGATATGAGCAATGTCTTTTTCCTTAGGAATAGCGACGCTCATAGCCGGATCTTTTGCCGCTTTACGCTGGTCGTATTCAGCTGGGTTTATGTCCTCAGCATAATCGCCTGTTTCCAGGTTAACGACTTTTGCTTCGATCTTGTCTTTAAACACTGCATCGATATTAGCGCCTTCTTCAAGCAAGCCTGCTACATCAAGAATGTTCTTCTTCATGTCCGCTTCTTTGTTATTGACTTGAAGAGGCTTTAACGCAACCGCTGAAAATGAAACCAAAACCGCACAAACCAAGCAAAGCGCAACAGCAATAGCAATAGTTTTTTCTAAGCTATCATTGCCCAAGGCTAGAACTTTATCCCTGTAGACTTTGAATTTTTGGTAATGCTCGCATTTATCCAATTTTGCGGATACTTTATTTAACTGTTCATTAAGCATGGCGTTTCATCCTTCTTCTGATATTGGCCTGAATGACAAAATAATCAATCGTAGGCGCGAACATATTGGAAAATAGAATTGCCAGCATAATACCTTCCGGAAACGCAGGATTAACAACTCTGATCAATACAGTCATAACTCCGACTAAAGCGCCGAATACCCAGCGACCAGTATCGGTCATTGCCGCACTCACTGGGTCGGTGGCCATATAAACCATACCGAAAGCAAAACCGCCCATGGTCAAATGCCAGTACCAGGGTATCGCAAACATATGGTTGGTATCGCTGCCTATCATGTTGAACAGCAACGAAGTCGCTACCATGCCAGCAAATACGCCACCCATAATGCGGTACGATGCAACTTTGGTGTACAACAAGAAGGCCGCACCGATCAAAATAGCCAGTGTTGATGTTTCACCAAGACAGCCCGGTTCAAAACCGAAAAAGCTTTGCATCCAGCCGTAATTAGCGGCATAAACCGCATCAAGACCGCCGTTCGCCGCCAAACCTAAAGGCGTAGCCGCTGTATAGCCGTCAACCGCAACCCAAACGGAATCGCCTGAAATAGACGCTGGGTAGGCAAAATATAAAAACGCCCGTCCAGTCAACGCAGGATTCAAAAAGTTTTTACCGGTACCGCCGAATACTTCCTTACCGATAACAATACCGAAGGAAATACCCAAAGCCACCTGCCATAAAGGCATATCGGGAGGCAAAATCAATGTGTACAACATTGACGACACCAGAAAGCCTTCGTTGACTTCATGGCCGCGAACCGTTGCGAACAATACTTCCCAAATGCCGCCGATAGCCAACGTCACTAAATAAATAGGCAGAAAGTACAAAGCGCCGTGAACCAGGTTGGAAAGCGGATTCATCGTGCTGTAGCCGAAGATCATCATCGGAATACGACGCCAATCCTGAGCCTGTTCCAAGCCCATCTTTGCCATAGCCAAGTTAGCTTGGTAGCCGGTGTTGTACAGAGCCATCAAAATACAGAAAAACGTCGCGATCACAACAAAAGTCATGGTTCGTTTCAGGTCGTTGCCGTCCCGAACATGCGTGGTTCCGCGCGTTACATCAGCCGGTGTATAGATAAAAGTATCCACCATCTCGTAGAGACCGTAATACTTTTCGAACCGCCCACCCTTGGTGAAATGCGGCTCCATGCTATCTAAAATATCTCTAGGCGACATTATCCTTCCTTCTCAATTTTAGTTAAATTCGCTCTCAGAACAGAGGCGAAATCGTGTTTACCAGGATCCACAAACGTAAATAAAGACACATCTTCCTCATCCAATTCCAAACAACCCAATAACTGAGCCTGGTCGGAATCACCCACTATCAGCGCTTTTAACAGCGGTGTAGGCAAAATATCCAACGGCATGACGGCTTCATAAACACCAACAGGAACAATCGCCCGGTTGCTGCCGTTTTTGTCAGTTGTTAATGGGAATTTGCGATTCAGCTTACGATCAACGCTTGACGTATAAACATTCAATGCAGAATATTTGTTTTTACCAGGAACAATCCAACCGAACAATTCACGGGCGCGACCTTCTTGTAATACAGAAACCTGCGTATTGTAGCAACCCAAAAAGGCCGCCCAATCTGCCGCAAGATGCCCATACAGCACCGAACCTGAAATCACCCGATTTTCAACTTCTTCCAATTGGCCGGCAACCAAATCATCCGTGTTTGCGCCGACGCGGGTACGAATCAATCTCGGCTTTTTAACGGTAGGCCCTGCTAATGAAACAATGCGTTCGACATTGATTTTACCGGTGGTAAATAACGCGCCAATAGCCATCACCGCCTGATAATCCAAATGCCAGACGAATTTATCGATACTGACCGGATCAATCAGATGAATATGGGTGCTTGGCAGTCCCGCAGGATGAGGACCGGAAAACTCGGCAGTGGTTACAGACGCGTTACCGGTTGCAACATCAGCGCCAGTCGCTTTGCAAACATAAGTTTTACCTTGTGTCAGTTTGGCAATAACCGCCAAACCATTAGCAAAGTCGTCGCCACGCTCTTTAATGATAACCGCAGGATTTGCCGCTAACGGGCTGGTATCGATTGCGGTCACGAAAATAGAACGGGGCTTGCTGTCTACAGCAGGAATTTTGCCGTAAGGACGTGTGCGCAATGTTGTCCACAAGCCGGACGCCAACAGGTTTTCTTTAACCTGCTCTGCTGACAGATCACTTAACTCGGAAGCTTTGTATTTTGCAAATGACTCTTGTCCCGTTCCTTTCAGTTCGATCACAACAGACTGCAAAACACGTTTTGCACCGCGGTTAATGGATTGAACAACGCCCGCACCAGGCGAAGTAAAGTTGACACCAGGATTCTTCTTGTCAGAAAAAAGCACTTGGCCCAGCTTGACCGTATCGCCTTCACTGACCATCATAGTAGGCTTCATGCCCACATAATCCATTCCCAGAATAGCAACGGACTTAACCTTATTGCCATCCTCAATAACTTGTTCGGGCTCTCCAGTGATAGGTAGATCCAAACCTTTTTTAATAATAAATTGCATAGTTAATAGCCTGCTCTCCAATCAAGTTGCGGCGAAACCATCCTTTCATTTCAATATCAATAAAACAAGAGGCGCATAAAGACGTAAAACCGTAGCATTAAACCATAAAAACGAGGCATTCTCAACATCGACAAGGCGTAGCGAAAGTGCTTTAACAAATGGTTTCCATTACTTGTGATCATCCTGCCACCCCTGTGTTCGACAAGCCGTAAACAGAGCTCAAGCCGCCGACCTGAAGATGGAAAAAATGACTGTAGTTCACACCACCCATTTGCGTTTCTTTAGCGTCTACGCACGGTAAAACCGGATGGCGCGATTAACTCGACGTTGAACACATCACGGGAAAATGAATTGACTTTCCCGATAACGCGCTATTAAATCCTGATAATTCAAAGATCCCGACGCCGCAGTGACACGCGAACAGAGCACCTATCAATGACCCAGAATATAAACCCATCAATTCTTTCGGCTCACCCTGAAAATCAGTCTCAACAAAGCACTGACTTTCCCATTGTGGGCATAGGCGCTTCCGCCGGGGGACTGGAAGCTTTAGAGCAATTCTTCCGCCATATTCCGGCAAATACCGGCATGGCCTTCGTGCTGATCTCGCATCTCGATCCGAGCCATGCCAGTATTCTGACAGAGATTTTGCAACGCACTACGACCATGCCGGTAGCTGAGGCGGAAGATCAAATGCAAGCTAGGCCTAACTGCGTCTATGTGATTCCTCCCAACCGCGACATGTCTATATTCCACGGTGCATTGCAATTAAGCATACCGGCAATGCCGCACGGCCAACGCATGCCTATTGATTCCTTCCTGCGCTCCCTGGCTGAAGATCAGTCGGAAAAGGCTATCGGCATTATTCTCTCCGGCACCGGCACCGACGGTACGCTGGGATTGCGCGCCATCCTCGGCGCAGGCGGCATTACCATGGCCCAGGAACCGGCTACCGCCAAATTCGACGGCATGCCGTCCAGCGCCATTCAGTCAGGTTACGTCACTCACGTTTTACCGGTAGAGAAAATGCCGGAAGCACTGCTGTCCGACGCGCGCGCACTGCTCCTCATGCAGCCTCCGGCCGCCCCGGCGTTAAGCGGCATGAATCGCATTTTGATGCAGATACGCACCAGCACCGGCCATGATTTTTCACTCTACAAAAAAAGCACCATTACTCGCCGCATTCAGCGCCGCATGTCGCAAAACGGCATTGAGAACACCGAAACTTATGCCAGCTACCTCAAGGAACATCCGTCCGAAACATCGGCGCTGTTCAAGGAACTGTTGATCAATGTCACCAACTTCTTTCGCGACCCGGAGGCTTTCGTAGTGCTGAAGCAGGACATTCTGCCGACACTGCTCGCGGATAAACCGGAAACCTATGTTTTCCGTGCCTGGGTGGCAGGTTGCGCCACGGGTGAGGAAGCCTATTCCATTGCCATGGTGTTGCGCGAGCTAATGGATGAAAAACACTACAATTTTAAAGTACAGATTTACGGCACCGACCTTGCCGCCGACACCATTACTGTCGCCCGTGCCGGGTTATATCCACCCAACATCGCGCTGGATGTCACGCCTGAACGGCTACGCCGTTTTTTTATCAAGGAAGACGGAGGCTATCGGATGAAAAAAGAAATACGCGAGATGATAGTGTTCGCCGTCCAGAACATCGTTAAGGACCCGCCTTTTACCAAGCTGGATCTGCTCAGCTGCCGCAATCTGATGATTTATCTGGAGCCGGAACTGCAAAACCGGCTCATCCCGGCCTTTCACTATGCACTCAAGCCCGGCGGCATACTGTTTCTGTCGCCGTCGGAAAGCATCGGCAATCATAACGAACTGTTTACGCCACTCAACCGCAAATGGAAACTCTACCGCAGCACCCACATCTCCGCCTCAGCCCGCGCTCTTTTGACCAGCAATTTAAACTGGACGACAGAACCGGCCCACAAAGCGACGGTGGACATCGTAAAAACCGCCTGGGAGAGCAATCTGGCCGAGCTGACCCGGCGTATGCTGCTGCAATGTTACGCCCCCGCCTCAGCAGTGACGGATCTCAAGGGCAATATCCTCTACGTCTATGGCGAGACCGGCAAATACTTGCGCCCTGCACCCGGCCAGGCCACCCTCAACATAATCGATATGGCGAGAGAAGGCCTGCAACCGGAACTGCGCTCCGCCATTCAGAACGCCAACCAAGACAAGCCCACCCTGAACCGGGAGCTGTCATTCAAGAACAACGGTGATTTTCAGCTGGCACTCCTTAACGTACGTCTCCTGACCGATCCGAATAATCAACAAAAGCTGCTACTAATAAGCTTTCAGGACATAATCCAGCCGAAGCCCGGAAAACCGGGGCACACCAAGCGCACCGCCAAACTGAATGAATTGCGGCTTATCGAAGAACTGGAGCGTGAACTGGCTTACACCAAAGAAAACCTCCAGGCCACCATCGAGGAACAGCATGCCTCCAACGAGGAGCTTAAATGCACCAACGAAGAGATGCAGTCAACCAACGAAGAATTACAATCCTCCAATGAAGAACTGGAAACCTCCAAAGAGGAGCTTCAATCCATCAATGAAGAACTGGTCACCGTAAACTCGGAACTACAGGCCAAAATTGCACAACTGGCCGACATGCAAAACGACATGAAAAACCTGCTCGACAACGTTCAAATCGGCATCATTTTTCTCGACCAGCACCTGATAATCCGGCGTTTCACGCGCGATGCGACATTAATTTACCGTCTTGCCGCCTCGGATATGGGACGCGCCCTGAGCGACATCAAATCCGAGCTGGAGTCTGAAGACCTGCTGGATGTTGTCCGTCAGGTACTCGATAACCTGATCCCCATAGAACGTGAAGTAAAGACATTGAACGGCAACTGGTATCTGGCGCGCATCCAGCCTTACCGGACGCTGGAAAACATGATTGACGGCGTAGTGATGACCTTCACCAATATCACCGAACGCACTCGGGCAATACAGGTACTGGAAACAAGATTATTGGCCGAAGGCATCGCAAAAACAGTGTGCGAACCGCTGATTGTACTCAATGACGCGTTGAAGGTCGTCGCTGCCAGCCGCTCGTTTTACCAAAGTTTTCAGGTGACTATAGAGCAAACCGTGGGGCAGCCGATCTACGAACTGGGTAACGGCCAATGGAATATTCCAATCTTGCGCGATTTATTAAAGGCTGTCCTGTCCGACCATCAAGCTTTTGAGAACTATCCGATGGAGCATGACTTTCCCACCATCGGTCACCGCAAAATGCTGCTCAACGCCCGCAGCCTCATCGGCCAGACCGGCGAACCGCAATTGATTCTGCTGGCGATGGATAATGTTACCGACAGGCTATAGGTTGTATTATATTATCCAGAACTACCATTTAAGTAAGTAAAAGGAAGAACTCAACCTTATATGTCTTACCTGGAAATAACAGTATGGAGTTTACATGAAAAGCAAACCCATCAAACTGGATCGACGACTAAAACCTCGTACCGGGGCCGTGGATCGCCGTGCCCGCCCTCCGGTCGATCCATCGCTCCATTCTGTGGAAACATTGCTTCATGAATTACAGACGCATCAGATCGAACTGGAGATGCAAAACGATGAATTACAGCGCGCCCGCCTCGCTCTGGAAGCCTCTCATAACCGTTACCTCGATCTCTATGAGTTCGCTCCCGTCGGATACATCACCCTCACGCCCGAAGGCAAGATCATCGAGGCCAATCTTACCGCCGCCACGCTGCTCGGAGTGGAGCGCAACAATCTGATAAACCAACATTTCGCCGGCTTGGTCGCCCCCAAAGACAGCGACCGCTGCTATTTTCTGCTCAAAAATACACTGACCCATGGAAAAGAGCAGAAAATCGTCGAACTGATGATGAAACGCGGCGACAGCTACTTTCATGCCCGACTGGACTGCCTGCCGGTATTGAGAAACGCCGAAATATCAATGTTACGCATCACTCTTGCCGATATCACCGAAAGCAAACATACAGAAGAAGAATTGCGCATTGCCGCCGTCGCCTTTGAGGCTCAGGAAGGCATCATGATCACCAATGCCGATAATCAGATTTTACGGGTTAACCGGGCCTTTACCGAGATCACCGGTTACAGCGCCGAGGAACTCATCGGTCATACGCCGCGTATGTTTCATTCGGGGTGCCATGACACGGCCTTTTACGCTGAAATGTGGGAGTGCATTCATCGTACTGGTTCTTGGCAAGGCGAAATATGGGATCAACGCAAAAATGGCGAAATCTATCCCAAATGGCTCACCATCACCGCGGTAAAGGACAATGCCGGGAACGTCACTCACTATGTCGGCTCGCATACTGATATATCGGCCCGCAAAGCCTCAGAGGATGAAATAAAACAGCTGGCTTATTACGATCCGCTGACTGCCTTGCCGAACCGCAGACTGCTGCTGGACAGGCTGCAACAAGCGCTGGCCACCAGCACGCGTAGCAAAAAATACGGGGCGCTGCTATTTATTGACCTGGATAACTTCAAATCCCTGAATGACCTTCTGGGACATGATATGGGAGACATATTATTGCAACAGGTTGCAAGGCGGCTTATCGATTGTGTGCGTGAAGGCGACACTGTGTCTCGTCAGGGCGGCGACGAGTTTGTAATCATGTTGGAAGAACTGAGCGGGAATATTGAAGAAGCCGCTGTCAAGGCCAAAACCACTGGCGAAAAAATCATTAGCTCGCTAAACCAGGCCTACCAACTCGCCACCCATGAGTATCGAAACACTCCGAGCATCGGCATCACGCTATTCATCAACCACCAACATGAAATAAGCACTCTTCTGAAACGGGCGGATATCGCCATGTATGGCGCCAAGTCCGCAGGCCGCAACACTCTGCGTTTCTTCGACCGGGATATGCAAGAGACGGTTACGGCTCGGGCCGCTTTGGAAGCAGACTTGCGCTTTGCGCTGATGAGGAATCAATTCAAGCTCTTTTTTCAGCGGCAGGCGCGCTATGACGGTAAAACCGTTGGCGCCGAAGCGTTATTGCGATGGGATCATTCTGAACGCGGACTTGTCCAGCCGCATGAATTCATTCCACTGGCCGAAGAAATCGGACTCATAATACCTCTTGGACAGTGGGTGCTGGAAGCTACTTGCGCCCAACTTAAACAATGGGAAAACCAGGCGCAAACTCGCGATTTGCAGCTTGCCGTTAACGTCAGCGCGCGCCAATTCCATCAGCCCGACTTTATCGAACAAGTGTGCGCCACGCTCAACAAATTCGCGATCAAAGCAAATCAACTGAAGCTCGAATTTACCGAGAGCCTGGTACTCGACGACATCGACGACACCATTGCCAAAATGCAGAGACTCAAAGAAGTCGGCTTGAGCTTTTCTATCGATAATTTCGGCACCGGCTATTCATCGCTGGCTTGCCTGGCGCAACTGCCATTCGACCAACTGAAAATCGATAAGTCTTTCGTGCGTAATATTGAGGTTAAGCCCACCGACACGGTAATCGTGCAGACCATCATCGGCATGGCCCACAACCTGGGAATGGATATTATTGCCGAGGGCGTAGAAACGGAACAGCAGCGCGCATTTTTAGAGTCGCACGGCTGCCAAGTGTATCAAGGTAACCTGATTGGCAAGGCCATGCCGCTGGAAGAGTTTGAGCATTCTTTAGGAATTTGAATGATATGATTCAGGCTTGTAAAGCCCAGCCCATAAATAACCGCATAATAGTTCAGTCTTGATTAAATCTACCGGGTCGTAAGCCTACAAAACTCTTCATAGAAAGCAGTATCATGAATAGCCGGATTAGTCGGTCTTTCCTTTCCGTTCTCCAACCAGAGCGGCAGACGACTTGATAAAAGCACTGAATCCTTGCTTCGCAATAAACTGCCCTGCCCCTTTAGATTGCTTCCAAAGCCTGCGCCAATAATCTTCTTTATGATATTCCTTTAGACAACGCAGATAACGCACCTGCTTGGCCTGATCAAGCTGCTGAAAAACAGCCGGAACCAACCCTTCCTCAATATTATATTCAAAGCCCGGCTTCAAGTTGACCGGCGCAATTTGATCGATATTCAATCCCAGCTCTTCCGCTACCGCATCCATCGCCAATCTAATTGATTGAGCTTTCGCCGAGAGAGTCTTCATCACATCATAAGGCGGGTTCCACTCCCTGACCGGCCGCAACTGATCGACATGCGTCAATGCCACAACGACGGGCGGCAAACGGCTTTTGTCCTGATTCGCAAAACACTCCCGAATGGCTTGCAGCATTTTTTTATCGGGCTCGCGCGCGGCGTTAACGGCTGACATCGTCATGATAATAATATCGCTGCGGATAATTTCGTCGGAGATCCGGGAAAACGAAGCCGGACTATCGGCACTGCCATAGCCTTCGCAGTCCGATATAATCGCCGATTCCAAGCCGGGCCGTTCCAACAGATAAGTCGTGATACCTTGGGTCGTAGGAATCACATCGGTTTCGGCTTTTTTAGCTCCGAACAGGGCATTGATGAGACTGGATTTGCCGGCATTGGTCTGGCCCAGCACCATTATGCGGAACGGCTCCGCAGTCGCAACATCTTCCCGGCGCTTAATTTTTTCCAATTCCTGTTGCGATGCCCGCGTCGGGCTGGAGAACAAACTATTGTCCAGGACCAGGTTCCCGCTATAAAGTTCAATCGCGTAATAGCCGATTTTCTTGATGTAAGCGTCGATAAGCCAGCGCTTGAGATCTTCGGTGGAATACGATAACAGGTTATCGGTAGTGAGAATTCTCAGTTCGCGAACTATTGCCGATACCGGGTCCAATCCGGCCGATACGATGCGGAACAAACGATAGAGATCGCGTCCGCGGCTAGCCAAGCGACGGCTGCGGACGATATCGCTCACCGAGAAAATATGGCTGCCGGGCACGCTTTCGGAAAGACTGACGCGTAATTCCTGAGCCAGCATCTCGATGACTTTAAGCAGATGAGGCAGCTTAACTTCCAACAGAGCGTCTTTTCGTTTCGGATAATACTGCTCGGCAACGGCCCGCATCACTTCAAGCAGGGTTTGCATATAGAATTCCGAAGACTCCAGATCAGGATTCTCGGCTCTGTGAGCCGCGGAAATTTGTTCAATCTTTTCGTAAGCCCGTTGGCTTTGCGCGGTTTTCTCGACTGACGGCGAAATGTCGAGCAATTCCAGTTGCATATCCCGCCTATTCAAGCGCTGGTTAATGAGCCACCATATTCCGCCTAACGCTGCCGAAACCGCAAACCATAGAATCAGCTTTTGCTGTAGCCATAACCAGTAAAAGCCTGCGGCCAAAGGGATGCTGAATGGGATCATTATGATCAGGAAATGAACTATCCAGCGGGTCTTCATTTTCATTTCAACACCTTCTGCTGAATTTCGCTTACGTAATCTTTTAACAGGGTTCGCCCCAGCTCAAACTGTTCCTGGTAAATACCCCGAAATGCCTCACTGGATAACGCTGTCCCGCTACGTAAATTTTGAAAGTAAACCGTTAATGTCTTGCCTAAGGCATAAGTGGTTGCGGCAGTCAGCACAGACGATACGGCTGAGCCATAACCGGGGATCAGTTTGACTAATTCGCGGCGGCCGACATTAGTCAGTAGAGTAATACCCAGCGAACTGCTGATTTCAACCCAACTTTTCCGGTCCAGCTTGAAATTATAAATTGATGCGATAGTCTGGAACATTTTGGCCTGAACCAGCGTCACCACTGGTACACTGACAAAGGGGATTGGCACGGCTCCGGCGGCTCCGGAAGTCAGGGCATAGGCGATAATATGCGGAAGCGCCGCCTTGCTGTAGGCATCATGCAGCTCCTTGCGGATTTCTTTCATATCATGAAGCACGATAGCAATACCCTGCGGCAATGCTGTTTCCAGGCTACGCCAGATGGCTTCCAAACCGTAATTGACTGGCTGGTAACCATCTTCCGGCAGCGTAAAGTCAACCGGGACAAACTGGGCATCGATGTCTTTAAACAGCTTTCTTTGTTCAAGCAAAGATCGGCGCAGATTTTCAGGCACTGTTTCAGGCCAGTCTTCGGTATCAAACGGATAGGGACTCAAGTGTTCGAAAGCGGAGCCGGGGTAACCTTCATGCAATGACGTTTGCGCAACAATAACCGGCCAATCGGGCTTGGCTTTATGGATTGAACGGACAGCCTCCATAACAGCTTGCTGGGAATGGTCCATGGCCTTCATTACCACAATCAGAACATGAGCCTGTTCCCGGAAAGCTTCAATATCGTGCTTCGGGTCATAATCCACTTCGCCCAATCCCCGCGTATCCAGAAAGCGCATGATGCAATCCTGGGAATCAGGAAAATTGTAAATGAATGCGGTTTGGGTACACGCCTTCATGCCGTTGCCTATTTGCGCGCGGCTGTCTCCGGTCAAGGCTCTGATAATCGAAGTTTTTCCCGACTGCGTTTTCCCCAACAGCCAAAAGACCGGCGTGGGCATAGACGATTTTATAGCTTTAAGATGTTTGTTGAGTTCCTCGTCATCAAGACGAGGCGTCAGAACGGTCGAGTAAATTTTTTTCCACATACGAAAACCTCAAACAGGGAGAAAAATTTTATGATGAATGGCATAGAGCTTATTCTTGGGTTTCATTAGCAGAAGCATAATCCAACCCTAAATAAGCCCTATGGTTTTTTCATATTACATCGATATTGATTAAATAGGGCAACTTCGTATATAGAAGCCTGTATTGAGCTCAACCGCTATGCGAACAATTACCCTGTTCCGGTCAAAAACCGGCGCCAGATAACACTGACCTATTGACTGCCACAACTTATCAAACACTTATCAATCTAAACAGACATACCAGCAGCTCTCCAAACAAAAAAGCCACTGATAACAGTGGCTTTTTATATTCTTTACAGAATCAGTCTTAGGTGACTCCTAGAACGGAATGTCATCATCGAAATCGTCATAATTTGGCGGTGGCGGCATTGAACCGGGGCTGCTTTGCGGCGCCGGTTGCTGAGGCTGAGCGGCAGGCTTCGAGTACCCGCCCTGCGGCTGTTCGCCGCCAAAATCGGAAGTACCGCCGCTACGGCTGTCCAGCATGTTCATGGAGTCGGCAACAATTTCGGTAGTATAGCGATCCTGACCGTCTTGAGCCTGCCATTTGCGCGTACGAATATGGCCTTCAATGTAGGCTTGGCTACCTTTTTTCAGGTATTCCCCGGCGATTTCGGCTAAGCGATTAAACATCACCACCCTATGCCATTCGGTTTCTTCGCGGCGTTCGCCGGTTTGCCGGTCTTTCCAACGCCTGGAAGTCGCCAGACTCAATGTCGTAACAGCGCCGCCGCTTGGCATATAACGAACCTCAGGGTCGGCGCCAAGCCTTCCTATTAACATCACTTTATTAAGCATCTATTTCTCCTCATTATTTGCGCGGTTACGCATTGACGTACTGAGTGACCAGACGTTGTAATTGGCCTTTATCAAGTTTCTGATTATCAACCTTAAGATAAACCAAGCCCTCTTCATAATGCAAGGTAACATCCTCTACGCCGCTGATCTTAAGCGTTTCGGCAACAAACTCATTGGCGCCTTGCTCACTGAGCTTTTCTAGCGAAATAAGCAGATTTGCCACATACCGCGGCGGCTTCATCCATAAGGATACCGCCAGCCAGCTGAATGCGGCGGCGGCGCAGAATAAAAACACCGCGGTAACCCCGAATTCGCCGTTAAACCAGCCGCCGACCAGCCCGCCCATAAAAAGCCCCATGAACTGCGAGCTTGAATAAGCGCCCATTGCCGTGCCTTTCAAGTCAGCTGGCGCTGTCTTGGATATTAAGGAAGGCAGGGTTGCTTCCAGCAGGTTGAAGCCGCAAAAAAACAGCCACAAAAAGCCTATAATTCCGAGCAAATTTTGATGAACGGCCGATAAGCCCAGTTCAGCCAACACCAACACCGCGATGGCTCCCAAAAACACCTGCTTCATCTTGCGTTTCTTTTCCGCCAGGATAATGAACGGCACCGCGAATGCCATTGAAATCGCGAAAACGGGCAAATAAACCTGCCATTCATGTCCGGCTACTAATCCAGCGTTACGCATCAACGAAGGAACCACCACAAAGATAGCCATTAAAATCAGGTGCAAGGTAAAAATGCCGTAATTCAGGCGCAATAAATCAGGATTTTTCAGCACCTGCATCGCTTCTTCAGGAACGAACTCCGCATCCCGGTGCAATTTGGATTGCTGGGGGTTCGGAACGATATAAATAATCGCTAAAATAGCCAGGAGCGTAAGCACCGCAGTGACGCCAAAAACACCCTGCACTCCGCCGAATCCGGAAATAATAGGCCCGGCGACAATGCCGACGCCAAACGATCCGCCGATGCTGATTCCGATAATCGCCATGGCCTTGGTGCGGTGAACTTCCTGCGTCAGATCGGCCACCAGCGCCATGATAACCGCCGAAACCGCACCTGCGCCCTGAAAAGCCCTGCCCGCCAGAACCCCGTAAATGCTGGTCGACAGCGCCGCAATCACGCTACCGATAAAAAACAGCACCAAGCCGATGATAATGATTTTTTTACGGCCGAAGCGGTCAGACATCAGACCAAAGGGGATTTGCAACAGAACCTGGGGCAATCCGTAAATACTCATCGCCAGGCCGATCAGTGCAGGCGTTGAACCCTCAAGCTGCTCGGCGAATAAAGATAACACCGGCAAAATCATAAATAACCCCAGCATCCGCAAAGCGTAAATGCCTGCCAACGACCATGTGGCGCGTTTTTCCGATGATGTCATCGAACTCGTAATGTCCTGCATTGTTGTCAAAACCAGCTTCTCCTTTTTGACCAGAATTTTAAAAAATGTAGGGTACGCATCGCGTACCGTTGTTCTCATTCTCAGTAAAAGGTACGCGAGGCGTACCCTACTAACTCAGTGGTTTATCTCACTATTTTATGCCGTGCATTATAACAAGCTTTGTTCAGCGCATTTGCTCAATTGTGCTTGAATTGCCGCTTAACTAACCAGCGCCATGACCTGCGTTAAGAATTGCAGCCCGGCGGTTTTAAAATCAATGACTGAAATTTGACTGGCCCTAACCATGCCGATAACGCCGACCATAATCCAGAACACGTTCAGCAAGGTATAGGCGTTATCCTTTTTGAGTATGGAGCACCAGGAAAGAATCACCGCATCGGTGGTATTAAAAGCCCAGACGAACAGAAACGGACTTTCCGGCCCCAGCCAACTGACCAGCGAAAAGCTGAAAATGCGCATCAGCACGCCAAGCATTTCTATAAATTTGATGTATTGGAATATGAATGAATTTAATGTGGCGATCATTATTTAAACGGTTAATAGTAAGAATGTAGCGAAGTGCGTTGTTTGTATTAGGATAACTTTGAACGTATATTATAGAGTTGTTGAAATTGCCGGACTTAATTAATGGATACGATCAGCATTCGTGGCGCCAGAACCCATAACCTGAAAAACATCGATCTTGACCTACCCAGGGATCAACTCATTATTATCACAGGACTGTCCGGTTCGGGTAAATCGTCGCTCGCTTTCGACACCATTTATGCCGAAGGCCAACGGCGCTATGTGGAATCGTTGTCCACTTACGCCCGCCAGTTCTTGTCGATGATGGAAAAGCCCGATGTCGACCATATAGAAGGCTTGTCCCCGGCTATTTCCATCGAACAAAAATCCACCTCGCACAATCCACGCTCCACCGTCGGCACCATCACCGAAATCTACGATTATTTAAGACTGCTCTATGCCCGTGCAGGTACGCCGCGTTGCCCTGAACACCAGGTTTCACTGGAAGCGCAAACCGTCAGCCAGATGGTTGACCATGTACTCTCGCAACCTCAGGATCAGCGTTGGATGCTGCTGGCTCCGGTGGTCAACGACCGCAAGGGCGAGTATATCCAGTTGCTCGATGACCTGCGCGCCCAAGGCTTCATCCGCGCCCGTATCGACGGCACGGTGTACGACCTGGACGAGACGCCAACGCTGGATTTGAAAAAGAAACATACCATTGAAGTCATCGTCGACCGTTTCAAGATTCGCGAAGATATCGCCTTGCGCTTATCCGAATCTTTTGAAACGGCTCTACGCATTGCCGACGGCATCGCGATCGCCGCCTGCATCGATGACGCGACCGAATTGATGTTTTCCGAGCGCTACGCCTGCCCTCATTGCGGCTACAGCCTGTCCGAACTGGAACCGCGAATTTTCTCGTTCAACAACCCCAAGGGCGCATGCGGCAGTTGCGACGGGCTAGGTGTACGTCAGCATTTCGATCCCGAACTGATTATCCACAACCCCGACATCAGCCTGGCCGGGGGCGCGATTCGAGGCTGGGACCGGCGCAACGCCTATTATTACCAACTGATCTGCTCATTGGCCCGGCATTATAGCTTCGACCCGGAAGCGCCGTTCTCGGAACTGTCCAAGAAACACCAGGACATCATTCTATACGGCAGCGGCCACGAAACGATTGAATTCAAATTCATGACCGGAACCGGCTCGGTCAAAAAAAGACGCCACACCTTTGAAGGCATCGTCGCCAACATGGACCGGCGTTATCACGAAACCGATTCGCAACTGGTGCGCGATGAACTGGCCAAATATCTATCCCAAAAACCGTGTAACGATTGCGAGGGCGCGAGGCTGAATGTTTCCGCCAGAAACGTGTTTGTCGAAGATTTGCCGCTGCACCACCTGACCCGTTTCCCGATCCGCAAATCCCTGGACTTTTTTGCGCATCTTCATTTACCCGGTAAACGCGGTGAAGTCGCGATAAAAATTGTCAAGGAAATCCAGGAGCGGCTGGAGTTTTTAGTCAATGTCGGCCTCGACTACTTAACGCTGGACCGTAGCGCGGACACCCTTTCCGGCGGCGAAGCGCAGCGCATCCGCCTTGCCAGCCAGATCGGCGCGGGGCTGGTCGGCGTGATGTATGTGTTGGATGAGCCGTCGATAGGCTTGCACCAACGCGACAACCAACGCTTGCTAAACACTCTGTTCCGGCTGCGCGACCTCGGCAATACCGTGATCGTGGTCGAGCATGACGAAGACGCAATCCGCTCGGCTCAGCATATTGTCGATATAGGCCCCGGCGCCGGGGTACATGGCGGCCAGATCATCGCCCAAGGCACACTGGAAGACATCATCAATACTCCTGCCTCACTGACCGGTCAATATTTATCGGGAAAAGTCGGCATTACCGTGCCCGAAAAACTGACGCCCGTCGATAAAGACAAACAGATTGTCATCCGCAATGCCCGCGGCAACAACCTGAAAAATGTCGACATTTCATTCCCGATCGGCTTGCTGACCTGCATAACCGGCGTATCCGGTTCCGGCAAATCGACGCTGATCAACGACACTTTGTACTGTCATGCGGCGCGGTTAATCAACCGTGCCGGCGTCATTCCCGCTCCCTGCGATGCAATAGAAGGCCTGGAACATTTCGATAAAGTCGTCGATATCGACCAAAGCCCGATTGGCCGTACGCCCAGATCGAATCCGGCCACTTACACCGGCCTGTTCACGCCGATACGCGAATTGTTTTCAGCGACGCCCGAAGCAAGATCGCGCGGTTATTCGCCCGGCCGGTTCAGCTTTAACGTCAAAGGCGGCCGCTGTGAAGCCTGCAAAGGCGACGGTGTGATTAAAGTCGAGATGCATTTCTTGCCGGATATTTTCGTCAATTGCGACAGTTGCCACGGCAAACGTTATAACCGCGAAACGCTGGAGATACGCTACAAAGGAAAAACCATCCATGAAGTGCTGGACATGACCGTCGAAGACGCGGCCGATTTTTTCAGCCCGGTGCCGGTGCTGGCCCGCAAGCTGCATACATTGGTTGAAGTCGGCCTGAGTTACATCACCCTGGGCCAAAACGCGACCACGCTGTCCGGCGGCGAAGCGCAACGCGTCAAGCTCGCCAAAGAACTGTCCAAACGCGACACCGGCAAGACCCTGTATATACTGGATGAACCGACCACCGGCCTGCATTTCCATGACATCAAGCAATTGCTGAACGTGTTGCACACCCTGCGCGATCACGGCAATACCGTGATTGTCATCGAGCACAACCTGGATGTCATAAAAACCGCGGACTGGATCATCGACATGGGACCCGAAGGCGGTGACGGCGGTGGAACGTTGGTTGCAGAAGGCACGCCTAAGCAGGTTTCCGAAAATAAAGCTTCGCATACCGGGGAGTATTTGAAGCGGTTTTATGAATAATGCGTGGGAGTTATAAAACCTGATGAGGCTGTCCTTTATTAGCCCGCATCAGGGATAACGCGGCGGCTGCACTGCTGGTGCTTTGGGAGGTACGGGGCCTGGCACGGGTTTCACAGCCATAGTAGAGGTTTGGGCGTCACTCTGGCTTTCAACCAGACTATGTTTATACCGCGGCAACTTATAAGGAAAGCTTCGGTCACCTAATGGCCTCACAAAAGTATAGTTGGCGGGCGAGAGAACGAGAATCTTGCCGGTTTTGACAAACGCATCGTGTGGTTCAGGTATGGAAGCCAGGGCCGTAAAGGGGCTTATCCCGACATATAATCCGGTACCAACAACTGTCGCGATCAAACCCACGGGCCGGTAAAACAGGACATCCATCATTACAAAGCCAGGCTGTACTTCCTCGACGTTTCGCGAGGGTGCTACCGTGGAGCAAGAGATTAACGATACTAGAACAAACAAGCTGGTCAATTTTTTCATAATCCCCCCGCCTATAGTTAGTTGATGAAAGGAATCTAGTCTAATTTTTAATCATTGTCCAGAGCCGAAGGTTTCAGCATAAGACAAGACGCACCTGCTTTTGGCATCCGTACGCTCTCCGGCCGGCTGCTGAATAGCTTCTTTCAATTAATAACACATTTATCCAGAAACCTTATGTTAAAAGTAATTACGCACGGTATGAGCTTATGTTCCAGAATGGATGTAATAAGCCCTGTAGGGTAACCATTTTTTGGGATTCGGTTTAACGGGAAACTTTGAAAACGGTACGCGATGCGTACCCTACTACTGCGCTAATCGCACCTACGGCCCAGCGAAACGCAACAGAACTTTGGCAGCCGCCAAGGCTGTAAGCCGATTTCGCACAGCAATCCCCACCATGAACGGCGCTTTAAATCTTCCTACTCAGTCTTTTCAAACCGAAATTTTTCTGTTTATCTCCGTTGAATTTTCATGTGGCGGTTTGCTGGAGCGAAACTACCCTACAACACTTCACAGTGCTCAACCTGTAGCAGTTGCTTAGCTTCATTATTCTTTTAATCGCTCCGCATTACCCATAGACTATTGATTTTAATTGATATTTATTTTATTAAAATTGTCATATTTCTGTAATATTAATATGTTAGGCAATCTGGTAATCTCTTAAACGCCAAGATTCACTGATTAACTTACAGAGGTGATCACTATGGATACATTCGATAAAAAAGTAAAAATTTGCGTATTGGCAATTTTTGCTTCGGGTCTTGCAACGCCCGTTTTTGCCGATTCCAGAGGGGATGCTAAAAATAATACTGAAATTAAGTTAGTCGTAGATGATGATATATCGGTCTACGACTACCATTCCGGTTACACAGATACCAATACGTTTTACCGTCTGATAAAACAAAATGACAAAACAACCAGCGAGTCTAAAAACTCGCCTAATGACTCTACTAAACAATAAAACCTATGTTTCAACCATTAATAGATCGTTGCGGACATTGACTTAACTTTATTTGCGAAAGCGCATCAGAGGAGACTTAGCTACACATTAAGCAATTTTTTGTAGCAAAAATACCGATCAGTCCTGTCTTTATAAACGGTTTTATTTTCACACAGTGAATCTTGGCGCTTCAGTGAAAAAATCGAATAATGCCCTGTAGGACACGCATCGCGTACCATTTTTGTGGATTCAAATTAACGGAAACTTTGAAAACTGTACTCGATGCGTACCCTACCTTATAGATTTTTTGAATATCTGTAGCTTAGTAATTTAGCTTAACAATGCAGGAGCAATTGCCGAGGAGCAAAATCTGTCCATGCAGGCAACGCAGGAGCAGATGCCGGTTGCAAATGAAGCCCAATATTTCCGTATTAAACCTATCGCTTGATACCACCCCCAACTGTGATTATCCTGACAGCATAATTTACGCCGTGCTTAAAGCTACGTTTGTTATCCGGGAGAATTATCATGGGTCAAGAAGTTCATACCGAGTTTTACCAACCAGCTGATTTCGAGCTCTTCCGGCAGCGCTTGGCAATAGAAACCCAGCTACTGGAACAATTGATAACGAAAGGCGCATGCTCAGAGCACGGCCCCATTGCCGGTTTTGAAATCGAGGCATGGTTACTGGGTGATGACATGCGCCCTGCGCCATGCAATGCAAGCTATCTATCATCCTTCAACAACCCATTAGCGAGCGCCGAACTGGCCAAATTTAATGTTGAGTTCAATACGCCGCCTATTCCTTTAGCGGGCAATGCGCTGATCCAGCTGAATAATGGTTTGCTCGGCACTTGGCAGCAAGCCGAGCAACATGCCCGAAAAATGCAGCTCCATCTATTGATGATCGGCTCTTTGCCCACGCTTCGGCTGGATGATCTTCATCTTGGCAATTTGTCGGATATGAACCGTTACCGGGCACTCAATGAGCAAATCCTGAAAACACGCAACAGGCCGATTCATCTGGACATTCAAGGCCACGAGCATCTGAGAGTCGATCATCACGACGTGATGCTGGAAGCGGCGGCGACTTCGTTTCAATTGCATTTGCAATGCCCTTTGAGCCTTGCCCATTTTTATTACAATGCCTCAATTCTTGCTTCCGCACCGATGGTCGCTTTATGTGCCAATGCGCCGTTTGTGTTTGGCAAGGACCTATGGCACGACTCGCGGATTCCGATATTTGAACAAGCGGTTGGCATCGGGGGATTGGGTGGCGTAGCGCAAGGGCCGTTATGGCGAGTGGGTTTTGGTTCGGATTTTGCCCGCCATTCCATTTTTGAGTGTTTCGCTGAGAATCTGGCACATTTCCCCATCATACTGCCGGAATGTTTTGATACCGAACCGGAATGTTTTCAATATTTACGCCTGCATAACGGCACAATCTGGCGTTGGAACCGGCCGTTGATCGGTTTTGATGACGACGGCACGCCGCATATCCGCATCGAGCAGCGCACGCCTTCCGCAGGACCGACAGTGATTGACGCCATTGCCAATGCTGCGTTTTTCTATGGCCTTTGCCAAAATCTGTGCGAAGAACTGCAAACACAACAAAGTCCATTGTTAGCTTTTTCTCAAGCCAAGGACAATTTCTACCAAGCTGCCCGCTATGGCTTGGAGGCGCATATTGTCTGGTTTGATGAGCAAAAGCAGCGCTTGCCCAGCCTTTTGAAAAATGAGCTGTTGCCGCGCGCAGCCTTGGGGCTAAAATCGCTGCACATTAATCAACCGGACATCAATCTGTACTTAGACATCATTCGCCAACGGGTTGTGAGCCTGCAAAACGGCAGTATCTGGCAACGCCGTTTTATGCAAAAATACCCAGGCGATTTTGTCGCTTTGACCCGCTGCTATTTAGATAATCAACGCCGTAACCGACCGGTCGGCGAATGGGAAATACCTTGATCAACACTCTTCAACAGTTCACTGACTTGCCTGCGGGTTTGCTTGATAGTTCGGCCGAAAACCTGCATCAATTAATTCCGCAACCTGCGCTTTTCCATCTTCCCGGCAAACGACCCGATACGCTGTTTGTTTCTGTGCTATTGCACGGCAATGAACCGACCGGCTTTTTAGCCCTGCAACGCTTATTGCAAAAATACCATCGGCAAATCTTGCCCCGGCCGGTCAGTTTTTTTTTCGGCAACACCCAGGCGGCGCGCTTGAATTTACGCCGATTGGATGGGCAACCCGATTTCAACCGGGTCTGGCCCGGCACGGCATTACCTGAGTCGCCTGAACGGCAGATCACGGAACAAATCGTCGCGGCCATGCGCCAACGCAAGCTGTTTGCCAGTATCGATATCCATAATAACACCGGCTTGAACCCGCACTATGCCTGCGTAAACAAGCTGGATAACGATTTTTTACAGCTGGGTGCGCTATTCGGGCGGCTACTGGTGCATTTCACCCACCCGAAAGGGACGCAATCCGCGGCTTTCGCTGAGTTTTGTCCGGCCGTGACCTTGGAATGCGGCCGCCCCGGTCAAGAATATGGCACTGAACATGCGTTTGAGCTTCTCGACAGCTGCCTGCATCTGGCGGAAATTCCTTCCCATCGTATTGCCAAACAGGATATCGATATTTATCACACTGCCGCTCAAGTCACAATTGCCGACGATGCCACATTCAGTTTCAGCGAAGAAACTGCCGACCTGTTTTTAAACCATGATTTGGAACGGATGAATTTTACCGACATTTCAGCCGGTACTGTCTTGGGAAAAACCAATCATGGCCGTCTTCCGGTGATTGCCAAGAACGAACAAGGCGAAGATGTGACCAGCCGATTTTTCAGCAACGATGCGCAACAATTGATACTTAACCGCCCGGCTATGCCTTCGATGCTGACCTTAGATGAGCGCGTAATCAGGCAGGATTGCTTATGCTATTTGATGGAACGTATAGAATTATAATTCGGCCGCATCTGCTCAAAGGCGGTATCTACCTTTTTCTACCCCAAACGCCCGCCACCGCGCTACCGATCAGACAATGGAATACCGCCGAAATCGCGGCCGGGACGGGAGCCATCGCCATGTCGGCAAAATGCGTTTTAGCCAGCGCTGCGCCCAATCCACTGTTTTGCATGCCCACTTCGATGGATACTGTGCGGCATTCCGCCTTGCCGTAACCCAGCCATTTCATCACCACATAGCCTAAGGCAAAGCCTGTGGCATGCAGTAGAAAAACTGAACCGAACAATTTCGGCCCGGCCAGCGCTATCGTTATTTTATTACCCGCCACAATACTACTGACCACCAACATAATCACTGTGACGCTGACTAAAGGGCCGACTGTATTGACGACGGCGCGTACGGCATGACGTTTATGCTGCTGGACACGATCCAATGCAGTGTTGATCAACAAGCCAGCTATCAACGGGATCAATACCACTTCAACCATTGAGCGAAACAAGCCCCAACCGTCAACCGGCAAATAGGCGCCCGCCAGCCATTTCGTCAGCAATGGCGTCATGACTACCGCCGCCAATGTGGAACACATCGTCAACAATACGCTCAAAGCCACATTGGCACGTGCCAGATAGCAGATGACATTCGACGCGGTGCCGCCGGGACAGGAACCGACCAATATCAAGCCTATCGCCAAATCCGCTTCCAGATTCAGTGTTTTGGCCCAAAACCAGGCTGCCGAGGGCATGATGATGAACTGCATCAAAACGCCAATGGCGACAATCTTCGGCATGCGCAAGATTTCTGAAAAATCGGCCAGCCGCAGGGTCAGGCCCATGCCTAACATGATCACGCTCAGCCCGATGGTAATGTAAGGCTGAAACCATAGCCAAGCTTGCGGTTGCCACCACGCCCACAAACAACCGATGACAACCCACAACGGGAACCAGTCGGCTATTTTTACGCAGGTTTTTTGCCAGACTTTTAACATGAGTTGCCTTGGATGAATGATACGGCCGGGTTATTCAGCCCAGCTTTGCGCATTAACAATGCGAGTTTTAAACGCAGCTTGCGCGACAAAATCGCAAAAGGCTTCATCGACTATTTGTTGTTCGGCGAGTTGGTGTAAGCTCAGATTGGTATCAATAACAGCCGACTTTATAAGGATCAGTTCGGTTACCGAAAGGGTCTTCGCCAGCCATGCCGCGAGGCTATCCGAGGTTATGTCCCAGCTTGCCTTTATGCCGGCGTTATCAAGTTCGCTTATATCCGGCGACCAGATAACGACTTGTTTCCGGTCTAGCTGAGCTTGAATCGCCCCGACGGTATGAGTAATAACAAAATCCGGCTTGAGCCCTTTAAACATCAAGGCCATTTGCTGCATGGCCAACAAAGCCATGTGGTGCGCGGTATGATCGTCAAATTGCCAGTGTTGTTGCGCCAGCCTGACTTGATCAGCAAACGCGCCGCCGCCGGGGACGATAACCGCCGCCCTGCCCCGATAGTTTTTCTCGACCGCATTCAGGCAATTGATGAGGCTATCCGTGCGGGACAGGCTGCCGCCCAGTTTGATAATAATCATGTTACGTCCATACAGTGAAGTCGCCAAACGCGGTGCTGGAGCATTACTGCCATTAAGTTAAAGTAGTACGCAGGAGTGCAAGCTTCGCCTAATGCGCCTACTTTTGGTGCTTGCTTTACTGTAAAGATATGATGTTCAGGGCTTTGGCAGGCAAAGCCTGCACTCCCGCCTAAATCATTTAGATTTAACTTAATGGCAGTGATGCCGGAGCGTGGGAACAATGCAACAATGTCATCCGTGGCAGTTAAGTTGTGCATTACTTTGCCGTAAATTGCCGCAGCAAATCGAGCATGGCCGCGGCTTTGTCAAAGCTTTCCTGATATTCGTCTTCTGCTACGGAATCATTGACAATGCCGCCGCCCGCCCAGAAACGGATGGTGTTTTCCGAATGCACCAGTGTCCTGATCGCGATATTGGTATCCATGTTGCCGTTGAAACCGATGTAGCCAATAGCCCCGCAATAAACACCGCGCCGGTTGGGCTCGAGCTCCTCGATGATTTCCATGGCCCGGATTTTCGGTGCTCCGGTAATCGACCCGCCCGGAAAGCAACTTTTTAATAAGTCGAGTGCATGCTGGTCATCCGCAAGCACACCGGTTACCGTGCTGACCAGATGATGGACGGTGGCATAGCTTTCTATATCAAACAAAAGTGGTACTTTAACCGAACCGCTCTTGCAGGTTTTACTGATGTCGTTGCGCAGTAAATCAACGATCATCAGGTTTTCGGCCCGATCTTTACTGCTGGCTTCCAGCTCTTTTATCTGCTGCTGGTCTTCGGCATAATCGGATTTTCTTGGCCGTGTGCCTTTAATGGGCTTGGTCTCGACCATGCCGTCAGTGAGCTTTAAGAAACGCTCAGGAGATGAACTTAAAATCTGCACTTCAGGCAGATTGAGATAGCAGCTGAACGGGGCTGCGTTTAATTTGCGCAAAGTTTGGTAGGCTGTCCACGGATCGCCCTCGCACTCTGCAACAAACCGCTGGGCCAGGTTAACCTGATAACAATCGCCTTCCTTGAGATAATGCTTGATCCGGTCAAAGCCGTGAAAATAAGTGTTTTTGTCCATATTGGACTTGATCTCGCCGACGACCTTAAAGGCGTGATAATCCGGTCTGGCCGGCACCTGGCTGAACTGGTTGATCAAACCTTGCCATTTTTGCCGGTCGCAATGCCCTACCAGATAGCTTTCTTGCCGGTGATGATCGACGATGACGGCCCACTCGTATATCCCTACCGCCATTTCGGCGATATGCTCTTCATCTTCGGCCATAGCCGGTAGCGCTTCCAGCCGACGGGCTAAATCATAGGAAAAATAGCCGATGGCTCCGCCGTTGAAAGGCAAATCCTCACTCAGTTTAAAACCTGGAAACTGACGAAGCTGCTGTTTGACCAAATCAAACGGATTTTCAGCTGATTGGGCAGTCACACCGTTGCAGGTTATCTCGGTGATTTCGCCGTGCGTGACCAAAGTACACACCGGCTCAGCCGCAATAATATCGTACCGGCCCTGAGTGCTGGTGGGGAAGCCGCTATCCAGAAAAACAGCCCAAGCTTTATCCGCATAGGCGGAAAATAGTTCCGCACTGTCTGTAAAATAAGGAAGAGCGGCGATAGATTGTTTCGGTGGCGACATTTTTATGAGGAGGCTTGCGATGCGTTGTGCATTAACAATGCTAAATAAAGCGGGATTGCCAAATAGCATAGTAAAAACCTGTCCATGCTATTTGGCTATAAAAATTATTTATTGCTATTTGCCCATGAACTGCCCAAAAGCACGGCTGCCTTCCCCGGCTTTAATGGTATCTATCACTTTCAGGGTTCGGGCATCGATCACCGAAACATTGCCGTCAAACCAGTTCGCCACGTAGACATGCCGATCATTCGGATGGGTGCTGATGCCTTCAGGTTTGGTGCCGACGGTAATCAGGGCGATTTCCTTTAGGGTTTCGGTATCGATTACAGAAACCGAGCCGTCATCCTGGTTGGTCACCAACAGGCGGCTGTCGTTAAGCGCCAGCGCTGTTGCATAAGGCAACATATTGACCTTTACGGTAGCAATGGGCTTCATCCTTGCCGTTTCGACAACCGTGACATCATCGCTTTTTACGTTGGCGACATAAATGCGCTCGCCTCGGCCATCAATGGTGAGTCCGAACGGATGCGTGCCAACCTGAGCGGCTTGTTTGACCGTCAAGGTGTTCAGGTCGATTTTGGAAACTGAATTGCTGATCCGGTTGGCGACATATAACCAGCGATTATCAGGACTGACAACCAAGCCGGACGGTGATTCGCCGACACCGATCGTTTTAACGATCTGTAGACTGTCCGCATCAATCGCCGAGACGGTATTCTTATACCAGTCCGCCACATAAATCCGCTTGCCGTCCGGCGCCACAGTAATACCTAGCGTACCGTCATTGACAGTAACCTTGGCAATGACTGCGTGCTTTTTTGTATCGACAACGGCGAAACCTTTGGCTTCCGGCGTACTGACATAAACTTTATTGCCGTCAGGTGCAACTGCAATCCCGGCCGGTTTGCCCGGAACAGCAATGGTCTCAACGACACTGCCTGTTGCTGTATCGATAACAGAGACGCTATCGTCCAGTTGATTACTGATATAAGCAGTCGGCTGGGCCGCAAGCGGTGTAGATAAAAAGACTGTAGCGATGAAAATCGCTACAGCCTTATCGCCAAGGATGGTGTGTATGCCACTAGCCAGTCGGGAACTGGCGTGGCGATCGCCAAGGACGGTGTGTATGCCACGCACCAGCCGGGAGTTGGCGTGGCGATAGTTCGCAAGGAACATTTGCTAAGCCTTACTTTTCAGCCAGTTTTTTCAGGTTGAGCAAGCCAGTTTCCAAAACAGCTTTGACTGCTGTATTTGCGGCTTCTTCGTTCATTTCTTCCGGCGGATTGTTATTCATGTAAGCGCGGTAATAACCTGCTTTCCAAACTACTTCGGTTTTACCGCCTTTATCGGCTAATTCAATGCTTGCTGCGTAGTCATTTACAGGTAACGCAGGAACTTTTTCTTCAGCACCGGCATGAGTAATAGATTTAGATGAGCTCATGTCAGTGATTTTATAAGCGTAAGACATTTTAGCTTCGTCGTACTTTTTCAATTCTTCGGTAAGTGTGCCGCCATCTTTCAAGGTTAAAACGCGAACCGCACCTTTGGTATTGTCGCCTTTAACTGTGGTATTCATAATGCTGGGATGCCAAGACATATCGCCGAAATTCTTAATAATCTCCCAAACTTTTGCAGCAGGTGCATCAATGGTGATTTTTTCTTCGGCTTTTTGACGCACAGGACCGTGAGCATTGGCTACTGAGGCAAACAAGACCAGTAAGGCCGAAACAAACAAAATAATTTTTTTCATATTAACTTTTCCTTATGGGAACATAAAAATTAAAACGCGCATTATATGACAACCGGCCGCTGCAAGCATCAGCCTTGCCAACTTAAAATACACTATCGGAAAAATACCGCCAACAATTGCCGCTTTTTTGATCGTCATTAACGACCCGTGACGGTTAACGATAAGGTTTTCTTAAAACAGAGTTCTGCTTAAATACGATGTTCTCGAAGCTGTGCTTACGCCGGGGATTTATTTTCAATAATGGCCAATCGGTCAGCTTGAATCCCGAGCAGCAATTCCCCTTTTAACAAACCCACCAATTCCCTGCCGGCCATTTCATAACGCCAACCGTGCAGCAGCGGGCACTCGTCATCGTCATTGAACAACAACACTTCCAAATCCTTACGTGTCGCAAGAATAACCGGATTTAACAAGTTTTCTTCTGCACGAATTCTGACCAGCGCCGTTAAAATATCCAGTATCGCTTCCTGCTGCTGAGTTTTTTTGGCGGGTCGACCTGTTTCATTCAAAGGTAGCGGCGCGCGATTTTTGGCAGCCGTAATTAGCTGGCATAATTCATTGCCATAACGATTAACCACGCGCTCGTTAATGCCGCGAACATTGGCTAGTTCAGTTGTCGTTTCCGGTTGCAGCTTGGCTATATCGAACAGCAATTCATCGCGCAGCAGCCAGCTTTTGGGACGATCTTCAGTCTGTGCGGTTCTTTCCCGCCATTCAGCCAACGCTTGCACGATTGATAATTGCCTGCCGGTCAACTTGTTTTTGCCTTTAATTTTCAACCACGCTTTTTCAGGCCTGACCTGATAAATTTCCGGATTTGCCAGTTCGGCAAAATCACGCTCAAGCCAATCGATCCTGCCCAGTTCGGCTAACTTCTGCAACATCATTTGATAAATTTTGCACAGATAAATCACATCATCCGCGGCATATTGGATTTCCGCAGTGATCAGCGGCCGCTTGCTCCAGTCTGCCCGGGTATGCGCCTTGTTTAAATTCACGTTCAACAGGTTGGAAACCAGCATCGCGTAACCCGGATTCTCCTGAAAACCCAATAACGGTGCGGCGATTTGAGTATCAAAAAGTGGCTCGGGCACTTTTCCGGTCAGCTGAAAAAATATCTCCAAGTCCTGCCGGCAAGAGTGAAATACTTTTACGATAGATGGGCTATAGATGGCATCAAAGAGAATGTCCAGCGATGGCAGGGCGATAGGGTCAATGCAGGCTACCCATTCCGGCGTGGCTATTTGCAGCAGGCAAAACTTTGGGTAATAAGTTTTCTCCCGTAAAAACTCCGTATCAAGAGCCAACCAAGGTTCTTTCTTAATCTGTTCACATAATTCAGTTAGCTGATCTGGGGTATTTATATATTGGATGTTTGTCATAGTGTAAAACGAGCAGTTATTAACATACCGTAAAACATACGTTTTGCGGCTGGTGGTGATTTTTAATGATAAAATTTGATTTTTGTCTTCACTTAGCCATGCGATTTTGTATTATTCCTGTTACTTCTTACCAACAGAACTGTTCTTTGCTGATTTGCGAACAGTCCCATAAAGCTGCCATTGTTGATCCCGGCGGCGATATCGATCTGATTTTAAAAGCCATTGCCCGGGAAAAGGTATCGCCCGAATCCATCTTGATTACCCACGGACATCTTGATCACATCGGCGCCACTGCGGAGTTGTCGGCCCTGCTTTCGATCCCCGTTATAGGCCCGCATCAGGACGACCAATTCTGGATTGACGCCATTCCTGAACAATGCCGGACTTTTCGTTTCCCCGCCTGCAAATCGTTTACACCGTCCCGCTGGCTAAATCAGGGCGATATTATTAAGGTTGGCGAGGAAATACTGGAAGTCTTTCACTGCCCTGGTCATACGCCGGGGCATGTGGTTTTTGTTCACCGCGACACAAAACTGGCCATAGTCGGCGACGTGCTATTTAAAGGATCAATTGGCCGAACCGATTTGCCAAAAGGGGATTTCAATACATTGATTAATTCGATTAAAAATAATTTATGGCCTTTGGGTGAGCAATTCACCTTTATTCCGGGCCACGGCCCACTGTCCACTTTTGGAGAAGAAATGCGCAGCAATCCCTACGTCAGGGTTTAATCCTTATAGTTGGTTACTCAGTTCAACCGCCACTGGTTTGATCAGTGTCGCTATTAGATTGAGAAGCGCGCTTTTTTCCACGTCGGCCATAATTGTGGCGTTTCTTGTTGCGAGCCTTGACCCGTTTTATATCCAGTTTACGCTGCTTAATTTCTACCGCTTTTAAATGCAGAAAAATATCCTGTGGCATTTCATCGGGCAGTTCAACAAGTGTGTAATCACCTTGAATATTAATATTGTTGATATTGTTTTTGTCGACGCCTGACTCTTCAATCAATATTTTTTTAAGCTCTTCCGACGTAACCTGATGCTTACTTCCCACATCCAACCGATAGCGAACCATTTTAATGCTTGGTGGGGCTATAACCGCTTCTGCATTGTCCAAAGCGCTTGCTGTTGGTGCTTTGGGCAACCGTTTCCTGCGTTGCTCTGCCTTTCCCCTCATTAGCGCCATAGCTCCTGTATCCATGCAACCCTATTATTTATTGCTGATCATTCCGATAACGAAAGACTAATTAAGACGCTGTTTCAAAGTCGATCCTGGTAAATTTCCACAAAAGCTTCGTCGCGCAATCTGCGTATCCAGAGCTCCGTTTCTTCTTCGATCTTACGCTTACGGATAGCCTCTCTTACCAGGTTCTTTTTGAACTCACTACTGTCGTCCTTATTTTCCCGGCCCAAAACCTGAATAACGTGCCAGCCAAACTGCGTTTGTACAGGCTCGCTCACTTCGTTGATACCGAGTTTTGTCATGGCGTCTTCAAACGGCTTAACCAGATCGCCAGGCCCCACCCAATCAAGCGAACCGCCTTTTAATGCCGAACCTTTGTCATCGGAGTGCGCCCGTGCCAATGCAGCAAAATCATCGCCATCGGCAATACGGGCTTTTAATGCGTACAGACGTTTTTTTGCTTCGGCATCATCAACCAGTTCATTGGTTTTTACTAAAATATGCCGAACTTTGGTTTTAACAATCATGTGATTGTCGGTGCCCTTTAGCTCTAGCATCTTAATAATATGAAAACCGCTCGGACTGCGTATCGGGTCAGACACATCGCCCTGCCTCATCTGAGCAATGACATTAATAAACAAGGTAGGCATTGCGCTCATGGTGCGCCAACCCAGATCTCCGCCTTTTAGGGCATTCGCATCATCTGAATCGCTTATGGCTGTCTGAGTAAAATCCTGTCCTTCTCGCAGTTTCCGGACAAGATCATCGGCTTTACCCATTGCTTTTTGTATTTCTGTCGATGATGCGCCTTCTTTAACCGCAATTAATATATGCCCCAAATGATACTGCGTAGACTCTTCGCCGATTTTATCCTGGGTTTCCATATAGTGCTCAACCTCTCGGTCGGTCACCTTGACACGTCCACCTATCTCTCTGCCGCGTAATTGGTTAATAACGATCTCATTACGTATATTATCCAAAAAGCTTTGATAGCTAATGCCCTGACTCTCCAACTCCGACCTGAATTGCTCCAGATCCATATTATTTCTTCGGGCTATATCTGCGGCCGAACTATTAAGCATTTCTTCGTTGACATTAATCCCGGCTTTTTCAGCTAACTGCCGCTGGAGTTTATCGACGATCATTTTCTCCAGTACTTGCTTGCGCAGTACATAGATAGGCGGAACTGCGGCGTTACTTTGCTGTATTCTTTGTTCAATAGCGGCCACTTCTTTTTGCAATTCACGCTCAAGAATAACGTCCTCTTCAACCACCGCGATGATAGTATCGAGAACTTCCGCGTGTACTAAAAAGCTGCCGAACAATAAATTACACAACAGCACGATTACAATGGTTCTTTTCATGTTTATTTGCTTAATCATTTCTATCTTTCGGTGCTTGATAACCATAAATTTGCTGCTCAAAAAACTCGTCCAGTTTTTCCCCAATACCGGTCAAACTCTTAAGTTCTATCTGAAAAAATACGCCTGTCTGGCTTATACCAGTAGCATCAATCGCAAGGGAATTTTGGATATTTGGGTTTGTATTAAGGTTGATGCTGTTAATCCAGCGCCGCCCGATAACACGGAAACGCCAGCAACAATTTTCCTTTTCCACGCCAAAGAAGCTCTCCTGAGTTGAATTATTCAGCAACGAATACGTCCAGCGCCCTACCGCAGACCAATCGTTATAAACAGGCCAGTGAAAGCTAACATCACTTTGAATAATGTCAAAAGTTCTCGCCCCGCTTAAATCCGGATAAATTGTATTTTTCCTATATCGATAGCCCAGATTAACAATCTCACCGGGCTGATCCATATAATGCAGCATAGCGTGGTGCCTGACAAAATCATTCAGATGCGGATTCCATTGCGTCCCGGAACTCAGCGAAACATGATCCGTCAAGCCCGCGCCCAGTTCGGCTACCAAATTTGAGAACTGATCGGTATCTGGAAAATAGCCCGGTAAAGTTTCCTGATAACCTGGATAAATAACTTTTCTATCCCGAAAATAAACAATTTCACCCACACTGAGCTTTAGCTTTTCCTTACCGGTCTTATCATCTATCAAGCGTGTTGTTAAGGCTGCCGTAAGCTGATTAGCATCCCCTACTCTATCCTGTCCGCTGAAGCGGTTTTCCAAAAACATACTATTAAATGAAAAATCATTTGGCGCAGTATCGAATATGGGAATATCGTCTTGATTAGTATTGGGAACATACAAATAAAACAATCTGGGCTCAAGAGTATGCAGGTAAGATTTATTGAAAATATTGACATTCTTTTCCATAAACAAACCGGTATCCGCCGAAAAGATTGGCAGGGTTCTTGATATGTCATCCGGGGCTAATGTAGCACCGCCTTTTGGATTGCTAAGAAAATACTGGGTATGCTGTAAGGAAAGACTAGGTGTTAAAAAAGCGCTGGCGGTTTGCAGCGGAAAATTGACTGTTGGTCTAACATTGGTTCGTTGTCCATTCACTATCGCATCATGCTGAAAATAGACATACTCAGCGCCCATCAATGCATTCAGCGGCATAAAATCGAATGAACGATTCAAGTTCAAATTTACCTGCGGCAATCTTCGGTATGGCAAACCCGCATCTGTAATCGCTTTATCAATCGATTGATAGTTGTCAACATGGCCTCTTAATGAAATCCCTGTATTTGCATAAGTATTTGCATAACCAAGGTTAGCCTGACTTACAAGATAACTGCTGTAAGTAGTCGTGCTAAGCGCATTGCCTAGATCCTGGAAATATTCATTATCCGACACATAGTTCAAATCCAGATCCGAACTGATATGCGGCGTAAATTGACTGGTATTCTTAATGCCAGCGAAATACCGGGCCTTATCACGAAGACTGTCATTAGGCATAAACTCCAGATCCGCACGCCCTGCAGTCATCTCCGTCAAATAACGGAAACTCCCGCCCAATAGAGCGCCCCTTTTTGAGAGATATCGCGGACGTAAAGTCGCATCATAATTAGGCGCTATATTCCAGTAGTAAGGTGCTGTTAAACTAAATCCGCCCCGTTGCGTATTACCGAATGAAGGCGCTAGAAAACCGGAAAGCCGCCTGTCGTCAATCGGGAAAGAAAGATAAGGCGAATAGAACACAGGCGTGCCTTTAAACTCAAGCCAGGTATTTTTGGCCGCGCCTTGACCAGTGGTCTTATTCATCTTCAGCTCAGACGCATGCACAACCCAATCCTGATTACCGGGACGGCAGCTGGTATAGGCCACATCTTTATACCGGGACAAGGCGCTGCTATCCCGATAAATCGTACTTGCTCTGCCCCTGATCGGCGTAGCAGGGGCAATAAACAGCGCGTTCCTCAGCTTAGCCTTATCGGATGCCAGGTTCAGAGACGCCGACTCACTGTGCAGCGCCAATTCATCTTCACTGTAATAAACACTGCCTTGTAAATCCAGAGTTCCCGAAACGGTGTCATAATTGGCCTTCTTAGAAACTGAGCGCTGATCTGCGCGAATCATTTCAACATTGCCGGTATAACTGTAGATTTCATTGTCGAATATTTCCGCATAATCGGCATCGATATCCAGAGGAGACACATCTCTTAAATCCCTTTCAGGCACAAATCCAGGTTTTTGAGCGCCGGGTGCCATGCAATTTTGCCAAGGATCGTATTTCAATTGTGATTTCAGGTTGTTAAAAGTTAGCTCTTCATTATGATCAAACGCCGGGGTCAGTAAACTTATGCCGGACCCGGCCGTCTCAACAGCTCGCGCCTGTCCCTTAGGATCGGCGCCAACCAACTTGCAATCCCAGTTTTTATCTGCGTTTTTAGCGTCGCAGGTCCAGCCTGGGCGATTAGCTTCAGTTTGAAGTGTTTTTTTAGAATTGGAAACAGCCAAAGGTTGATCGATTGGCTTAGTCTCCACACTGACTTGGCTTGTGTCTTTATCAGCCTTAGTGCTGACAGGAAGCTTGGGTGCATCGACTTCCATCTCGGCCTTCTCGACAGGAACGGACAGCGGCTCGACATTCTCAGCAGCATCGCGCGCAGGCTCTGCTAAAACAGGTTGAGGGCTTTCAACAGCCTCTGTGGGTACTGACTGTGTATCTTTAGCAGACGCAGGACTGACAGAAGTCGGCTCGGCACTGGTTTTCTCCAAAGGTTTTTTTTCACCGACACAAACCCACTCTTTACTATCTTTATTTTGCGTACAATTCCAAAGTGCCTCATTGGCATTGCTAACAGATGTATAAAGAGAAGGTAAAAAAAACAGTAATAAGCGGCGGCGCATAGGTGATATCAAGTTTAGTAGCGTAGAGAATCGTAAATCGAATAAAATGCCGGACGCTAATTTTACCTTACTACCCCTACATTATACTAATCTATCCTAAACATGATGATGCCTGAAGACTTAAGAACGATATCAATGTTCGATTGGCTTGAAAACGATTTATTGTTCACCATCGCTGCATGCGCTCCCGCCTCCAGCGATGCCAGCTTTCGTCGTTACTTTAGAGTCAGCACGTCAGGCGGTTGCATGAATGCAGGAAGAATAGCCTCAGATCAACTCAGTGAACAATCGCTGGCGGCCGCTGGGCAACAGTTTATTGTCATGGATGCCCCCCCGGCCAAAGAAAATATCGAGCCTTTCATTAGAATCGCCAAGCTACTAACGCAGCATCAAATCAACGTTCCGACTATTTTCCAACAAAACCTGACTGACGGATTTTTATTGCTGGAGGATTTTGGTAACCAGTGTTTTCTGGACCAACTTAATGAAACCACTGTCGACGAGTTATATCAAACCGCTTTAGATAGTTTATTCAAACTGCAAACCCAAGTCTCTGTACAAAACGCCGGATTGCCCAGCTATGATGAAGCGCTCCTGCACAGAGAGCTGGCTATTTTTGACGAGTGGTTTTTAACCGAGTTACTGGATGTTCAAATTCCCATCTCGGTTTGGGAGAGAGTCCGTACCCTTCTTACGGCATCGGCGCTGGAACAGCCCCACGCCTTCGTCCATCGAGATTACCACTCGCGCAACCTGATGGTATTAGCCAGCGACTCGCCAGGAATCATCGATTTTCAGGATGCTGTTATCGGCCCCATTACCTATGATCTGGTGTCATTATTGCGCGATTGTTATATAGACTGGCCTGAGCAACAGGTTGAGCAATGGCGACTGAACTATTTTGAGCGACTCCGGCAAGCTGGCCTCATTACTTGCAGCCCGGCCCAATTTAAACGCTGGTTTGACCTGATGGGCATGCAGCGCCACCTTAAAGCCATTGGCATTTTCTCCCGCTTGCACTTGAGAGACGGCAAGTCCAACTACCTTGCCGACATACCGCGCACCCTGAACTATGTCACTACCGTTTGCGCGGCTTACCCTGAACTTGCCGAGTTCAATGCTTTCCTGCAAGAACAGGTGTTACCTGCACTGAGCTTGGCCGAAGTATGAAAGCGATGATATTAGCGGCAGGGCGCGGCGAAAGAATGCGACCGCTAACCGACCATACCCCCAAACCCTTGCTTACCGCCGCAGGCAAGCCGCTGATCGAACACACCATCGGACAATTGGTCGCGGCCGGCTTTAATGAGATAGTCATCAATCATGCCCATTTGGGCTTGCAAATAGAACAGCGGCTCGGCAACGGCAACCAGTTTGGCGCAACCATCAGCTATTCGCCCGAAGGCGAGCAAGCGCTGGAAACAGCCGGCGGCATTATTAACGCTTTACATTTATTAGGCGATGAGGTGTTTTTGGTGGTCAATGGCGATATAGCCACGGACTTTCCTTTCGCCGAACTCAAAAGCCAGACTGTCGATTTGGCTCATCTGATCCTGGTCGATAATCCCGCGCATCATCCTGAGGGCGATTTCGGCCTGGATAAGTCGGGATTAGTCGTTGCAAACAACACCGAGCAATTCACATTCAGCGGCATCGGACTGTATCGTCCCGAACTTTTTAACGACATTCCCTCAGGACCTTGTAAACTGGGACCGCTGTTACGCCAAGCCATAGCAGACGGCCGGGTTTCAGGACAAAAAATGGACGGATTCTGGATGGACATAGGCACGCCTGAACGTTTGCAAGAGCTGGATTTTTATTACACTCACCAGAGGTAACGATTATGCCTAACCACGTTTATAAAAAAATAGAACTGACCGGCTCATCCGCCACCGGCATACAAGAAGCTATCGAAAATGCCGTCAGCAAGGCCGGAGAAAGCAACGATAATTTGCGCTGGTTTGAAGTCGTCGAAACTCGAGGCCATATAGAAAACGGTAAAGTCGCGCACTGGCAAGTCACCGTTAAAATCGGTGTGACTCTCACAGAATAAGCTCGCTATCTTTAATTCCTCGTGAATATGCCGAACAAAAGCCTCCATACTGTATGGCACCGTGCCACCATCACTCGACAGCGCCGCGAACAAAAAAATGCGCATAAATCAGTAGTCCTTTGGTTTACCGGCCTATCCGGTTCCGGAAAATCAACGCTGGCTCATACAGTGGAAGAACAACTATTTCTAAGCGGCTTGAGTACTTTTGTCCTGGATGGCGACAATGTACGCCACGGCTTATGTAACGATCTGGGCTTTAGCGATACAGACCGCAAGGAAAACATCCGCCGCATCAGTGAAACAGCCAAACTACTGCTGGAAGCGGGCGTGATAACGCTTACCGCGTTTATCTCACCGTTTAAAGCGGAACGCGCCACAGCTAGAAACCTAATGCCGAATGGCGATTTTATCGAGATTTATTGCTTTTGCCCGTTACCGGTTTGTGAACGACGGGATGTGAAAGGGTTGTACAAAAAAGCGCGACTGGGCGAAATAAAGGACTTTACCGGCATTTCCTCGCCTTACGAAGAACCGGAAAACCCGGAGTTAATAATTAACACCAGCCAATTTACGCTCGAAGAAAGTGCGCAGCTGGTCATATCGCTGTTACGCGATCGAAACATTCTGTCCGCAGTGGAATAAACCATGCACTTCGATGTCTTCAATGGCGACGCTGACGGCATTTGCGCCCTAATTCAACTGCGCCTGGATAGACCGCTGGCATCAAATCTCATTACCGGCATTAAACGCGATATCCAATTGCTGGATAAATTCAACGTAAGCTCAGGCGATTACGTCACCGTACTGGATATTTCCCTGCAAAAAAACAGCGCACGGCTTAATGAGTTTTTACGCCAAGGAGCTCATATTTTTTATGTCGACCACCATCAGCCCGGCGATATTCCCAAGCATCCTCGTCTAAAAACCCTGATTAACACCGACAGCGCGGTCTGCACCAGCCTGCTCGTTAATCAGCACCTGAATGGCAAATACCCGTTATGGGCAATAACCGCAGCCTTTGGCGACAATTTAAATCACAGTGCCGAAAAGCTGGCCGCCTCCCTAAATCTAAGCCAAATAGAACTCGAAACCCTGAAAAATCTTGGCATCTACATCAACTACAACGGCTACGGCAGTTGCATAGCTGACCTGCACTTTGCCCCCGACAAACTGTATCTGGAAATGGCCGGATTCCAATCCCCTTTCGACTTTATCAGCGGCAACCATGACATCTTTACTCAACTGAAACAGGGCTATCAAGAAGACATGGCAAATGCTCAACGCCTTGCCCCGGAATACCAAAGCGACGCAGTCGCCGTATTCATCCTGCCCGACACCATCTGGGCAAGACGCGTTAACGGCGTCTTCGGAAATTTCCTGGCCAACCATGCTCCAACCAGAGCACATGCCGTAATCACTCGTAATAAAGACCATGATTACCAGGTTAGTGTCAGAGCGCCGCTAATCAATCAAACCGGCGCAGACCAATTATGTTCGGCCTTTCCAACCGGCGGTGGACGTAAAGCTGCTGCCGGCATCAATCACTTGCCCGCCGACAAGCTAAATAGTTTCATTAAAAAGTTTGAGGCTTTTTATTCGTGAGTAACTGTTACAATGCCATCCATTTACTTGACCGATTGCTTTTTAAATAACCATCCTAATAAACATTAGCCTTATCCGCCAACCACGACCGCCGGAATCCACACGAATGAACTCAGATAACAATAATAAATCATCCGCCCCGAATCGACTGGAACAATTACAGCACATCAACCTCCAACTTGCGGCACTGGGCCAGCCGACTTGCGAAGTGGAAAACGATCCGCAATACCTCAAGATTGCCGGCGGTTTGTTAAAAACCTATTCCCAGCAACGCCGCCTGCTGGCGTTGGCTAAATACCGTTGTCCGGCCGACCAGCGGATACAGGATTTCCTTAACACGTACCTGACTGAAAACGGCATAGATTCTCCGATCCGCTTGCCGGGCGAAACCTTTGTGCTGGAGCAAAAAGGACTGGCTCGGGAATTATCCCTGCCCTTTCAGCATAACGAATTCCATTCGCCTTATATCGATTCCTACCGGATTCAGCAAGGCGTGTTGCATAACCCCAAAAATGACCGGCGCACCACCAAAGGCGTGTTTCACATTGCCGCCGGCGGCCTTCCGGTTCCGGCCGATAAAAGCGAAGTGCCGGTGCAGGCTTACGCGGCTCTGCTCCATGCAGCCTTAACGCCTCCCGACGACCTTTTATCCCTGCCCTTTACCAGCGCCCAGGCAAACACAGCCAAACTCTGGGTGTCATCGTTACTTAGACCAATCGTATGCCCGGAAATTTCCGCATCGATGCCGGTCAAGACCATGGAAGTCCGGTTTTTCGCTCCCGGCGGACTGGTCGCCAACCTGGATTTTGTCGAATCCATTTTCGGCAATGCAGGCGATCCGTTCCTGCCCGAAAACGATGCCGCGCTGGATATCGACCACTGGACCGGCCATACCGGCTGTATCATTCTTGCCTCTCACCTGGTTCATTGCCGGAAAAAAGACCTCGGCCTGCCGCATTACGGCGACGCCACCGAGCGCCAGCGCAAAGACGGCATGTGCTGGCAAAATGCGGATGAGCTGTACAATAACGGCCAGCCTTTTAAGCTGGTGTGCCGCGACATGCAGGGGGTGATTGTCACCATTATCGCCGACAACTATTTCGGCTATAGCAAGAAGGAAATCAAGTCCCATATCAGCTACTCAGCCAACCTGTACGGCGGCGCTGAAGAAGAGCACTCCGGCGGCGCGCTGGCCTTCCCGCGAGTTATCCTCGGCGAAATCTTTTTGCCGCATACTTCATACATCGGCGAGCATTACTCTTTCGACAGAGTCTGCCGCCAGCTGTCGCCGGTCATAGAGACCAAAGACGAAGGCTATGCGGTCGACAGGAACTATCCCGACATTATTTATATTCCCAATACGGCGAAGTTCAACATTCCGCAGCAGCAAGTCAGCTGGACGCATAACCGGCAGACGCACTCGCTCAAATTACTGTTCGGCAACACCTACGTCTATCCCAACGGCTTTAAAATCCACATGGAACGCCACCCGACCGCCCCTAGCTGGCGCTTGATCGGCACCCATCAGGAAGGCACTTTCTGCCACAAGCCGAGCACCGTATCCGGCGGTGGCAAATCGGAGATTTCCAAATCGATTGCCGGAGCCATCATTTTCGGCCCTGTTTTTGTCGATCATTTCGATAAGGACATGGATATAGTCACCGCCATATTCGAACACGATTATTCAACCCGGTTCCGCGATCCGGCTTTGCATGGCCTCGACCGTCGCCCTCTGCTCAGCAACGAACGCACGCTGGGTTCGGTCATCAAACTGCTGACGCCGTCCGAAACCGAATTTTCGGACGCCCATAACCAGTGGCTGGCGACCATACCCCAGCATATCCTGGCGGTAGCACTGATGATCAAACGTTTTTACAAGGAAGAATGGGGGCATGACTGGAAGAAATATTTCTCCGTCGACATGGTCAACAGTCATCCCGGCAACGAACTGAAATTCCAGGGCCGCAAACTGATCGCCAGTTACCTGCGCGTAGGCTTCGACGAAAAAGGCGCATGGCGGGTGTTCAAACTGCGCCAGGATTTTATCGCCTCGGCCAAGGTCCAACTGGAAGACGACATTTCCGCATCTACGGTCGTGCCGGTGCGCTACCTGACCGGACTTAATCCCGATTATAAAAACCCCAGCGTCAAATTGGTCGAAAATTGCGAGCAAAGCTTTTTTCAGCGCCCCGACGATGCGGTACACCGGGGCACCGATTTACAAACCGAACTGGACTTTTCACGCACCGACAATTTTATTTCCAATTTTCAGCCGCTGACCGCAAAAGACGCGCGCGAGTTCATCGAAGACGTGATCCACTTCGACGAGTTCAGCGAGCCGATGCAAGACGTCATTCATCAGGCAGTCAACGGCAAGGAAGGCGAATATTTCGTATCGTCTGCGCACCCTCGACTGGTGGACGGCAAACCCAGCCAGAACGTCCGTTACTTACAGCTTCGTCCCGACATCGCTAACCCCAAAATGCGTTATATTGCGGAGCTTTCCACCCGCCTGGCTCGAGGACTTGATGCCGACCAGACCGTTTATTTCCCGGTTAACGAAGTATTGACCGGACGGCGCAACAACCCAGCCGACCTTGAGTCAGGCATCCGCCCGCTGGCTATTTATAATCCTATCCATTACCAGGAATTGCCTGAGCTGTTTATGGATTTTATTTGCAGCCTGACCGGAAAATCGCCGTCCACCACCGGCGCAGGTTCTGAGGGCGCATTAACCAAAGGTCCGTTCAATGCCGTATCGGCTACCGCCGACCTGAACACCGCCCTGGTTTCCTTTATCCTGTGCGGCTACGATGGCTATTCCACAGCTGCGGGTTACATAGGTTCCAAGCGCCGGATCGATCATGATATTAGTTTGCTGATTCCTGAAATCTGGTCACGCCTGCCGGTCACCCAGCGCGACCCGCAGTACCTGATTGAAAAAGGACAGCTGGAGAAACTGGAAGATTTTGAATACGAGGGACGCACCGTCTTTCAAAGTCGGTTGGGCTATCGTATTACCGAACGCTTCGTACATACCAATTTCGGCAAAGTGTTCGATTACCCGACGGCGGTATTTGACGAAGCCATGTTGAAGCCGGAAACACAGGATCTGGCCAGCTATGTAGACGGCATCGACAATGTCTATGAAGCGCAGCAACGGGTCGCGCAACTGTACTTCCAGGACGGTTCCATCAATGATGCCTGTCCGCCGCTGAAAGCGCTGCTGCATATCATGGCCGAAGGCCAGCATGAAGGTAAAACCGTCAGCGACCCGGCTATTCGCGCGATGTTCACCCGCGACTACTTACTGCAAAGCGACTGGTATCAACAGCGCCTTGAAATCAAACAGCAACGCGACATTGCGCTTTGGCAACAACACAAAACTTATATCCAGCAGCAATTGAGTAAAACGGAACATGACGATTCGGCCAGCCGCAATGAGTTAAACTTAAAACTCGAAGCAACTGAGCGCATGCTGGATGAGATCAACAGCCTGACTTATCTGCAAGATCTGCAAGGAACTTTAGGTGCGGATTGGGTGCATCAATCGTAAAGACTCTTTTAAAACGCAAGCCCAATTCATCAATTTTATGAGTTTTCTTCAACAGGAAACTTTACTTTTTTAGCTTTCATCATGCCATGGATGGCGTGTAAAAGTTTATGCCTTGCAAGTTGATTTTCTTCAAACCATTACCTTTAATTGTCTGCCCAGGTAACTTTTAATTGAGAGGCGGAGCACTGCCCTGCTTGATGGATACACGGTTTTCTCGCCTCACACTATTGCCACATTCAAATTAGCGTAAATCTATACATGCACAAGCAAATCATTGACGCCAAATCAAAATGACAAATACCTATTGCTTCAATACAGGATTACAAGTAAAGCTTGGCCTATAACGTTGCCCCTCAGAGCAAGCAATCGTCTAACACTAAGAAATCTTGAATAATCGACAGAAATTTTCAGTCGATGACTCTGCGACTTTGTTCATTGTCGTTCCACGCAACTCCGCCAGCTTTTCTGCAACATAGCGCACGTAAGTAGGATAATTAGGCTTGCCGCGGAAAGGCACCGGGGCCAGATAAGGCGAATCGGTCTCGATAAGAAAACGGTCGACCGGTACTTTTTTAGCGACTTCCTGAATTTCCTTAGCGCTGTTAAATGTCACTATGCCGGAGAAAGAAATATAAAAATTCAAATCCAGGGCTTTTTGGGCAAACTCCCAGTCTTCGGTAAAGCAATGGATAATTCCCCCTACTTCATCAGCACCTTCTTCTTCCAGAATACGCAGTGTGTCATGCTTGGCTTCACGAGTATGGATAATCAACGGTTTTTTCAACACTTTTGCGGCGTTAATATGATTCCTGAAACGCTGGTGTTGCCAGGCTAGATCGCCCTCGCTACGGAAATAATCCAGCCCGGTTTCACCTATGCCGATAACTTTGTCGGCTTGACCAAGAATAATAAGCTCTTCGATACCTGGGTCCTGACCATCCTGAACATTAGGATGCACGCCCACGGTCACGGATATTTCCGGATAAGGAGAGACCAACTCCAGCATTGCCGGATAAGATTCCAAATCTATCGCAATACATAACATACGTTCAATTTGGCTATTTGCCGCTTCACGCATGAAACAGGCAAAATCGTTTTGGTAGGGTGCCAGATCAATACGATCCAGGTGACAATGGGAATCTATTAACATGAAAGTTTTTATAAAAGCAGGCGAAAGGCACAAGGCTAAGGGCGAAAGAACCGGGCGTCAACGTCGGCCCTTAGCCCTTTGCCCTTTGCCTTTAGCCTTTTATCTTGTTTACATAGTATGCGTTGAACGGTCATTCTCTAAGGAACCGGCTAGATAGTTTTCTATTTTATTGCGCGATACGCCGCCATCCTGGTTGCTAAACTGTACGCCGACACCACTGACCCTTATGCCTTCCGAGCCGGGCGGAGTGATCCAGATGATCTTTCCGGCTATCGGCAAACGTTCGGTTTCATCCATTAAATTGAGCAGCATAAACACTTCCTGCCCCATTTCATATTCACGATTGGTGGGAATAAACAATCCGCCATTGATAACAAAAGGCATATAAGCTGCGTATAAAGCGTTTTTATCTTTAATTGAAAGGGACAATATGCTTTGTCCGGCTCCTGCATCTGCCATGGTCATTGACTCCGGTTAAGTTCGTGCCATTGTATTAGAATTTCTTCAAACAATAATTGCTTGTTTATTTGCGTATCCAGTCGTTGCCGACCTATCAATAATAGATCATACAACTTATAAAGTCCTTTTAATTCTAGCTGCCGGGACAGTTCTTGCAACTGCTCATGCAAGTCGGGGTTATATAAATTTTCGACATCGGAATGATAAAAACATTTAATCAAATCGATAACCCAGGAAGTCATCCAGAATATTAACGGCAATGCCGGTAGCTTGTGCCAGTCTTCAGCCACAATGACCGGAGATTCATGCCGCTTTGCTATTGCCATCCATGTTTTGAAACATTCGTTACGCAATGTTAATGTCCCATCATTAGCGTAATCCAATGCCAGCAAAGGCGCTCCCTGCGCCAAAGAGATATTGCAGTACATTTTCTTGTCCGTTGCCGCATCTGACTGCACAGTCATGGTCAGCCAGTCAGCCACGGTTTGTTTATCCGGTGAGACGATAGCCAGCTTCTGGCAACGGCTGATGATAGTCGCCGGTAATTTGGACGGTTTTTCGGTAATTAATATGATGACGGTGCGTTCGGTCGGCTCTTCAAGACATTTCAAGAACGCATTGGCTGCGGCATTATTCATCTTGTCTGCCGGATTAATGATAACAATGCGATGAGTCTCGAACTGCGGTTTTAAGGTTAATCGGGTAACCAGGCTGCGTATCTGTCCGATAGTGATGCCTTTGCCGGGTTCCTCGGGCTGTACTTGAATAAAGTCCGGATGAGTTTCGGCATTAACCAATAAACAGCTGCTGCACAAACCGCAAGCCATACCATTGCCCTGCGGTGCTGCGCAAAGCAACGCAACGGCGAACTGACCGGCTAACTGCTGCTTGCCCAAGCCTTTGTTGCCAGTGATGAGCAATGCCTGGGGAATGCGCTTTTGCTCGATATAACTGCAAAGATGCCCCCATAAATGTTGTTGCCAAGGCAATAATTGGCTGGGCACGGTCATTTTACGATGACATGTCGGGAAGACGCTGGGCAATTCAAGGCACACAAACCGAGTGATGTACGCATGACATCTGCAATGGCTCTTTGCACATCGATTAGCGGTTGATTGGCTTTGATTAGTTTGATGCGCTCGGGGTTTAATTCGGCCTGCAATAAGTAAGCTCGCCGAACGTTTTCAAAAAAGCTGATTTTTTCCAATTCAAAACGGTCAAGCGCTCCGCGTTCTCTGACCCGCGCAATGCCTATCTCCACCGGTGCATCCAACAGAAAAGTTAAATCAGGCCTTAATGTGCCTTGCACCAGATCTTCCAGCAGTTTGATAGTGCTGATTTTCATGCCTCGGCCGCCGCCCTGGTAAGCATATGTGGCGTCGGTAAATCGATCGCAAAGCACCCATTTCCCTTGTGCCAAAGCCGGCTCAATGACGTGTTTGATATGCTGGGCTCTTGCCGCAAACATCATCAATAACTCGGCCTGTTCCGAAATGGCCTCGCTTTTCTTGTCCAGCAATAATTGACGTATTTTTTCGGCAAGTTGGGTACCGCCCGGTTCGCGCGTAACAACGACAGAAATATTGTGCTGCTCTAAGTAGTCTTTTATAAACGCCAGATTGGTAGTCTTGCCGACACCTTCAACGCCTTCCAGTGTAATAAATTTCCCTCTAATCATTTCTTGTTCCTTTGAAATTTATCAACGGCCGTCATATGGTCCTTTAAGTTCACCGAAAATTCATGCGTTCCATCACCACGGGCTACAAAATAAAGACTGTCTCCCTTATCGGGATGCAAGACGGCATAAAGTGCATCGCGTCCCGGCATGGCGATCGGTGTTGGCGGCAAGCCACTGATAATATAAGTGTTATAGGGTGTGTCCGCGGTTAAATCTTGGGTTCTGATATCGCCGTGATAACTTTCACCCATACCGTAAATGACGGTAGGATCGGTTTGCAACAGCATATTTTGTTCCAGCCTTCGGATAAATACGCCGGCGATGATGGGTCTTTCGGCGGCAGCTCCGGTTTCTTTTTCTACAATGGAAGCAAGAATCAGAGCTTCATAAGGCGTCTTAAACGGCAGTCCTTCGGCTTTATTAAGCCACTCCTGCTGCAATACCTGCTGCATTTTTTCGTAGGCTCTTTTTAATAAAGACACATCGGACGTATGCTTCTCAAAGAAATAGGTATCAGGAAAAAACAAACCTTCGGGCGACTGCATGTCGGACTTGAACTTGATCATTAAACTGGCAAAATCGACACCATTTAACGTGTGCTCTAGATTGGGGTTTTTCTCAATCTCATGCAATATTTCTTTAAAGCTCCAGCCTTCCGGAAAAGTAATAGTATGCTGCTTGGTTTTTCCCTGAACGAATAACGCCAATATTTGGGGTATAGTTATGCCGGAAGTTAACTCGTACTCCCCTGTTTTAATTTTTTTAAAAGCATTGTCTTGAAAGGCGATAACCTTAAACCAGAAGGGTGTAATATCAAGCTGTTGAGCTGCAAGCTTATCGCTAATAAGATCAAGCGAATCGCCTTTTTCAATTTCTATATAAACAGTTTTATCGGTCAGCGCCGGATGATGTAACGCTTTTTGATAATCCATCCACAACCAACCGCTTGCAAAACTTAACACCAACAAGGTAAAGCCAATGATTTTATTGTTCATTAGTAAGAGCCTCAATAGCCGCTCCCTGCATTGCTTTACTTCCAGCATTCCACCTCCATGGAATCGTCACTGATCAACTTGTCCAGCTGGATTTGAATATTTCTGGTTGCCGGGCCAACCGAAAAACGCGTAGTTTCGATTTGATTGACGGGCCAGATGCCAATAATTGAATTACAAACGAATACTTCATCAGCCGATAATAACTCATCTTTCGTAAATTCATGTTCAACTACCGAAAAACCACGATCAACTGATATCTTCATTATAATGCCGCGCATAATGCCGGCAACACCTGACTGAGCCAGTATTGCCGTATGAAGACTGTTATTTTTAACGTAGAACAGATTAGTCATTGTTCCTTCAATAACGTGGCCGTTGACGTCGAGCATAAGCCCTTCCTGAATGGAAGAGTCCTTCCATTCAGCTCTAGCCAGAACCTGTTCAAGCCGATTCAGATGCTTGATACCTGCTAAGGCAGGGTTCAAGCCTAAACGAGTTGCGCAAATACGAACGACTATACCCTGCTGCCGATATACTTCCGGATAGTCAGGATAGGAATGAAGACTTAATATGCGAGTTGGATGAATGACATCGGGTTGGCGATAACCTCGCCCGCCCGAGCCACGCGTGATTATAATTTTAAGCACTGCCCGTAAAGGGTGCGTGCCGCCAACCGACAGACGACAAAGCTCTCCAGCTTCAAAGCGCAATACCTCTATATCTGGAAAAGGGATGTAAAGTCGCTGACAACCGGCATTCAGCCGTTGCAAATGGCGTTCGAGAAAAACAGCTTGCCCGTCTCTAATTTCAATGGTTTCAAAGAGTCCGTCGCCGTATTGAAAACCGCGATCAGATATTTCGATATGCTCCTTGCTTTCACCATTGATGAGAATCATTTTTTTGATTCATAGCTTTCAGTTTTTGCGAGAATTACTGAAAACTAATTACTCATACCGTTTAAAAATTAACGAACCATTAGTACCGCCAAAGCCAAAGGAATTGGACATTGCTACATCAATTTTCATGTTTCTCGCAGTATTCGGAACAAAGTCCAGATCACATTCCGGGTCTTGATTTTCCAGATTGATGGTCGGCGGAGCAATTTGATTTTTGATGCTTAATGCGGTCAGTACGGCTTCAATGCCACCGGCTGCACCTAATAAATGACCGATCATCGACTTTGTCGAACTGACGGCAACTTTATAGGCATGGTCGCCCAATGCGGCTTTCATCGCTTGAGTTTCGCCCACATCGCCGGCCGGTGTTGACGTGCCATGCGCATTGATGTAATCGACAGCATCGGCATTCAGTCCGGCATCACGCAAGGCATTTTTCATGCAACGTGCAGCGCCTTCGCCACCGGGTGAAGGTGTAGTCATGTGATAAGCGTCACCGCTCATACCAAAGCCTACCAATTCAGCGTAAATTTTTGCGCCTCGCGCTTTGGCATGTTCCAGTTCTTCAAGAACCACAACACCTGCGCCATCGCTGAGCACAAAGCCGTCACGGTCTTTGTCCCAAGGGCGGCTGGCGGCTTGCGGATCATCGTTGCGGCGGGACAAGGCTTTTGCCGAAGCAAAACCGCCCATTGCTGTCGGTGAGGTTGTGCAACGTTCCGCACCGCCCGCAATCATTACATCAGCATCGCCGTATTTAATTAAACGCGCAGCATCGCCGATGTTATGCGTACCTGTGGAACAAGCCGTAACAATGGCGTAATTCGGGCCTTTTAATCCATATTTGATCGAAAGGTTGCCTGAAATCATGTTGATAATGTTACCGGGAACAAAAAACGGCGAGATACGGCGTGGACCGCTTTTATCATAGAGTGCATAGCATTCTTCAATACCGGTAATTCCGCCTATACCAGACCCGATAGCAACACCAATACGCTCGGCATTAGCTTCGGTTACTTCAATACCTGAATCTTCAATCGCCTGACACCCCGCTGCGATGCCGTAATGGATAAATCCATCCATGCGTTTGGCATCTTTTTCCGGAATATATTGGCTAATATCAAAATTTCTTATAACGCCGCCAAAAGTGGTGGCAAAAGGAGAAATATCGAAGGAATCAATTGGGCTTATGCCGCTTTTGCCATTAATAATACCATCCCATGTTTCTGAGACCGTGTTAGCTAAAGGCGTGATTGCGCCTAATCCAGTTATTACAACTCGACGTTTGCTCAATGTGATTTACCGTAAGAAAAATAAAGGAGGGAATAAAGAATTAGTCATATAGGCCGAAAGTGCGCCGTCATAAGACACCGAAGCACTAAGTGTGGGTTACGCTTACGTTTGGCAATTACTCTGTGCTTTCTGCATACATGCAGTCGTCGACAATTGCTCCTGCATCGCCTAGAGCGCCTGCTTTTGGTGCTCCCTGTGCTCTACCTCCTCCATCCGTGGAGCCGTACCTTCTGCGTCCATGCAGCCCGTAACCCAACCTACAAGTTCATAAACTAAGATTAGTTTTTAAGCGTTTTTTACTACGTAATCGATAGCTTGCTGAACAGTTGTAATTTTTTCAGCTTCATCGTCTGGAATTTCGCATTCGAATTCTTCTTCAAGAGCCATGACGAGTTCAACTGTATCAAGAGAATCAGCACCAAGATCATCTACAAATGAAGCATCAGTAGCGATATCTTCTTTAACACCCAATTGTTCTGCAACAATCTTTTTTACTCGTTCTTCAATGTTACTCATATTTATTGTCCTCAAACAATGTAAGTTTCCCGGCGTCTAATCCAAGACCTACAATAGTATTGTTATTAATTTTATTTGAAATCCCGTCTCCGGAAATTCCAGACGGCGGGGAGAATTATACTTTATATTGCAAGAATATCACAATATAAAGGCATGAACATTACTGATACCGACTATAGGCAACACCTCTTACGGCATGAACATGCCACCATTAACATGAATATTTTCACCAGTGATATAAGCTGCGCCGTCGGATGCCAAAAATGAAACCGTATGAGCGATCTCTTCCGCTTTACCCAAACGGGACAGGGGAATAGATGTCAGCAAGGTATTTTTAATATCATCACTCAACTCTTTAGTCATATCAGTATCAATAAATCCAGGCGACACAGTATTGATAGTGATATTCCTTGACCCCACTTCTTTGGCCATAGACTTAGCAAACCCAACCATTCCGGCCTTTGCTGCGGCGTAATTTGCCTGTCCTGCATTACCTGTCGAGCCCACTACAGATGAAATATTAATAATACGACCTGTTTTGGCTTTCATCATGCCGCGCAGCACCGCCTTGCTCATGCGATATACCGAAGTCAGGTTGGTGCTGATAATATCATCCCACTCATCGTCCTTCATGCGCATCAACAAATTGTCACGAGTGATGCCTGCATTGTTGACCAGCACAGCTGGAGCCCCAAACTCGTCATTAACAATTTTCACGACTTCTTCAATAGATTCAGGGTTAGCGACATCAAGCTTTAGGCCCTTGCCATGCTCACCCAGATAGGAGGAGATTGAATCGGCGCCGTTATCAGTGGTAGCAGTACCGATAACAAAAAAACCATCCTGAGCCAATCTTTCTGCGATTGCCCGACCGATGCCACGACTGGCACCCGTTACTAAAGCTACTTGTTTATCCATTGAGTTGCTCCAATACCTTATTTAATGTTTCCGGATCATAAATAGACATATGCTCTGCATCCTTAGCGATGCGTTTGTTCAGCCCGATTAACACCTTGCCCGGACCGCATTCAACAAAACTGGTAACGCCCTGGTCATGCATGAATTTAATGCTATCAGCCCAGCGCACCGGCTTATAGAGCTGCTCTTTTAATGCATTACGGATGACTTCAGGTGCGCTGTGTGACGCAACATCTACATTATGGATCAGCGTTGCTTTTGGCGTATCAATCACAGTGTATTGCAATTGCTCATCCAGTTTTTGGGATGCCGATTCCATTAATTCACAATGCGAAGGAACGCTAACAGGTAAAAGCACGGCGCGCTTAGCACCTGCTTCTTTCGCGGCAAGCATTGCCCTTTCAACCGCGGCAACGTTACCGGCAATAACCACCTGCCCCGGCGAATTAAAGTTGACCGCCGAAACGATCTCACCCTCAGCCGCGTTCGCGCAAACCTGAACAACCTGATGATCCTCAAGACCCAGAATTGCCGCCATTGCGCCGACACCTGGAGGCACAGCTTCCTGCATCAATCTCCCTCTTGCCGCAACCAGCTTTATGCCGTCTTCAAACGACAAGGCATCCGAACAAACCAAGGCTGTATATTCACCTAAACTATGGCCAGCCATCCATGCAGGGCGAATGTTACTGTGTTTGCACCATAGCTGCCAAACAGCCACACCGGCGGCCAGCATTGCAGGCTGCGTATTATGTGTTTGATTAAGCTCTTCCTCCGGGCCTTCTGCGACAATAGCCCACAAGTCCTTGCCTAACGCATCGGATGCCCGTTCAAAAGTATGCTTCACCTCGGGATAACTGGCAGCCAAATCATTTAGCATGCCGACAGATTGCGATCCCTGGCCTGGAAAAACAAAAGCTAAGTTATAAATTTGGTTATTCATTTCAATATGCTTTTAATATTTAATTAACGCAGAACCCCAAGTGAACCCCGCCCCAAACGCTTCAAGCAAAATAATTTGCCCGCGCTGAATGCGACCGTCCCGAATCCCTTCATTGAGGGCAAGCAGCACGGATGCAGATGAGGTATTGCCCTGATTTTCAAGGGTCAAAATGACATGATCCATGGACATTTTTAATTTTTTTGCTGTCGCCGCGATAATTCTTGTATTCGCCTGATGAGGAACCAACCAATCAACATGAGACTGCTGCATGTCATTTGCCGCCAAAGTTTCGTCGACTATACGCCCCAGCGTATTGACAGCCACCTTGAACACTTCGTTGCCGCGCATACTGATGTAGCCGGGTTCGTGCTTATTGGCTTCAGTAGCCGCCTGAGGATTTGGGCAATAAAGTAGATCTTCATATTCACCGTCAGAATGAATATGCGTCGATAAAATACCGGCTTCATCCGATACGCCCAGCAATACCGCGCCAGCACCATCCCCAAATAAGATACAGGTTCCCCGATCAGTCCAGTCAACAACGCGTGAACAGATTTCAGTCCCCACAACCAGAACCTTCTTGGCTGCACCCGATTTGATATACTGATCGGCAATGCTCAAGGCAAAAATCGAACCTGAACAGGCAGCCTGCACGTCAAAAGCGACGCAATTTTTAATACCCAAGCGCTGCTGCAACAAACAACCTGTACTTGGATAAACACGATCCGGCGTACCGGTCGCAACAATAATTAAGTCAATTTCTTCGGCATCACAAGCGGCAGCTTCTATAGCTTGTCTTGCGGCAATCTCGGCCATGCTTGAGGCCGTTTCGTCTGCTCCCGCAATGCGACGGCTTTTGATGCCGGTGCGCTCAAAAATCCAGCTATCGGAAGTGTCAACAGTTTGTGATATTTGTTCATTGGTAAGAACTTTCTCCGGCAGATAGCCGCCGGTACCGATTACTCTTGAATAACGAATCATGCATTCTCTCTCAGAGCCAAAGTCTTTTCGACTTGTTCGCTTATTTTTCTTATAACGTCTTTTTTTACTTCAATTTCAGCAAGATGAATCGCCGTTTTAAACGCCAGTATATCAGCTCCTCCGTGGCTTTTAATAACCAGGCCGCGTAATCCTAAAAAGCTGGCCCCGTTATACAAGCGCGGGTCGATACGTTTTTTAAATGATTTGAGCACCGGATAGGCCAAAAGCCCCGCCAATTTGGTGATACTATTTTTACCAAAGGCTTCTTTTAATGCGGTTCCAATCATTTTTGCCGCACCTTCAATGGATTTGAGCGCGACATTACCGACAAAACCATCGGCAACAATCAAATCAACATCGATATGACCCGCATTTAAAGAATCGCCTTCCACGTAGCCTATGTAGTTTAACGATGAATTTTCCAGTAATTTTGCCGCAGCTTTAACCTGCTCATTACCTTTCACATCTTCTTCGCCAATATTTAATAAACCCACCTTGGGATTATCAATATTTTCAACCGCTTTAACCAGCTCGGCACCCATCACTGCAAATTGAAAAAGATGCTCCGCAGAGCAATCCACATTAGCGCCTAGATCAAGCGCATGCGTATGTCCATTAATGGACGGCAATGTGGAAATGATGGCTGGCCGATCAATTCCGGGAATCATTTTAAGCACAAAGCGGGCAGTAGCCATTAAAGCTCCGGTATTGCCGGCACTAACACAAGCATCTGCCCGTCCGCCATGGACCAGGTTGATAGCAACCCGCATTGACGAATCTTTTTTATTTTTTAATGCCTTGGATGGCGACTCATCCATTTCGACACACTGGGATGCGTGCTGAATGGTAAGTCTGTCTTGGTAATCAATTAATGCTTGGGCTAACTGCGGTTTCAGAACCGCTTCATCGCCCACTAAGATCAGTTTTAAGTCTGGATTGCTCTTTAGACAATCCAACGATGCCGGAATGGTGACTTCAGGACCGAAATCCCCGCCCATTGCATCAATCGAAATTGTTAGGCTCACGCTTACGGATGACTCCTGAGTTATTATAAAAAAGCCGAACCTGACCTAATTTGATCAACTTCGGCATATCATGATGCTGCAAGGTGGAAAGATTTATTAATCTTCGTCGCCGTTGCTTACGATTTGACGACCTTTAAAGAAGCCATCAGGAGTAACATGATGGCGAATGTGAGTTTCACCTGTCATCGGATCTTGAGACAAAGTTCTACCGGTTAACGCGTCATGCGAACGACGTTGACCACGTCTTGAACGCGATACTTTACTTTTTTGTACGGCCATTATAAATCTCCAGTGTTTTTAAGTTTGGCTAAAATGGAAAAAGGATTTTCAGGGGGCGATTGCTGCTCATCTGTCAAAGAACCCGCTTTATTGACATATGAATTATTGGCGAGACAATCGTGCTGATGCTTGGGGAATGCAGGCAAAACAAGCAGTAATTCGTCTTCAATAATGTTCTTTAGAAGGATTTTTTCATCATCAACCAACAACGGTTCATAATCCTCGGGCAATCTGTCTGCTTGATCTATTGAGGTAACAATACCTAACTTGACAGTATTTTTGACAGGCCATTGCACTGCTTGCAAGCAGCTTTGGCATTTAAGCTCCAAAACCGCCTCTATTTGCCCTTCAACTTTGGCCAACCTTCCTTCCCGGCCAAAAAAAAGATCCACAGTTACAACTCCTGTATCGTTAAACAGCACATCGGCCAAACGATCCAAGCTACTTACAGGTATTTGCCCCTTCAATTCACCGCGCTTATCAGCTAGGTGCAAAGGGTCTATATATTCAGGTAATCGAGCTAACATAACCGCGCAATGGTATATGGAAACAACAAATTCGTCAAATCCTAAATACCTGTCCTGCATGAATAAACCGAACTAAAAGCCCGTGACTTCATTAGCAATTGACAAGCACGCTGATTAATTAAATCAACGTTTAACGATAATTGGCTTATTGGAAAGCTCATTAGGATTATCTGCGCCAGGCGGAAAATGAATAGCCAGCAATGTTGTGATACGCTCGATGCCTTGCAGCGACCCGCTCAGAAAATCACCGTGCAGAAACTCTTTCTGCATAGCTTCTGCAATGGCATTCCACTCAACTTGCTCCACACGCTTGGCAATACCTCGATCCGCGACAATATGGACTTCATGATCTGCCAGCAACAGATAAATCAAAACGCCGCTGTTTTGCTCGGTATCCCAGACCTGCAAATTCGAAAACACCTCTATCGCACGCTGCCTAGCCGAAACACCTCGCCAAACCTGGCTTAATGCAAGCGCATTTTCAACAGCAAAACGAAGCTCGGCACTGTGCCGATGCTCGGAGTCCTTTACTGCTGTTTCAATGTCCGCAAGTGCCGCTTTGGGAAACAGCATGCGCCAACGCCACGGCGGCATAAAAGCATGACGAAACCAACGTTTAATATTTACCATGATCCTGATGCGCCTCCTCCGCCAAAGCGGCCACCGCCACCGCCCCATGAACCGCCGCCACTACTGCCGCCAAAGCCGCCACCGCTAGACCAACCGCGTCCGCCTGTCGAACGAACTCCAACGATAAAAAAAACCATTAACCCGACAAATAGCGCTGCCGAAAAAGCCAACCCTAAAACCAACGCTGCCACCAAGCCAGTGCCCAATCCCGCCAGCATGCCGCCCATGACCCGCCCCATCATGACTGACAAAGCAAAACCTGCAATCAAGCCGCCAACCAAAATGAACATAAAGGATCCCTCGCCCAGATTCTCACCCGAATTTTCAGACGGTGCCGGCAAAGGTTCGCCTTCAATCAGCTTCATTAGCTGCGTAACTCCCGCATCAATACCACCCGCGAAATCATCCTGCTGAAAACGCGGCGTAATGGTCTCCGCTATCACTCTTTTAGCAACTGCATCGGGAATGACGCCCTCCAGGCCATAACCCACTTCAAGACGCATTTTTCGATCATCTTTTGCCACAATCAGAATAACGCCGTCATCGACCCCCTTGCGACCTATTTGCCACAAATCGGCAACCTCTATGCCAAACTCAGCTATATCTTTAGGTTGCGTAGTCGGGACGATCAATACTGCGATCTGGCTACCTTTTTGGGCTTCGAACGCTGCCAACTTATTTTCCAAAGAGTTGACCTGTTCTGCGTTGAGCGTGCCGGTAAGATCAGTGACGCGACGAGATAACTCGGGCACACCGACCATCGCCCAAGTCTCCATGCAAAATAACAGCAGGAAAAACCCGAGTCCGTAACGGGCACGAGGAAATATCGTAGACAACGTTCTCAACATTTTATTGTCCGCCAACCGGTGCAGGCACTCCAAAGTCAACTGTAGGCGGCTTTGAAATAGCTTGCTCATTTTCTACGGTAAAGCTCGGCTTGGCTTTGTGGCCGAACATCATCGCCGTAAGGTTGGTAGGAAAAGATCGCACGGTAACATTGTATTCCTTGACCGCAGCAATAAAGCGATTGCGCGCCACGGTAATACGGTTTTCCGTACCCTCCAGCTGCGCTTGCAAGTCACGGAACAATCCATCAGCTTTCAATTGCGGATAGTTTTCCGCCACTGCCAGCAGCCGCGAGATTGCACTGGTCATTTGCCCTTGAGCGGCAATAAATTTTTGGAACGCCTGCTCATCATCAACCAATTCCGGTGTAGCCTGAATCGATCCGACCTTGGCGCGAGCCTCAGTAACTTCGGTCAGCACATCCTTTTCGTGAGCCGCATAACCCTTTACCACATTCACCAGATTAGGCACCAGATCAGCGCGGCGCTGATACTGGTTTAGCACCTCCGCCCATGCCGCTTTAACGTTCTCGTCGCCGGACTGCAGCGTGTTATAACCGCAACCGGATAAAAAAGTCATCATGCACAAAACGATCAGTCTTTTAAACATATCAACCTCACAGATTAGATTCCAAACTTAAAGCAGCTTTGCACCCGAGCATGCCCCATTTGCCTAATAACACAACCCGGCAAATGGTACATCCTAATAGATGCGCATATTAAAAACCAAACCACCCCGAACCAAAGGAAGTGGCAAAAACAAGACTGACGATGGACATCAGGTTAATCAAAATATTTAAAGACGGGCCGCTGGTATCTTTAAAGGGATCACCTACAGTATCGCCCACCACGGCAGCTTTGTGGCAATCGGAACCCTTGCCGCCATATTGCCCTGTTTCAATCCATTTTTTCGCATTGTCCCATGCGCCGCCCGCATTAGCCATCATCACCGCCAGCAGAAAGCCCGATGACATGGCGCCGACCAACATACCCGCAAGGGCTTCTTTACCCAAAATATTCCCCACAACCAGCGGCACAATAACTGCTAATGCACCGGGCAATACCATTTCACGCAAAGCACTTTCTGTGCAGATGCCGACACAAGTTTCGTAGTCAGGCTGCCCCGTGCCGTCCATCAAGCCGGGAATTTCGTGAAACTGACGACGTACCTCAATGACAATCTTATGAGCCGCCCTGCCCACCGCCCTCATAGTTAACGCAGAAAACAGATACGGCATCATCGCACCAATCAAGATACCCGGCAGCAGGGTTGCTCCCAAAATATTCAAACTATAAATCTTTGCAGCCGTCACATAAGCAGCCAACAAAGCCAGCGCCGTCAGTACCGCCGAGCCAATAGCAAAGCCTTTGCCGGTAGCGGCGGTGGTATTGCCCAAGCTGTCCAGCGCATCGGTACGATGACGCACTTCACTGGGCAGATGACTCATTTCAGCAATGCCGCCTGCATTATCGGCTACCGGACCGTAAGCATCAGTCGCCAACGTCACACCTAAAGTACTTAACATACCCACAGCCGCTAAAGCTACTGCATAGAGACCGGCAGCCATAGTACCATCGGCTGCATAGCCCAGTCCGATGCTCAGCAAGATAACAGTCGCGACAATCAATACAGGAAAAACGGTACTTATCATACCGACTGCCAAGCCTTGGATAATGGTAGTTGCCGCGCCCGTTTGCGTAGCACGAGCAATGGCTTGCGTGGGTTTTTCAGTGTATGCCGTGTAATACTCAGTCACATAAGCAATGGCGTTGCCCGCTATCAAGCCGGTCAAAATAACCAGCCAATAATTAAAGCTGATCCCTGAAATCAGTACGGCAATCAAAGAAAGCCCTAATATTAGCATCGACGCCCCCCAGACAGAATGGCGTAGCGCCGCCAATAAGTCATCCAGACTGGCATTTTCGTCGATTGTTATTCTGTATTGTTCTATAAAGCGGGCGATTTTGGATTCGCTGCTGCTCGACTGTTTTTTCTGTTTGCCAATGACTATATAAATACCAAAAAGACTGGCAACTATACCAACAGCGGCAATCAAGAAAGGCAATCCGATAAATGCCGACGACTTTGCACCCAATGCGGCGCCCAACGTTGCGGTAGCAATAATCGAACCGCTATAGCTTTCAAATAAATCCGCGCCCATGCCCGCGACATCGCCCACATTATCGCCTACATTATCGGCAATGACGGCGGGATTGCGTGGATCGTCTTCGGGGATACCTTGTTCGACCTTACCCACCAAATCAGCCCCGACATCAGCGGCTTTGGTGTAAATACCGCCACCGACTCTTGCAAACAGCGCAATACTGCTAGCGCCAAAACCAAAGCCGGCAATGTCGGCCAATTGGCTCGGACTGCCGTTAAATATCAAAAACAATACCGTCATACCGATAAGACTAAAGCTAACCACAGCCATGCCCATAATAGAACCGCTGCCAAAAGCAACGCGCAATCCTTCATGCAAACTGCGCCCAGCCGCCGCCGCAGTTCGAACGTTGGCCCGAACCGCCACATACATCCCCAGGCAGCCAGCGCTTGCAGACGCACTCGCACCCACCACAAAACAAAACGCGGTCTGCCATTGTAAAAGCACGGAAATAAGGGTAGCGACAATGACTACAAAAATCGCGATGACACGATACTCGCGCGACAAAAAGGCCGCCGATCCTTTTTGAATAGCCTTTGCAATGGCTTGCATAGCCTCATTGCCTTGATCATAGCTAAGAACGCGTCGCAGCTCCAAAAGCACGAATACGCCTCCTACAATACCCATCAACAATGCAATAACAACTGACGCAGATACTGGAAACATCATAACTACCTCTTTAGTTGATTTAGCTATAACCCCACACGGTCTTTTATTATTTGTTTAGCCATCGCATGCAATTGACATCCGCACCTGATTAAAATCGGCATTTACGCAAGACGCAACTGTTTAAGCCGGGCGCAAGCTTGACTACCGCTGATGTCTGGAATTATTTTTAATTCCAGCACCTTTAACTGATCAAGCCTGACCTCATAATTCTCAATTTCGCGGGTCGTGTCAGGCGGACTAAAATGATATTGCTGCCGTAAAATTTCCCGATAAGTGCTGTCATTTTCCATCAACCAAAGCAGGACAAACTCTTGGGTGCGCGACTGTTGTGGCTCATCGAATATCAAATAAATGCGTTCGATAGTGCGAGGCTGGTCAAAAACAAGACGGATCGTTTGTTCACCGGAAGTTGCGGCCTGCCATCCGGCATCCTGATCCGCCGTCAATAACAAGGCGGACTCAACAGGGTGCTCCCGGCACTCCGAGGTAAACTCTACTTGGGCAAGATGTTCTATATCTAAAAAATTCAGATCGGAAGAGGGGGTATTTTCAGCGGCCTGATTGATCATTATTTTGCGCATTATTAATCACCTGGTGCAGTGTAGCGTTCGTAGTGAAAAAAGCGTCAAACAGGAACAAAGCAAAAGAACAGTGTCTTTTCACGTAGCGATATGACGCGGTAGGCTGTCCATCTCCTCTGCATAAAGTATCAAACGAGGATTAAGAAACAGTGTAAACCACTGTAGCAATGAAAGATAAATATTTATCAACGAATACAGTGAGCTTGTTGCAAAGACATGCTCAACCTGTATTTCTGTTGAGGATGCAGTATAAGCATCCCTAGTCATAAACCCGCACAAGGAAATTTGGTTGTACCTTATCCGCCGCATATCTTACAATTCTATTAGATGTGCACTAAGGTTACCGGGCTCGCAACGGTTCCCCTCACATTAACAACATTAAAAATAAAATTGGAGAGTGTGGTATGTTTAAAATTCGTTCACTGGTTACCGCGTTAGCGTTAGCAAGTTCAATTTCGGTCGCTTCGGCTTGGGAGACTTTGCCAACCAAGGCCGATGCGCCTGCTGATAATCCAACGACTGCAGCTAAAGTCGAGCTAGGTCAAATGCTTTATCATGATCCGCGTTTATCTTCTACCGGTACGGTTTCTTGTTCTTCTTGTCATAACACCATGCTGGGCGGCGAAGACAATAGAGCAACTGCGATGGGCGTTAACGGTCAAACGGGTGGACGTAGCGCACCGACAGTTTGGAATGCCGCATTTAATAAAGTCCAGTTTTGGGACGGCAGAGCAGCAAGCCTGGAAGACCAGGCAGCAGGTCCTGTAACCAATCCAATTGAAATGGGCATGAAAAATTGGGATGAAGTCGTCGCGCGTTTGCAATCGATTGAAGGTTATAAAGAACCATTTGAAAAAGCTTTCGGCAAAGATGGAATCTCTAAAGACACTGCGACTAAAGCCATCGCAGCTTACGAAAGAACTCTAATTACACCTAATAGCCCTTATGACCGTTATGTTTCCGGCAACAAATCGGCTTTAACAGACCAACAAGTTCGCGGTATGGAAAAGGTTGCGGAATTAGGTTGCACCAATTGCCACAGCGGTCCGGCATTTAACGGCCCCGGTATGTTCCAGAAATTTCCTGTCATTCCTAATGGCTACTGGGAAGCGCAACATCACTTCGGCAAAGATAAAGGCTTAGCGGAAGTCAGCAAAAATCAGGCCGATGAACATTTGTGGAAAGTACCGACTTTACGCAACATCGCTTTGACCGCGCCTTACTTCCACAACGGCTCAGTTAAAACACTGGATAAAGCGGTTACTTTGATGGCCAAGTTGCAATTAGGCAAAGATCTATCTAAAGAAGAAGTTGCCGATATTGTGGCATTTTTGAACGGTTTGACTGGCGAGTTTCCTAAACAGACAATGCCGACTCTGCCTGGCACAGTGGATTCTACTTTTAACTAAGCTTGACTCAGGAATAGCCTAACCGTTATTCCTGCCATTAAATTAAGGGAGCTTTTTAGCTCCCTTTTTATTGTGCGTTGTAAATGGGCGCCGCTGATATGCGGGCATCTATCTGCTTTAATATATCCTGGTAAACAGGACTGTTTACGGACTCAAAGCGCTGTTTAAAATCTGCCTCATTCATGTGTTCGGGAAGATCTCTGGGGTCCGGCATAAAATCGCTGTAATCTTTTATCTCGGACATGGCTTTTTGCATTTTACGTGCATTTTCCGGCGACGATGTCGCCATTTCTCCAAAGCGTGTACCGGCTTTATCGGCAGCCAAATCGATAAAACTGAAACCGCTGCCGCCCTGCGCGTCGCTTAATTCCTTTTCTTCGCCGGCGATTTGCGCCGCCTGTTTGTTTACCGAGGCAGTTAGCGCGGCTGAACCTATAAAATGTTGGGCCAAATCGATGCGCTTGTATAAAAAAGCGGAGTATTGTTGCCCCGTCGCAGGCATAGAATCAGGCACAGACAGCAGTTTTTTGGTTTCTTTTTTATTGACGTAGTCATTAATCGCAGAAATAACCACCCTATTTTCATCTATGGCATTTTCCAATGTAGAGCGTTGGTAGGCCAGCTCAAACAATGGACGCAACAAGTCCGCCAGCGATAAGCGCCACGCGGCATCATGTTTGGCAACGATGTCGGCGAGTTTTTGCTGATATATGTTAAGCGTCGAATTGTCGCCCGTGTGAGTCAGGAAGTTTCGCGCCTGGATCAACGTATCCTTGTTCGGATAGTAGGTAATGGTGAGCTTTTCCGCGTCGATTTTAACTGCCTTAATAGGTCGGGTTGCCAGAATGAAATACTCATTCAACGATGAATGCTGAATAACAGTGTCAATAACAAAGGCGGCCAATTTTGCCGGTAACAGTAATTTTCCGGCTTTAAATTTGGTTATGACCGGAAGCTCATTGCCTTCGACATTGCCTAACCTGAAGCTGACGTTTAAATACTTGCCCACCTTGTTTGCAGGCAAAGTCATGGTGACTTTAAATCGCAGCTCGTTATGCTTAAATTCCAAATCCACTGCGCTTTTGCTATAACGATTTAACAAATAATTGCCGGCAAGATTAAGATCGGCGACGGTTAACTCAATAATACCAACCTCATCAGGTTTGGTTTTAGCCCCTTCATGCAGAATTTTTTTCGCCCTGACCAGGTCATCACGAGTGGGCGACCATCCCACCTCTAGCTCAGGCTTGTCGCCAACACCAAAAAAAACCAGCATCATGCATAAAATTAATAATCCTCCAACACAATACAACAACATGCGTAAGCCTGCGTTGAGTAACGCTACGGTATGCCGAGAACAACGCATGGTGTAGTTGCTGAAAAAAGTTTTCATGAGACTGTTTAAGAGAACTCCAGTTTGAATCCCGCCGATTTTAAATAAGTTGCTTCCTGGATTAAATCGGCATGAGTCAGCGGCGCCTGAGCCAACCAATGGTCTGGAAACTGCAAGCGGACCTTTGATTTTGTTAACGATATTTTAAAATCAGGTTTGTCATGCTCCTGCCGATTGCGGTGCAACAATACTGACAAGCGCAAAATAATGGTCACAACGAGCGCATCAATATTCCACGGAGATGGTAACTCTTTAAACAGGGAACGGGATATCTTGCGTCGGTGCGATTTTACAATGGTTGACAATAAGACCTGATCCTGTTTGGAAAAACCTGAAAAATCGCCATTCTCAATGATATAAGCACTGTGCTTATGGTACTGACTGTGGGCGATATCCTGGCCGATCTCGTGCAGGTCTGCCGCCCAGTTTAAAAATTGCACGACATATTCGCGGTTAGGTCCGCAAAAATCATCGCCCAATTGATCCAGGATATAGCTAATCGTCCGCTTAACGCGTAAAACGTGCTCTTTATCGATGTGATAGCGGTCGGCCAATACATGCACGGTTGCCGAACGAATATCATGATCGTATAGCCGTCCCAGTAAATCCTGAATCAGGCCTTCTCTAAGCGCCCCATCGGAAACGGTCATTTGCTCAATACCTAAACTTTTGAAAGTAGCATAAACGATAGCTACGCCGCCCACAAATACCGGAAGACGCTCAGGATCGAGTTCCGGCAAGTTAAGCTCATCAATATGGTTGCACTGGTTAATATGGGCGACCAGATGCTCCAGGCCTTCCATGGTGATACCGTTATTGCTCCAGTTTTTGGCCTGAAGAACCTTATCAATGGCTTTTAAACTGCCTGATGCACCGATGGCTTCGTCCCAGTTCTTACGCTGAAATTGTTTCTGAATCGGTTCAAGTTGTTGTTCCGCGAACAAGGTCGCTTGAGTGAAGGCATCTCTGGACAGTTTACCGTTTTCAAAAAAGGCGTTACTGACCACTACGCAGCCCATGGGCGTACTTTCCTTTACCCTGGGCGTGTCGCCTGAACCTATGATGTATTCGGTGCTGCCCCCACCTATGTCCATAACCAACCGTAAATTGGCGTTACTGCCCAAGCTGTGCGCAACGCCCTGATAAATCAAACGGGCTTCTTCTATTCCCGAAATGATGTGGATAGGATGGTTTAGCGCTTTTTCAGCTTTCTCTAAAAACTGCTGTGAGTTTTTAGCTTGGCGCAAGGTACTGGTGCCAACAACGCGGACGCTTTCCGGCGGAAAGTGGCGAATTCTTTGGCCAAACCGTTCAAGGCAGCCTAAAGCCCGTTCCTGGGTATCGGTATCAAGATAATTTTTTTTGTCCAGGCCGGAAGCAAGCCTTACCATTTCCTTGAGGCGATCGAGAGTTTGCAAATTACCGTTAGTCAAACTACAAACAATCATATGAAAACTGTTGGACCCCAAGTCTACAGCAGCAACGGTTTCGGGAGGTTTCTTCGGCACGAGTTATCCAGTTTTGTCTATGAAGCATGGTAATATCTGATAAAATCACACGATTTTAACCATCCAAATACATGGATGCAGCGCGTAATTTAACTTATTTAAAGGTTTCCGTTAAGTGTTAGTTTCAGCATGAATGCATTATCTCTGCGTAATCTCAAAAAAACCTATAATAACGGCTTTACAGCCTTAAAAGGCATCGATCTTGATGTTGAGGCCGGCGATTTCTTTGCCTTGCTGGGGCCCAATGGCGCAGGCAAGTCAACGGCTATCGGCATTATCAGTTCACTGATCACCGAATCCAGCGGCTCAGTCAGTATCTTTGGGCATGATTTAAGACGCGAACGTGAAAAAGCCAAAAGCTGTATCGGCCTGGTTCCGCAAGAAGTTAATTTCAATCAATTTGACACCGTTAAAAGCATCCTATTAAACCAGGCCGGCTATTATGGAACGCCGCGCAAACTTGCGCTGCAACGGACCGAATATTGCCTTAGACAAATGGACTTATGGGATAAGCGCGATACTGTATCCAGGCGCTTATCCGGTGGCATGAAACGCCGGGTCATGATAGCCCGTGCCTTAGTGCATGCCCCCAAGCTATTGATTCTTGATGAGCCGACCGCGGGCGTCGATATAGAAATACGCCGCTCCATGTGGCAAATGATGCAGGAAGTGAATCAGCAAGGCACGACGATCATTTTAACTACGCACTATCTGGAAGAAGCGGAAAGCCTGTGCCGCAATATCGCGATCATCAATCACGGGCGAATAGTCGAAAATTCCGATATGGCCAGTTTGCTGGCAAGACTGCACATAGAGCATTTTGTACTGGATCTTGCCCAGCCTATTGCTACCGCCCCGATAATTGAGGGCTGTCAAATTGAACTCCTGTCCGACAAAATGCTTAACGTTGCCGTACCTAAAGAGCACGGGCTTAATAAACTCTTTGCCCAGTTAAGCGCACAAAACATTGAAGTCATTAGCCTGAAAAACAAATCCAATCGGCTGGAACAGTTATTTATGGATTTGATCGACTCATCCTCCACTGACTCCAAACCGGCAGGCGATAAACAATGAACTACTCCATTGCGTTTAAAACCATTGTTATCAAGGAAGTATTCCGGTTTATCCGTATCTGGCCGCAAACCCTGCTGCCTCCGGCTATCACCACCGCGCTGTATTTCCTGATTTTCGGCAAGCTGATCGGCGACCGTATAGGGACTATCAGCGGCGCCAGCTACATGGACTATATCGTCCCCGGCATTATTTTAATGTCGGTTATCAGTCATTCTTACGCCAATGTCGTATCTTCGTTTTACTCAACCAAATTCCAGCGTAATATTGAAGAATTGCTGGTTGCCCCGATACCCAACTGGGTCATTCTGGGCGGATACGTGAGTGGCGGCATTATCCGGGGATTACTGGTGGGCGTCGTGGTAACTTTGATATCCATGCTATTTACAGACATTACCGTAACTAACCTCGCCATCGCCCTGTCAATCGCGGCGCTGACAGCCACCGTATTTTCCTTGGCCGGCTTCATCAATGCAGTACTTGCGGAAAGTTTTGACGACATTTCGATTATCCCGAACTTTGTGTTAACGCCATTAAGCTACCTGGGAGGCGTTTTCTATTCGGTCAATATGCTGCCCGGTATTTGGCAGAACATCTCGATGGGAAACCCCATCTTATACATGATCAATGCCTTCCGTTATGGCTTGATCGGTGTGACGGATGTCGATATTCATTTGACCTTTATCATTACCGGCGGATTTATTGTTGTCCTGACATTATTCAGCCTTTATCTTTTGCACAAAGGCATCGGAATTAAGAATTAATAAAGTAGCCACTCAAGCCAGACACTTTAGGAAAACTTTCTGTTCCTCTGCATTGATGCCTTGTAACTTCGGGCACGGCACTCCGCCCGGCAGTAGCCATATAAGATCCTATGCAATGCGTCTAACCGCTATTTAAAACAATTAACAAGAGAGATAGCATGTTTTTAGAAAAAGGTTCAAAAGGTGATGATGTTAAAAAACTTCAAACTCGGCTAGCTTTAACTGCCGATGGCATTTTCGGGTCGGATACCGAACTGAAAGTAAAAGCATGGCAAGCGGAAAATGGTTTGGCCGCCGACGGGATTGTAGGAAATGCCACATGGGCAAAGCTGTTTCCGGCGTCTTTAGCAGGATTTAATTCCGATAGTCTTAAAGGCTATATTCCCGATGAAGTCATTGCTCAGATACCTGCTATAGCCGCTATAACAAACTCTTTACGCTTGGCCCACTTTTTAGCGCAATGCGCGGATGAAAGCGACGGTTTCAAGGTCGTCTACGAGAACTTGAATTATTCAGCCGACGGCTTGAAAACAACATTTCCCAAATACTTTCCTGAGCCGTTAAATGAATCTTATGCAAGAAATCCAGCCAAGATTGGCGCTAGGGTCTATGCGGACAGAATGGGCAATGGCAACGAAGCGAGCGGTGACGGCTATATTTTCAGGGGGCGTGGCTACATTCAACTGACAGGCAAAGCGAATTACGCCGATTTTGGCAAAACTGTCCGTGCCGAGACCGTTGCCAATCCTGATTTAGTGGCCACTGATTATCCATTGGCATCCGCTGGCTTTTTCTTTGATGTAAATAAAATATGGACAGTCTGCGACGGTGGCTCAACAGACGCGGTGATAACCGCCGTAACCAAGAAAGTTAATGGCGGAACAAATGGTTTGGCTGAGCGTACCCAGCTTTTTAAGCAATATTATGCGTTAATAAGTTAGTGCATTGCGGTTGTTCAGCACAAGCAGCGCTTCCAACTACGGAACAGGTAAATGTTTACCCACCATCGGCAATTTTTTATTCGGGAGAAATATGATGAAATATGCGTTACTGGTTTTATTACTTATCACGCCAACGTTTGCAGCCGCTAAACCGCTGCATCATTGTTCAAAAGATGCACTGATTCAAGCCAAAAAACTGTTGGATTTTCACTTCGGATTGGATGAAAGGACTGAAATTAATGAGCTTGTTACCGTGCTTAAGCCGATAAAAAACCCTGCCGGAGAAGGCAAGTTTGACGTTCTGGAAGTATACGGACACATCTACAAAGGGACTTATCGGATGCACTTTATTTACGCGCAAACAGAAAATCAATGTCTACTGGTCGGGCAGGAAATACTGGAGATTACTCTCTTATAATGAGCCTGGCCGGCTCAATATCCATGCGTATTTGCTTGCAATCCCGTCAATGGCTCCGGCAAACGCATAACCTCGGATTCAACCCCGCCATCTGCATGCAGTTGTATTAACCGATAACCCGGAGCCGTGTCGCTGACACAGAATTCAGCGGCTTCCAGCACAAATTGAAAACAGGTGGAGGGCGCACCCAATACTCGAAAGCTTGCCATCTTTACATCCATGACTTGATGGATATGACCATTGACTACGACTTTTACTTGCGGATGCCTGTCTATTATCGCCAATAACTGCTGCCGATTTTCAATGATCATGGTATCCATCCACGGGCTTTTGGTTTCCAGAAAATGGTGATGGACTGCGATAAGCGCGTAGCGATCAGGATTTTCAATTAGGCAGTTTTCAAGGAAGTCCAATTCCTCATTTTCCAAACGGCCGCCGGGGTCTCCGACGATTTGGCTGTTCAGGCTAATTAGCTGCCAATTCCCCAGAAAAGCCTGTTTGCGGCAGTTAATCTTGCCGGTATTTAATATCTGCTGCATGAGTTCATAATCGTCATGATTGCCAGGCAGACAGATACAGGGCGTGTCGTAAGCCTCAAGACTGTTTAAGATGCGCCGGTAGCTGGCAAGACAAGGATCTTGAGCCAAGTCGCCGGTCACCAGAATCAAATCGAAATGATGTTTTTCAGAGAAGGCCTGTTCAAGACAAGCGTGGAAATAATGCTCGGTATTAATGCCCAGCAATCTATCTTCCGGAGCCGCCAAGATATGCAGATCAGATAGTTGCAGAATTGATAAACAGGCGGCGTGATCAGTCATGAGAAACTCTTATCCAATATCTTTACAGAGAACCTTGGAATTTCTTTGCGGATTATATAGCGCCTTGAGCTGATCGGGAAGATCGGCAATAGACGACGATAAAAAACCCCGTTCAATAAACCAATGCATGGTTTGCGTAGACAGCACGAACAATTTTTTAAGCCCGAGTTCCCCTGCCCTGCGGTATACATATTCAAGCATGCGGTTGCCTCTGCTCGATCCTCGATAATCCGCATGCACGGCAAGACAGGCAATCGCGCCGAACCGGCCTTGCACATCAGGATGCAGAGCGGTGCAACCGATGATCAAACCGTCGCGTTCGATAACGATATAGTCGGCGATTTCCATTTCGATCTTTTCCCTGGAGCGCTTGGCCAGCTTGCCTTGCTGTTCCAGCGGCTTGATCAACTCCAGAATGCCGCCTATATCGTTCAGCGTCGCCGGGCGCAGTTCTTCAAACGCCGTCGAACTGATCAGCGTACCGATGCCGTCACGGCTGAATAACTCCAGCAACAGCGCGCCGTCGATGGTTCTGTCAATTAAATGTACGCGGTCGATGCCGGATTGGCAGCTTTGCATCGCCGCCTTGAGTGGCAAGCTGATATCGGTGGATATGTCCGGATGCTGCTGTAAGAAAGCGTCGGCTTCGGCGGTAGTCATTTGCTGGATTTGTTCGCCGTTGTCTGGATTGAGACAGCCTTGCTCGGTCAGCAAAACCAGTTTTTCGGCTTTTAACGCAATCGAAACCGCGGTGGCGACCTGTTCGGCCGACAAGTTAAAGACTTCGCCACTCGGCGAATAACCGACCGGCGAGATCAGCACGACATTGTCCTGGTCAAGCTGCTGGTGAATGGCCGCGCTGTCGATGCGGCGGACTTCGCCGGTATGGCAGTAATCAATGCCGTCAATTACGCCGATGGGTTTGGCGACCACAAAGTTGCCCGAGGCCACCTTGATTTTGGCCCCCGCCATCGGCGAGTTAGCCAGCCCCATCGATAACAGCGCTTCAATTTCCACGCGGACCAAGCCGGCCGCTTCTTTGACGCATTGCAGCGCCACATCGTCGGTAATGCGCAAGTTATTGTGAAAGTGAGCGGGAACGTCCAGCTTGGCAAGACGCTGGTCGATTTGCGGCCGTATGCCGTGAACTAAAACCAGGCGTATGCCCAGGCTGTTCAGCAAGGCGAAATCGTGAACGTGATGATTGAAATCATCAGCCAGCACCGCTTCGCCACCGAATGAAATAACGAAGGTCTTGTTGCGGTGGGCGTGGATGTAGGGGGATGAATCCCTAAACCAGCTAACGAATGATTGTTGTGGTTCCATGATGGGTTTATAGAATCCTTATTATCAATGCGGGATACCAGCGAATATTTCATGCCCTCTGTGCCCATCGAAATGCCGTCGGAAATGGTAATGATGTTGAAAATCACAGCCTTACCATCGGCATTGTTGACGCCAACCGCTGCCGCATCGGCCAGTTTGTTGATGTGCATATTGCACGGCGTGACCATGCTCCAGGTTGGCGCAACGCCTATTTGCGGTTTTTTGAAATATTCATTGCTAAAGCCGACAGCGTGCAACATGGCGCGGCTCGGTGCGCGCTCCATGCCGTCAACGACCTGGGAAGAAAAAGTGCGGGTGTTTTGTCACTCATAATTAAAATTAAAGGCTAAGGGCGAAGGATCCGGGCTTTTTTTGCCTTTAGCCTTTAGCCTTTAGCCTTTTGCCTTTTGCCTTTTGCCTTAATGTTTAATAAGAATCCCAGCTGCTTCTGCTACGTCTCCAACTGAGTTTAGGCAAAATGAATCCCAAGATTACGCCGATAAGGGCGAGTATGCCGCCGTATAAAAACCAGTCTTGGTTAGCGGTGTCTTGCAATGCCTGATTTTCAAGCTTGAACTGTTGCAACTCCCGCTCAACATTCACCACGCGTTCTTGAAGCTCATCGCGCTGGTTTTTTAATTCTATGGTACTGGCAGCGGTTTTTTTCAGCTCACTGAGCTCTCTGCTTAAATGATCGCGTTCTGTCGCCAAGGACTGCTCAAGAGACGTCCCCGGGGTAATGGATTCTTTTACCGTAGCCAGCTCGGCTTTGAGCGTGGCATTTTCAGACTGCAATACTGCCAGACTCTTATTGACAACCTCTAGTTGAGCGCGGCTGGGCGGTTCCTTCATGGTATTACGGATCGGCATATAGCCTTCCGTGCCGTCATTCAGGCGGACGTGAGCAAACCCAGTGCTTCTATTTTCCTCTAATACCGTCATCGGGGTGCCGGTCGGGAGCAGTTTAACAGCCTTGCTGGTGTTATTTTCTTCGCTCCTGAGAGACAAATTCAAATTGTCGGTAACGTAGACGGTTTCAGCTTGAGCTGAACCCAAAGCTACCAATAAGATAAAAAACGAGCTTAATATTTTTTTCACTTGAATCTCTATTGTTGGTCGTATGACGACTGCCAAAGATGGCGGAAGTGTCGCAATAGGTAAGGACCCGATGCGACCGGCTGCCGGGAATGGCGGACGTGTCTCAACCGGCAGTGAACCGATGCGGCTAAGGTTAATTCTAACGTGGTTTGTTGCACAGGAGAAATTCCAGTAATGCCTTTTGTGCATGCAAGCGATTTTCAGCTTCATCGAAAATAACGCTTTGAGAGCCGTCAATCACTTCGGCGCTGACCTCCTCTCCCCGATGGGCGGGCAGACAATGCATGAACAGCGCATCGCTATGAGCAGCTTTCATGATCTCGGCGTTGACCTGATAATCCTTAAAGGCCAATTCGCGTTGTTTTTGTTCTTCTTCCTGGCCCATACTGGCCCAAACATCAGTGACTACCAGATCCGAATTCTGGGCGGCTTCCAGCGGCGTATCAAAGAACCGGACGCGTTCTCCGGCAGCGTCAACGATCGATGCTAAGGGCTGATAATTTTTCGGGCAGGCAATGTTCAACGTAAAGCCCAGCACCATGGCCGCATGGATATAAGAATGACACATATTATTGCCGTCACCGATCCAGGTTACCGTCTTACCTTTAATATCGCCGCGATGTTCAAAATAAGTCTGCATGTCTGCCAGCAATTGGCAGGGGTGCTGCAAGTCGGTTAAGCCATTGATTACAGGAACGCTTGAATATTGCGCGAATGTAGTCACCGTTTCGTGCTTATCGGTTCTAAGCATGATGCAATCGACCATACTTGAGATAACTTTGGCGCTGTCTTGCAGCGGTTCGCCACGACCCAACTGCGTATCTCTGGGCGATAAAAATAATGCGCTGCCGCCAAAATGACTCATACCCGCTTCAAATGAAATACGGGTGCGTGTCGATGATTTTTCAAAAATCATTGCCAAGACCTGACCTTTTAACGGTTGATAATCAGGATCGCGGTTATTTTTTAGTGCGATAGCCCGACTGATCAAACTACGAAATTCGTCGCCGGATAAGTCAAGCAGACTGATGAAATGTCTAGGATTCATGGGGGGTGTCCGTGTGCTTAACAATAAGCGTCGATAAAGTTTCTACGAGTTGAGCGATTTGTTGATCGTTAATAATCAATGGCGGCAGCAAACGGATAGTTTTTTCACTAGTGACATTGATCAATAAATTATTTTGCAGCGCAGCTTGCACTAACTCAGCGCAAGGGCTGTCGAGCTCGATGCCGATCATCATGCCTTTGTGGCGAATATCGACCACATGAGTATTGCCACGTAACTGTTCTTTAAATGCCGAGCAGATCGCATCGCCTTTTTGCGCAGCTTGTTCGATCAGGTTTTCAGCATCCAGTGTCGCCAGCACGGCTAAAGCCGCACTACAGGCTAACGGATTGCCGCCGAATGTGGAACCGTGATTGCCTGCTGTGAATACCTTGGCCGCTTTGCCTCGTGCCAGGCAGGCGCCGATGGGCACACCGTTGCCCAAGGCTTTGGCCAAGGTGCAAACATCCGGGAGTATCCCGTTGTGCTGAAAAGCAAGGAATCTGCCGGTACGGCCAACCCCGGTTTGAATTTCATCAAGCATCATCAGCAAATGATGACGGTCGCAAAGACTGCGGATTTGGTTAAGATAATCGTCAGCGGGAACATTAACGCCGCCTTCCCCTTGTATGGGTTCAACCAAAACGGCGACGACATTTTTATGTTGTTCAACCGCCTGTTCAATGGCCTTGACATCGTTGTACGGCACCCGAATAAAGCCTTCAACCAGCGGCGCAAAGCCTTGCTGGATTTTAGCATTGCCGGTAGCGCTCAGTGTTGCCAGCGTGCGGCCATGAAAGCTTTTTTCCATGACGATAATCGCCGGGTTTTCTATGCCTTGTTCGTGACCGTATTTGCGCGCCAATTTGATCGCTGCTTCATTAGCTTCGGCACCGGAATTGCAAAAAAAGACGTTATCCATGCCGCTTTTTTCGATCAGCTTGTCGGCCAACTGTTCCTGAACGGCGATATTGTAAAGGTTTGACGTATGCAGCAGCTTTTCGCTTTGTTTGCAGATCGCTTGATGCACGGCAGGATGCGCATGACCCAGGCTGCACACCGCTACGCCGGATACCGCATCCAGGTAACGGTTATTGTTTTGATCAAAAAGCCATGCACCCTCTCCCCGTTCGAAGGTGATGGGTAAGCGTCCATAAGTTGGCATAATGTGGCTAGTCATTGCTTCCGTCTGTAATTAATAAATAGGCCGCAATCTGCCGCCCATTACAAAAATGCTCGATTATAGTTTTCAATTTATTCTCAGGCAAGTTCTAATGACTAAGCAGGAAGTATTAAACATATCGCCACGAAAACACGAAGTTTTTGCTTTGTTTTTCTTCGTGTTCTTCGTGTCGCCTAGAGGCGCCTACTTTTGGCTTCATGGTAAAAATTTTAATTTTCGTATATTTTTTTATTACCCACTCAAGCACCGAGCCAATTTTGCGGCTTTAAATATTCATCATAAAGCACGGCTTCGGCACTGCCGGGCTCGGGCTGCCAGTTGTATTTCCAGTGTGCTACCGGCGGCATCGACATTAAAATCGATTCGGTGCGTCCACCCGATTGCAGGCCAAACAATGTGCCGCGATCGTAAACCAAGTTAAATTCAACATAACGCCCCCGGCGGTATAGCTGGAAATCGCGCTCCCTGTCGCCATACGGCGTATCTTTGCGTTTTTGCACGATAGGCAGATAAGCGTCAATATAATGATTGCCGACGCTTTGCATAAAGGCGAATGACTTATCAAAGCCCCACTCGTTCAAATCATCAAAAAACAGCCCGCCTACGCCACGGGTTTCATTCCGATGTTTCAGGAAGAAGTATTCGTCGCACCATTTTTTGTAAGCCGGATAGATATCATCGCCGAAAGGCTGGCAAGCGGCCCGGGCGGTTTGGTGCCAGTACAGCACATCTTCTTTAAACGGATAAAACGGCGTTAAATCAAAACCGCCGCCGAACCACCAGATAGTCGGTTCGCCCGGTTTTTCCGCGATTAGAAACCGCACATTGGCATGCGAGGTCGGCACATAGGGATTGTTGGGATGGATAACCAGCGACACGCCCATCGCCTGAAATTGCCGGTCTGCCAGTTCCGGGCGTTTAGCCGTGGCAGAAGGAGGTAACTTAAAACCGGACACATGCGAGAAATTAACGCCGCCCTGCTCGATAACCCGGCCATTAGCCAACACCCTCGTTCTGCCGCCGCCTCCTTCGGTCCTGTTCCAAAGGTCTTCAATAAAACGGGCTTCAGGTTCCACGCTTTCCAGTGCCGCGCAGATTTGATCTTGCAGATTAAGCAGGTAGTTTTTTACTTGGGTGATATTGTCGATATTCATGCGCAGTTGGTGTTGTGATTTAAATGCCGGCCATTAAAAATCCAGAGCAATAAGCATCGTCTCTTTCAGTGGGCAAACCGGTCAAGGCGTTATAATAATGCGCATATTCTGTGTGCATTTAAAGAATTTAACAATTAGAAAAAGCTGGCGCTAGCGTATACTTTTTTATTTAAGCCGCTTTAATAAAGCTATAAGATGAATTAATTAAATAATAATTAACCTAAAACCGAGAGGCCAATAGATGTCAAAAATACCAACTATCAAAGCAACGGGATTTATTCTGGCAACGCTTACAGCGATATATTTGAGCGGCATACAAACTGTCTCAGCTCAAGAGAAAACCAACCTGAACAGAACCGTATTACTGGAAAAGAAGCTGGAGCTTTCCAGCCCGAACATCAATACTAAAATGATACGGGTCGCGTTTCCTCCTGCGTTTAAAACGCCTTGGCATACCCATGAAGGCCCTGGGCCTCGTTATGTGGTTAAAGGCACGTTAAAAGTCGTCGAAGGCGGCAAAGCCAACACCTACTCTGCCGGCGAAGTTTTTTGGGAATCGGGCGAGCTGATGTCGGTAGAAAACGTCGGCGACGATGCGGCTGAAATCATCATTTTTGAATTAGCACCGGCCAAGTAAATTATCTATTGGTGATAGCTATCGATAATCGATAGCTATCACCTTTCTTTACACCATCCGATTTGAATTGATGCGCATACCTCTAGCCTATATCAGTGTTATTTTACTTTGGTCGACAACACCGCTGGCTATCAAATGGAGCGGCGAAGGAGCGGGTTATCTGTTCGGGGTAACCGGGCGAATGGTAATCGGGACAGTTTGTATCTTGTTGATGCTGGGCCTGTCCAGGCAACGCTTGGCTTGGCACTCTAAAGCGCTACAGACTTACCTTGCCGTGGCCGTGCAAATTTACGGGTCGATGCTGGTGGTTTATTGGGCAGCGCAGTTTATTCCTTCCGGCTGGATTTCGGTGATCTTCGGCCTTTTGCCATTGATGACGGCTTTGCTGGCGGCGATCTGGCTGGGGGAACGGAGCCTGACGCTGGGAAACCTGCTGGCCTATATTCTGGGCATTAGCGGTTTGTGGATCATGTTCGGCTCGGCATTGCAATTGGGGCATGACGCTGCGCTGGGTATCATCGGCGTGCTGGTGTCTACATTTTTGCAGGCTGTCAGTTCGGTTTGGGTCAAACGCATTGATGGAAAAATACCGGCTTTATCCCAGGTGACTGGCGGCCTGTTGCTGTCTCTGCCGGCTTATCTGATTACCTGGGCAATGTTTGACGGCCATTGGCCGACTGAAATTTCACTTGTTAGCATGGCGTCCATTGTCTATCTGGGGGCGATAGCAACAACGATTGGTTTCGTGCTTTATTACTATTTGCTCATCCACCAGACCGCTACCAAGGTTGCACTGGTTGCCTTAATTTCACCGGTCATGGCTTTGCTGTTAGGTCATGCCGTTAATAACGAACCGCTGACCATGAAAGTGGCGACAGGCACATTGCTTATACTCGGCGCGTTGCTGATGCATCAGCTCTCTGCCCGCTTAGCGGGTTTAAAATAAACCAAGCTTCGCACTAAAACGCCGGAATAAGTGCATATCTTCCAGCTTGGTTTGCCTCTTAACGAGACAACCCGCATCGGCTGTTATTATAAAAGATACGGCAAAAGGCGCTTAATCTACGGCTAGATGACGCCCATCAACACCAAGACTAACAAGATAATCAATATCAGCCCAAGCCCTCCGCTGGGTCCATAGCCCCATCCCCGGCTGTGCGGCCATGCTGGAATGACTCCGATCAGCATAATAATTAAGATTATTAGTAAAATTGTGCCAGTTGACATGGTAGTTCTCCTGATAGGTAACGCTTTTAAGTGAAAACCCAGACAGTATGGCCTTGCCTCTGAGACCGTCATTTCGATGAAATCGACGATGCGGTTGCCAAGATACTTTCGACAAATTGCACGGCCACAAATAACTTAAGACTTCGGAACTAACAATATTAATAACCCATCACATAAAGCCGGTAAGAGCTCAATCGTGATCTCTGAAATCCTCCTCATGTCAAAAGCTTATCGGCAAGATTAAGCTTAGTCTGTACGGTATAGAACATACGCCGGCTACTTTGCAATACGCGGCCATTATTGCAAAGTAGCTGGCGAACGCAGCCCCCTCATTATTCAAAAGTGCTTCCTCCACCGCCTCCCGGAGTGCCCATCACCAATTCCCGCCATGCCGCTTTTTGCAGCATCAACGGCGGCATGGCCGCGAACTCGGGTTCAGGCGTCGGCCTTGCGATGAGCTGGTCAGGGTCACGGGTGACAACGCCGCCTTTGCGAAAGAAGGCGTTGTAGATAGCCCAGTTTGCAGGGTTGCGGGAGCAGTCCCACGGAAAACGCGACAGCGTATAAAATCCGTCATAAGTGTCCAGATAACCGTTATAGAACTGCTCGACCGACAATCCGGCCGATTTGAAGACAATATGGGACTGATCGTATTTATCCCAGTCGAATGACACGATCTGCTTGCGGCGCATCATCTCAAACCAGTTGATAGTGCCTGGGTACGGCGTTAACAACGAACAACCGCACATGTCGAACTTGGCATCGATATTGAATTTTAAAGTCTCCTCGAACACCGACGGTTCGTCACCCTCAAAGCCGAACATGAACAAACCCAGTACCATAATGCCGTACCGGTGCAGCTTCTCGACCAACTCGTAAATTGAAGTTGCCGGATAATTTAGGGCAGTTATAAATTTATACCTGGTTAAAAAGCTGCGCCGGAATTATGCATATAGAGACTCAATCCGGAGTTGTTATGGTTTTTTAAATTGGGTATGTTATTTTGTTTCCATTCCCAGACATTCAAGCAATCAAACCCATGAAAAAAATATACCGGCAGTTCGGTTTATTACTGTTACCGCTCATTTTAATAAGCGCTTTAATAAGCTGTGGCAAAACCATCACTTCCGCCCCGGATGTGACTTTCACCACGATCACCGGTCAAAAAATCGCTTTAAAAGATTTGCGCGGCAAACCGGTTATCGTTACGTTCTGGGCGACTGACTGCCCGTCTTGTATCCAGGAAATTCCCGACTTAATTGACCTCTACACTCAATACCATGCATCAGGCCTTGAGATGGTTGCCGTTGCGATGTATTACGACCCGCCGAACCACGTCGTCGATATGACCAAGGCCAAACAACTGCCCTACCCTGTGGCGCTGGATTTAAATTCGGAACACGCCCAGGCTTTCGGTGGCATCATGTTTACGCCCAGCACCTTTTTGATTGCCCCGGACGGCTCGGTCGTTAAAAAAGAAATCGGCCTTTTTGACTTAGCAAAAATGAAAACAAATATCGAATCACTACTTAAAGGCTAAGCCATGCTCTGGTTAAAAGCGCTACACCTGATTTTTATGGTCACTTGGTTTGCAGGCCTGTTTTACCTGCCGCGCCTGTATGTTTATCACGCGATGAGCAATGACAAGATCAGCAACGAGCGTTTTAAGGTAATGGAGCGCAAGCTGTTCTTCGGCATTATGACGCCGGGCATGATAGCGACCTTGCTGTTCGGTATCTGGATGCTGGTGGCTTACGACTGGGCTGTTTATGCTACTGCCGGCTGGCTGCACGCAAAGCTGGCGCTGTTGGTGTTGACGCTGGTTTACCACTATTTCTGTTATCAATGGCTGCTTGATTTTAAACATGACCGCAACCGCCGTAGCCATGTTTTTTACCGCTGGATGAATGAAGTGCCGGTTTTGTTTCTGGTCGGCATTGTAATCCTGGCGGTGGTTAAGCCTTTTTGATGATACAAATGATTAAACTATAGCGCCCACATTTTGAAGAATATCTATGAATCTGTCTGACTTTACTCACGACGCCTACATTGCCGGTCTCTTCGGCGGCTTATTGATTGGCATCGCCGCCGCAATGTTTGTGTTATTGAATGGCCGGATTGCCGGGATTAGCGGGATTTTGGGCGGATTGCTTCAAGCCGCCCAAGGGGACAAAATCTGGCGCATCATGTTTCTGCTCGGCATGATGGCTTCGCCGTATCTCTATCAAATCGCCTTCGACCTGCCTGCTGTGACCATTGAAGCGGACACCGCGCAATTGATCATTGCCGGCCTGCTGGTGGGCCTGGGCACCAGCTATGCGTCAGGCTGCACCAGCGGCCACGGCGTTTGCGGCATTTCCCGCGGTTCGATCCGCTCCATTGCGGCAACATTGACTTTCATGATGGCGGGCATTATCACCGTCTATCTGACCCGCCACTTGATAGGACTCTAATCATGCTGAATCTTAATGCTTTTGTCGTTGGACTGCTGTTTGGGTTGGGCCTGATTATTTCCGGAATGACCGATCCAGCGAAGGTCATCGGTTTTCTGGATTTGGCTGGAGCTTGGGACCCGTCGCTCGCCTTCGTCATGGCTGGCGCTATTTTGATCGGCGCTATTGGCTTTACTATTGCCAAAAAGCGCCAGTTCAGTTTGCTTGGCGCACCTATGCGCTTGTCCTCCGCAACCAAGCTGGATACGCGTTTGCTATTAGGCAGCCTGGTGTTCGGCATCGGCTGGGGGCTTTCAGGATTTTGTCCGGGACCTGCTGTGGTAAGTGCTGCCGCAGGGCAACCCAAAGCATGGCTATTCGTTATATCGATGGTGTCCGGAATGGCTTTGTACACCATTCTCGAGCGGCGCGGAAAATGATGTTACTCAAGCCACACAACAAACTTTTTACAATCGGACACAGGAATTGAATCATGACCTTAAAACAAATTTTCCTAAGCGTAGCCTTTACATTTATCACTGCTTTTAATATTCCGGCACAGGCCGATCCGTCTGCATTTACCTCAGGAAGTTATCAACAAATATTAGCTGCCAACGCCAACCAGCCATTCATGCTGGTGGTCTGGTCGATCAACTGTCCTTCCTGCCTGAAAGACATGGAATTGTTAAGCAATATTCACAAAAACAGACCCGATCTTAAAATGATCATGCTGGCGGCGGATGAGCCGGGCTCAACTGAGCAAATTCAGCAAATTCTTGCAAAAAACCAGTTAACCGACATTGAAAGCTGGGCTTATGCCGATGACAATACCCAGAAGCTGCAATTTGAAATCGATCCCAAATGGTATGGCGAACTGCCCAGAACCTATTTCTTCGATAAAGCCCATCAGCGCACCGGAGTCAGCGGTGTGCTGTCAAAAGAAGATTATGATGCGATGTTCGCCAAAATCCTGAAATTTTGATCAAACAGGTACATTTTTAAGCCTCGGATAAAAACTTACGTTAAAATGGCCTCTGTCTTATTAGCAGCTAGAGGTCATTTTTTATGTGCAAAAAAATAGTTCCAGTTCTGGTTATCCTCTTATTAAACGCTTGCGCCACCAGCCCTACAGGCAGAACCCAATTTGTTTTTCTGCCCGATACACAAATTAATCAAATGGGCCTACAGGCTTTTAATGATCTGAAGCAACAAAAACCTGTCAGCGCCAACAGTCAACATAACCAGTTGGCAAGCTGCATTGCTCGGTCAATTACTCAGGAAACGGGCGGCACCTGGGAAGTAGTGGTCTTTGAGGACGCCTCGCCTAACGCTTTTGCCTTGCCCGGCAACAAAATCGGCGTACACACCGGCATGCTCGCATTGGTCGACAACCAGGATCAATTGGCTGCGGTCATCGGCCATGAAGTCGGCCACGTCCTTGCCAAGCACAGCAATGAGCGGGCATCGCAAGAAATGGCGGTTAGTTCGGGCATGAGCGTCATTCAGGCAGTCAGCGCACCACAAACCGTACTCGGGCAAGCAGCGCTCGGTATGTTGGGTGTCGGCGCGCAATACGGCATCTTGATGCCCTACAGCCGTGTGCACGAAAGCGAAGCCGACAAGATCGGCCTGGATTTAATGGCCAAAGCGGGCTTTGACCCAAGACAAAGCATCGGCTTGTGGCAAAAAATGGATCGGGCAGCGCAAGGCCAGCAGCCCATAGAATTTATGTCGACTCACCCTTCGCATGCCACACGCATTCAAGACCTGGAAAAGAACATGCCGCAAGCGATGGGACTGTTTCAGCAAGCCCAAGCTGCGGGTAAACAACCGCATTGCAATTAATCAATGACCCCTAATTTAAAACGCTTACATCCCTACCCGTTTGAGAAGCTGGCGCAACTTAAACAAGGTATTACTCCGCCCGCAGACAAATCGCACATCGCCCTGTCTATGGGCGAGCCAACCCATGCCACGCCGCATTTGGTCCAGGAAGCGCTGCTAACCCATTTGCATGGTTTGGCTAACTACCCGACCACCAAAGGCATACCTGAACTCAGACAGGCGATAGCCGAATGGATCAGCCGACGTTTTCAGATTCCGGCTGACGGCATTAATCCTGAAACCCAGGTTTTACCGGTTAACGGCACCCGTGAAGCATTGTTTTCGTTTGCCCAATGCCTTATCGATCCGACCAAGGCCAATCCCGTCGTTATCATGCCGAACCCGTTTTATCAGATATATGAAGGCGCGGCCTTGCTGGCAGGAGCAGAACCCTATTATTTGAACACGCTGGAAGACTCCGGTTATTTGCCAGATTTTGATGCGGTGCCGGATGAAATATGGCAACGCTGCCAGTTGATTTATATCTGCTCGCCCGGCAATCCGACCGGTTCGGTGATCGACCAATCCAGCCACGAGAAGCTGCTTAAGCTGGCGGAGAAACATGACTTCGTGATCGCCTCCGACGAGTGCTACACCGAAATCTATGATGACGAAAATAATCCGCCGCCCGGTCTGCTGCAAACCGCCTATAACATAGGCAACACGGCATTCAAACGCTGCGTTATTTTCCACAGTTTATCCAAGCGCTCCAATGCGCCGGGCTTGCGCTCAGGCTTTGTCGCGGGCGACGCCGAGATATTGAAATATTATTTTCAATACCGGACTTATCATGGCTGCGCAATGCCTCTGCCTACTCAACATGCGAGTATTCAGGCCTGGCAGGATGAGCGCCATGTTATCGAAAACCGCCGTTTGTACCGGGAAAAATTCGCCGCCTTCATCGATATCCTCGGCGACGTCTGCACAATCACCAAACCGCCAGCCAGTTTTTACGTCTGGTTGAAAACGCCGACTGCCGATACCGAGTTTGCCCAGCAGCTGTTTGCTGGGCAAAACATCACTGTGCTGCCCGGCAGTTTCCTGTCTCGTGATTGCGATGGTGTTAATCCCGGCCTTAACCACGTCAGAATTGCGCTGGTTGCGCCCTTGGACGAATGCGTAGAAGCCGCGCAACGCATAAAAAATTTCCTTAACTCTTTATAAAAGAAACCATGTCACAACTAGAAAAAATTATTAACGACGCCTTTGAAAACCGTGCCGACATTTCCCCTAGCAGCGTTTCCGCTGAAGTGCGCGCAGCTGTCGAAGAGGCGATCAATTTACTGGACAGCGGCAAAGCCCGCGTCGCCGAAAAAACCAGCGGTGAATGGGTTACTAACCAGTGGCTGAAAAAAGCCGTATTGTTGTCGTTCAGAATCAACGAAAACAAGCTGATGGACGGCGGCAACACGCGTTATTACGACAAAGTTGATAGCAAATTCGCAAACTACAGCGAAGAAGATTTCGCCAAAGCCGGCGTTCGCGTCGTACCGAACGCAGTCGCCCGCCGCGGTTCTTATATTGCCCCCGGCGCCATCTTGATGCCGTCCTACGTGAACATCGGCGGCTATGTCGATAGCGGCACGATGGTCGATACCTGGGTTACAGTCGGTTCTTGCGCGCAAATCGGCAAGAACGTGCATTTGTCCGGCGGCGTCGGCATCGGCGGCGTTCTTGAGCCTCTGCAAGCCGGCCCAACCATCATTGAAGACAACTGCTTTATCGGCGCGCGTTCGGAAATCGTCGAAGGCGTTATCGTTGAACAAGGCTCGGTTATTTCCATGGGCGTTTACATCGGTCAAAGCACCAAAATCTACAACCGCATGACCGGCGAAATCAGCTATGGCCGCATTCCCGCCGGATCGGTGGTCGTCTCGGGCAACCTGCCATCTGCAGACGGCAAATACAGCCTGTACTGCGCGGTTATTATCAAGCAGGTTGATGAAAGAACGCGCAGCAAAACGGGCATTAACGAGTTGTTGAGAGATTAATTGCCGCCGGGTGCAGGCCTCGCTTTGCAGCCATTGCCATCTATCTCTCGGGTGACGCAAGCATGATTTGCGTCATCCCAATCGACACAACCACTTAATAGCAAACAATGATTAACAACGATGTATTACGCCGGGTACGCTACGCTTTGGAGCTTAAAGATCAGACCATGATCGAGATCTTTGCCTTAAGCGATGCAGAAATAAGCCGGGACGAGCTGCGCAATCTGCTCAAAAAAAACAATGAAACGGATTTCGTTCCGCTTAATAATAAGCTGATGGAACAGTTTTTGGACGGACTGATTGTTTATAGAAGAGGCAGGCAGGAGAACCCTCCCGCTCAGGCAAAAAAACCGGAACCGTTAACCAATAACACCATACTCAAAAAACTGAGAATTGCCCTGGAATTTAAAGAAGAGGACATGCTTAACACCCTGAAACTGGCTGATTTTGAGTTATCCAAAGGCGAACTCAGCTCATTTTTCAGGCAAAAAGGCCATAAACATCACCGCGAATGCGGCGATCAGGTTTTAAGAAACTTTTTACAAGGTCTTACTATTCGTTTTAGAGAACAGGACTGATAACAGCCCTGTTTGCATCCTTTCAATAACTTAACCGAGGTCAATACCATGAGCGAACAAATTTCAAACAATGCCATCATTTACGCCACGCTCGCTTTAAACAGCGAAGTCGCCCTGCAACACGAATATTTGGATTCGCCCGACGTTCCCGAAGATGAACGCGAAAACGAAGAAGAAATCCTGGCTGATCTGGAACAAGCCTTCATGGAGTTCGTCGACCTTTACAAAAACCGCTGTAAATCAGACAAGCAACTACCCAGCATAGACGAATTGCTGAACAGCCAATTGTAAGCACCCTATAGAGTCAACGATGCCGCCTGTCAGATTGCTGGCTATCTCAGGTAGTCTGCGTGCCGCATCGTTGAACTCTGCATTGCTGAGGGCCGTTGTCGCCCTGGCACCTAGCAATGTTTGCGTCGAGCTGTACACTGGACTGGGCAATCTGCCGCTGTTCAATCCCGATCTTGAAATAACCGATTCGCCTGCGGTCGCTGATTTTTACGCGCGCGTTCTTAAAGCGGACGGCGTTATCATCGCCAGCCCCGAATACGCTCACGGCGTAACGGGAGTCATGAAAAATGCCTTGGACTGGATGGTCGGCTGCGAGGCTTTTGTCAACAAGCCGGTTGCGTTACTGAATGCGTCGCCGAGAGCGACTCTCGCCCAGGCATCGCTCAAGGAGACGCTGACCGTCATGTCGGCTCAAGTCGTTGAAACAGCCTCAATCACCTTGCCTATTATCGGATCTAACCTCGACGAGTCCGGGATTGCTGCGCACCCTTCCATTTCAAAATCAATTCGTGCGATGTTGCGAAACTTTCATATGGAGATTGTAAATTTGCAAAACCAACAAAATCATACGCTTTACGGCATAAAGAACTGCGATACCGTTAAAAAAGCGCGTATCTGGCTGGATCAAAACGGCATAAGCTATCGCTTCCACGATTTTAGAACCGACGGCTTGACGCCTGAACTGCTACAGCATTTCGTCGATCATTCAGACTGGACAAAACTGCTTAACCGCAGCAGCACCAGCTGGCGACAGCTCAGCGCCGAACAGCAAAGCGATCTGACCCAGGAAAAAGCCATGCAGCTAATGCTGACCATCCCTACCCTGATTAAACGCCCGGTTTTAGATATCGGCAACAAACTAATCATTGGCTATACCGCCAAGGATGGTGGGTATGCCGCAAGCCTGCCGGGAGCAGGCGCGGCAAAAACCGAGAACAAACATACTGAATTACTATGAGCGACACACTGGAACTCCTTAAAGACCTTATCAGCCGCGAGTCGGTCACCCCAAAAGATGCCGGTTGCCAGGATGTGCTGGCGGCACGCTTAATCAAACTGGGCTTCAACGAAGAACGCCTGGACTTTGACGACACCCAAAACATTTGGCTCAGGCGCGGCGACGCCAAGCCGTTGCTGACCTTCCTCGGCCACACCGATGTGGTGCCTACCGGTCCGGTCGATGCCTGGGTTTCACCGCCTTTTGAGCCGACCATTATCGGCGACAAGCTTTACGGCCGCGGCGCTGCCGATATGAAAGGCGGCATCGCCTGCTTTATTACCGCCGTCGAGCGCTTTATTGCCAAACACCCGAGTCATCAAGGCTCTATCGCGGTAATGATGACCAGCGACGAAGAAGGCATCGCCACCAATGGCGTGGTTAAAGTCGTCGAAGTGCTGGAACAGCGCAACGAGAAAATAGACTGGTGTTTGGTTGGCGAACCGTCCAGCGATAAAAAAATCGGCGACGTGATCCGCGTCGGCCGGCGCGGTTCTTTGTGTGCCAAACTGTGTATCAAGGGGATTCAAGGCCATGTTGCCTACCCTGAACTGGCTGACAACCCTATCCACAGTTTTGCTCCGGCCTTAAAAGAGCTGACCGAAGAAGTCTGGGATCACGGCAATGAGTTTTTTCCGCCGACCAGCTTGCAGGTCTCTAACATCAATGCCGGCACCGGCGCGGAAAATATCATCCCCGGCAGCGTCAACGTGCAGTTCAACCTGCGTTTTTGCACCGAACTGGATGAGGAAACCATCAAGCAACGCACCCACGCGATACTGGACAAATACGATTTTAAATACGAGCTGGAATGGCGCTTGTCCGGCAATCCTTTCCTGACTGGACCCGGTGCATTAACCGATGCCGCCCATGCCGCAATCAAAACCGTGACCGGCTTTGAAACCGTTGACGATACCGGCGGCGGCACCTCGGACGGGCGCTTTATCGCCCCGACTGGCGCACAGGTGATCGAACTCGGCCCGCTGAATGAAAGCATCCATAAAATCAATGAAAATGTCGGCTTAGAGGATTTGGAGATTTTGTCCAGCATCTATGAAAACATATTGATTAATTTGCTGGCTTAGGCCGGGCAGGCATCACAATTGCCGGCGCACAAGCTCAGACTTGCGTGCTGGCAACTTCGCAATGGCAGACAGGAAATGTCATCTGCATTTTAGTTTCAAAAAGGATTCTGTTTTATATGGCTAATTTTAATACCCATCTCTTCACCGCAACGGCTGCCAGCATCGGGGCTGCGCTAGTTGCCGAAAATATCCATCTGATTACGCCCGCTCATATACCGTGGCTTGTTTTTCTGGGCACATTAGGCGGACTGCTGCCTGATATTGATGCGAACAATTCAAAACCGGTAAAACTGTTGTTCAACGTATTGGCTGTAACGGGCGTAGCGGCCGTACTCTATACGGTTAAAAGCAGTTACGCTCCTCATCATCAGTTAATATTGATTGCAGTAGGCACTTACCTGTTCATTCGCTACGGAATGTTTGCCTTGTTTAATAAGCTTACCGATCATCGCGGCGTATTTCACTCAATATTGGCAGCCCTGTTTTTTTCATTGCTAATGACCTGCATCAGTTTTTATTTTTTGCATTGGAGCGCGCTACTTGCATGGTTAAACGGTATTTTTATTGCTTTGGGGCTTGTGGTTCATTTGCTATTGGATGAACTCTACAGCACGGATTTATCCAATTTAAGAATGAAAAAATCGTTTGGCACCGCATTGAAGTTATTCAGCTATAACAACATGACGGCCACGGCATTAATGACTATTTGCACATTAATGCTGTACTCGATAGCGCCATCACCCACACCTTTGATTAAAGTATGGAAAAAAACGCAATGGAATAATTATTTGGCACAAGTCAGTTTTGAAGTATCCGACAATCGACTGGACAAGCAGCGAGAACAGAGAGATATTCGCCGCCTTATGAAACTATAAACCTTAGCGAATATTTCAGGCTGATAACTGATGTTACGCACAGGATGTACATCTCCCGTTTGCCGCGCCGAGCACCGGAGCTTTTGCCGAGAATGGCCCGTGAGGGGTGCGGCAGGGAGGCCGCACGTTGGCAGAGGGGCAGGAGCCCCTTCTGCCGACCCTCGGCAAAAGCGAGGAGCGCAGGACACAAGCGGCAACCGGGCCGCCTTTCTTTTGGATACTTTTCTTT
>NZ_JALOCF010000106.1 GCF_023227905.1 Methylobacter sp. | reverse complement strand
TGTGTGTCATTTTCGGCTTTGAAACAGAGCAACGACTACGGGACGATCACTCGGGAAGACGACGTTATCGCAACAGTTATCTCAGACTGATTCAGGATTGGGGGCTGGATTCTAACAATGCCCAGGGTGCAGTTTTTAAAGGCTGGGTCGAAAGCCGCTTCGGACTGTTTCCTACTTATCACAAACAGCGGATTTCCAGTTTCATCAGTAAAGACTGGGTCATGTATATCGAAGAAAAGATGAACAGCCGTTATCACAACAACTGCATTTACATGCAGCTGGATCTCTTATATGAATATTGCCAATGGATTATCGAACGTTTTCAGTTTCCGGCGGCGACCCATAAAACCCTCTATCGCGGCGTCAACTCACTGGACGACGATTGGATTGTCCAGGATCAGGATAAAACCCATAAAATCGTTCGTTTCAATAATATCGTTTCTTTTACCGACCGCCGCAGTATTGCCAGTGAGTTCGGCGCTTATGTTCTGGAAGTTGAAGTGCCGATGGTTAAGCTGATTTTTTTTAATGAACTGCTGCCGCACCACGCCTTGCACGGCGAAGCCGAATATCTGGTGATTGGCGGTGACTATCGAGTCAAAGTGCAACGTTAAGGAACAGGAAAATGTCTACAGAACAAATACTGAACAGGGCGTTGGGAGCTTATTTGGGCTTTGCCTGCGGCGATGCGCTGGGGGCAACGGTAGAGTTTATGACGCCGAAACAAATCCAGAAACGCTACGACGTGCATCAGGATATTATCGGCGGCGGCTGGCTGACCTTAGAAGCGGGGCAAGTCACCGACGACACCCAAATGTCGCTGGCATTAGGGCAAGCCATTATCGATCATCAGGGCTGGAATATTCAGGCTGTTGCGGATAATTTTGTCGCATGGCTGGAAAGCGATCCGCCGGATATAGGCAATACCTGTCGACGCGGCATCACCCGCTATCGGGATAGCGGCAAACTATTCGGCTTACCTCGCGAGGATGATGCAGGAAACGGCTCGTGTATGCGCAACCTGCCGGTGGTGCTGGCGACATTAAACCGGCCGGACTATTTCAGCGAATGGAGTTTACAACAAAGCCATATTACCCATAATCATCCGTTGTCCGATGCGGCTACATTAACGCTGGGGCGGATCGTCAATCGCTTGATTAACGGACAGGGTATGGACGCCTGCAAACAGGAAGCCGAATGGTTGATCGATCAACACGGCGAATTTGCCTACAGCCCTTATCCGGGCAAAGCCTCGGGCTATATTGTCGATACCGTGCAGACGGTTTTACATTATTTTTTCAGTACCGACAGTTTTGAATCCTGCCTGATTGCAACCGTTAATCAGGGTGGCGATGCCGACACCACAGGCGCGTTGGTCGGCATGCTGGCAGGTGCAAAATACGGCGTTGGGCAGATTCCGGAGCGTTGGTTAACGCGGTTGGATCAACAGATTGCCGATCAAATACGTCAACAAACGACGGGGCTTATCCGGCTGGCGGAATTGCTGTAAACCCATTTGGTTGATGCGTTTGGTTTATAGGATGCGCCTCCTTATGTCGGTAGCCCGGTAGATTTTAGGTGTTAAGATCAATCAGAATACGCAATTCTCAGTTCCCAGTGAAAGCTCTGGCTTCCTCAGCCAGCGCAATGATGTCTTTGCTTGCTTCAATCACACCCCACTCCTTCAATACACGCCCCCGATGTTCGTAAGCATTGATCTGACCGGAATCAACCAAAGCCGCGATGCGGTTAGCGGGAAGCTTCATGACCAGATGACCATTGTGCAGTTTAGCAAACACCTTGCTATTGATCCGCAAACAATCAAACCCGAATAACTTTGCCCGCTCAACAGGGTATTCGGTTTGGGGCGTGGCATAAAACGATGCTAACTGAGCAAATAGTTCTTCGCCATGCGACAAAGTCACATCGCCTTTTATAATTTTGCTGCTTTTTGTAACCATCTTTTTTCTCCGAATACGGTGAAAAGCCCGGTAGGGTACGCATCGCGTACCTTTTATGGATTTGATTCACGGGAAAATTTGAAAATGGTACGCGATGCGTACCCTACCAGGCTGATTATTCGACTCGCTGGAATATGCTTAAAGGTCACTTTTCTCGTGCTATAGACAAAGGTGAAAGAATTTCGGAAAGTCGAAGCAAACGACGTGAACGCGGTTTATGGCAACGCCGCTTTTGGGATCATTTGATCATTGATCAAAATGATTTTAACCAACATGTGGATTATATCCATTGGAATCCAGTAAAACATGGCAGGGTACAGCGAGTTATCGACTGGCCTCATTCGAGTTTCCATCAATTCGTGGCGAAGGGTATTTATCCAACCACCTGGGGATATTCGGGGGAATTTAATATTGATGCGGACGAATGACCCGAACGATGCGCCTCCTTACGTCGGCAGCATCCTATAAAATAGCGCACCTTATCGAGTTGACGGGTTGGGCAGTTTTTTTTGCAACGATTATTTCGCTTAACCAATTTGCACCGGGATTGACGGCAATTTCGCTTAGATCAGGACATTGTCCGTGGCGGTTGGATTTGGAAACGGGTCATAAATCACGCTGACCACAGTAATTTGGCGTAGGGTACGCATCGCGTACCTTTTATTGAGCTTGAAAAATGGTACGCGGTGCGTACCCTACCTGGCTTGAAAAATGGTACGCGGTGCGTACCCTACCTGGCTTGAAAAATGGTACGCGGTGCGTACCCTACCGGGCTTACTCTGGTGTCTGGAAGGCATGCCTCACCTTACCGACAAGCGCGATGATAATCTCGACTCTTTCGTTCGTGACTTCGAAGTAGTACTGCTGCCTTATGTCGGCCTTATTGATTGAGTGCTGCCACGAGCGATGAGAGATCATGTGGCCTACATCTTTGGCGAACTGTGAGAACACGGCTACTGCGGATTTGACAACATCGGCGTGTTTGAGCTCTGCGTTCTTTGTGACCATGAGATCAAGAATGAGCTTGTCATCGAGAGTGTGATGAACCCACATTCTGCACCCGTTGTTGATCAACAAGAGCTTTGCGTATCCCTTTTCATTTGCGGTCATTGCCTTCACCTTTCCGTCGGCGTTCAAGTCATTAAGTTGACTTGCTATCAAATGCATTTTGTCTGAAAGAGCTTGAGTCATAGGGAGTCCTGAGTCTTGAAGTAGACGTTGAAACGAATGGCCTGGAGTGTCGTCCGTGGGGTCTAACGTTTTCGAGCCAAGCACCGCTTCTCTGTGAGCTTGGATGTCTCAACAGCCCTTTCGGTCATCTTAAACTCTTTAAAAAATAAACAAGCTCTGGTGAAGCGTGTGTTTGAGCGGCAACTCCTGCAATCGGTTAGGCCGGATACTATATTAATCGCTAATTGATAGCAACCTATCAGGCAAACTAAAAACACACCTCCCAAACCAATCAATCCACCGGAAATATCAAATAATCCGTCCATTTGACTTCCCCGCCCGCCTGATCGGGGCTCGGCAGCATTGCCACATTCCAGCCGCCGCCCAAGGCCTTGACCAGCTGCACCGAGGCCGCCAGTCGATCGCCCTGTAGCTGTACAGCGGTCTGCCGGTTGGACAAGGCCGCAGTTTGCGCGGTAATCACATTCAGATAACTGATGGTTCCCGCCTGATACTGATTGATGGTCAGTGCTAGCGCCAGATTGGCCGCGGTGACGGCCTTATCTTGAACCTGAGTCTCTTCTTCCAGTATCCGCAAGGCGGCCAGATTGTCTTCCACTTCCTGAAAGCCGGTCAGCACCGTTTGCCGGTAAGCTGCGACGTTGGCGTCGAAACCGTCGATGGCCTGTTTGTACTGGGCGTTTTTAGCGCCGCCGTCAAACAGCGTCAGTGCCGCACCGGCCGGGCCCAGCGCCCAATAGCGGCTAAC